>PKTF01000109.1:435-30967 GCA_002869275.1 Ignavibacteria bacterium | reverse complement strand
GGGAGGGGCTTTTTTAATGTATTACGCGAAGGGCGATCACATCATGCTGAACATGCTCAGACCGAAAATTCCGAAAACGATGCTGGTGATGATCGCGGCGAGAACAAAGTACACTACCATCAGGATAACGACAGTCACGATCATATAGATGATGACCTTGTCCTGCGGCGTCTTCATCGTGTGCGGGAAGCCGAGATACATCAGGTAGATTCCGTAGAGGCCAAAGAGCCCGCCAAGCCAGCCAATCGCCGGGAAGATGCCCAGAATGCCACCAACCCAGGCCGGAGTATACGCATATGCCACGAGCTGCATTGCGCGACCAAGATTTTTCTCCGAACCGAAATTGGGTGCAAGCAGATCCACGACGAATGCGGTTATCAGTACACCAACGATAGTCGAAATCAGTGAGATCAGCGCGTGTGCGATTCCCCAGGTGATTCCCGACACGCCCATGATTCCAATGAATCCGTAGCCGATGAATCCTGCCACCGCCGGAATCAGAGCCATCGGAATCACGTATCCGGTCAGGATACCTCCCATGTCCGCCTGCTCACTGGCGATTACTTCCCACTCGCTCTTCGGGGATACAATAATATTTTTTGCACGGTCAACGAGACTCATAATACCTCCATATTGATGAAATAGATCATGAAGCTCAATCCGGGACCTCCCACGCGGCGACCTTTCAGGACATACCGATTCCGCCGCGGCAGTCATATTTCTTGAATACGGTAAATGTGTGTTGAAATCGGATGAAAGTCAAACGATCAGAAAAGATCGATATTGGTTGTGAATTCGCCCTCTATGAGAATGCTGCTGAGTGTGTCGAGCTTCACGAGCATGCGATCGAGACGGTGGACCAGCGTGGTATCGTGCAGCGCTGTGTGCAGCAGACCGCGTGAGTCCCGGACTTCCCGGACGAGCGTACGTACTTCAGTGATCAGAGAATCTGCTCCGGAAAGCACGGCGTCTGATTTCTCGAGACTGCCGGACACCGCGGGCTGAAGTTCGGCAAGCAGGGTATCCATACGGCCAGTCAGAGAAACAACATTCACGGTAAGCTTTTCGATGTTCGCCCCGTTCCTCCCCATGTAGCCGCGCAGCTCGCTGCTGACGGCATGCAGGTTGTTTACGGTCTCTTTCAACGAAGAAATAAACTGTTGATCGCCGACGATGGCATTGATGCTCCGCAGCAGGGAATCTGCCTGTACACCGATGTCCTTCACATTCCCCTGCATGTCACCCAGGAGCCCGAGGGCGCCCGCCACATCAGGATCCACCCTCCCCTCCAGCACGACGCCAGCGGGAAGAGGAGCACCATCAGCGCCCTGGACGATATCGATTTTCTTCCCCCCCATCAGTTCCAGCATTTGAATGACCGGAATCGCGTGCTCCTTCACTTCGACGTCGCTGCTGATCACGGCTTCGACATCGACCCCCCCATTGCGCAGGTCCACGCTGAGGACTTTGCCGGCGCGCACTCCGTTCACGCTCACCTTGTCACCGACATCCAATCCGGCTGAGGTGGGAAAATGCATGCGGATGGAATACTCCGAGCGACCCACGCTCCAATCCTTGAAATAGGAGAATCCGACAAGGATGATGATCAGACCGGTAACGACCGTCAGTCCGACTTTTATTTCATTACGCTGTTGCTCTTTCACAGTGCCACCGGGCAGTAAACGAATGTAAAAAACGGGCTCGTTGCCGCCCGCACGGAAGGAAAATACACAATAGGGCTACGCCGGACAATGCGCTCAGGGCTTCTTCCCGAACAGTGCATCGAGGGGATTTCCCTTCGGCCTGAAGGCCACCACGTACTTCTCGTACAGCTCCTTGAGTTTCCTCTTGGAGATCTCATCGAGGTCTTCATCGTCTTTGTCCCTTTTTCGGAACATATCGAACATTTCCTGCTCTTCGCGATTCATGCGCATCTCGACGTCTCGCAGTTCGCGAACAAGCTTGTGCTGTTCAACACTCGTCATGTGTTTCTCCGTTACAGTCGTTCATTGTTCAGCATGGGATCAAAAGAGTCTCGCAAGCCGTCGCCTACAAGGTTAAAAGAAACGACGACGAGGACGATAGCAAAGCCCGGTAATGTGGAGATCCACCAGGCGTGGGAAAGAAAGTCCTTTCCCTCGAAAATGATATTTCCCCAACTCGCGGTCGGCTGTTGTACGCCGATATTCAGATAGCTCAGCGCTGCTTCGACGAGAATGATCCCCCCGATCCGCAGCGTGGCGTTCACGATGATGGGTGTGAGAATGTTGGGCAGGATGTGTTTCGACAGGATGCGCGCATGCCCGATTCCCAGCGCGCGGGCGGCGAGTACAAATTCCCGCTCCTTGACGGAAAGCACTTCACCGCGCACAAGACGCGAAATACCCATCCACGAGGTCAGTCCGAGCACAAGTACAATGAGTACAACCCGGGGTACGGCAATGCTCTCGAAGGCTGAAATGATGATCAGGATGAGAAAGAGCGCAGGAAATGCGAGCAGAATGTCGACCAGCCGCATGAGGATGCTGTCGGCGTATTTTCCGTAGTACCCTGCAAGCAGCCCGATCAGCGTTCCGAGCGACACAGAGAGAAGCACCGCAACGAAGCCAAGACTGAGCGAGACACGCGATCCATAGATGATGCGGCTGAGAATGTCCCTGCCGTAACTGTCGGTCCCCATAAGATGGAAACGCGTCCCTGAAAACTCTTCGGGTATGCTTCCCGCGAGTGTGGCGATCGGTATCGAAACCAGGCTGTCACCTACCGTCGCCTTCACATTCGCCGCTTCGACGCGAAATGCCGCTACGGTGCGCTCCTTACTGAAGCCGTCATCGGTAAGAGCGATGTTCGTTCGCACGAGATCACCCACCACGCTCGGATACTCCGACCTCATCTGCAGCGCCTCGGTACCGAGCGGACGTACACGAGGCTCTTTCAGGTACAGGATGGTCACCTCGCTGAATGGTGCCCGGAATTTGGTCACGAGTCCATCCTGAAAAGCATTCGGGTGATACGGTGCGATGTAGGGACAGAGAAACGCCGTGGTGTAGAGCAGTATGATGAACACCAGGGCTGAGGCTGCAATATTGTTTTTTTTGAATTCACGCCAGGCGAGCGCCCACTGACTCAGCTCGTGTATATCCCGGTCCTCCGCCAGCGTGCGCATGTGCCGGCGGTTCAGCCACCAGAGCAGCACGGGCATGACAACAAGAAAAATCGTGGCGAGATAGTGCTCGATTACATCACCGCGAACGAACAACGTGTGATGGTCGAAATCCATTGCGAGCAGAAACGCACTGAGCGCCATCGACTCGATCACCATCAGAAACTGGTCAAGGTTGAGTAGGATGATCACCGGAAAGGCGAGGAAGTACATGAGCAGCAACGCTCCGAACTTCCTGCTGCCTCGTGCATAGAAGCCCCATCCCGGGATATTCCTTCTGCCCCAGACGAACACCTTGAGCAATGACGTCCTCCGGCTAGTCATAGCGGATCCTCGGATCGACAATTGCGTAAAGGATATCAGCGAGCAGATTACCTGCGATGACCATGACCCCCGAGACGAGGGTACAGGCGATGATGAGTGGGTAATCACGCGCGAAAATCGCATCGACTGTCAGCTTACCCATCCCGGGCCAGGCGAACACCGTTTCAACGATGACTGCGCCTCCAAGGAGAAACGGGAGAGAGAGTCCGAGCAGCGTGATAATGGGGATAAGCGCATTTCGGAGCGCATGCTTCCCGATGACCAGAAATTCACTCAGCCCCTTGGCGCGCGCGGTACGCACATAGTCCTGGTTGACAACTTCCAGCAGGCTTCCCCTCATATACCTGCCGGTTGCCGCGGCAGACGCGACCCCGAGCACAAAGACCGGCAGCACCATGTGCTGGAGTACGTCCCAGACGTACTCCGGGAAGCTCAGGTATTTTGCCAGCGGCGAATGCATCCCTGAAGCCGGAAGCAGGTCGAGCTGAAGAGACACGCCCAGGATGAGCATGAGTCCGAGCCAGAACTCGGGCATCGAATAAACGAACAGCGATGAAACATTCACGATATGATCGGTTGCGCTGCCGCGTTTCAGCGCGGTCGTAACGCCGAGCGCGATCCCGATCAGAAAGTTGAAAAAGAGGGCGAAGACCGTCAGCAGCAGGGTATTGGGAATCGTGTCTGCGAGGATGCGGCTGACATCGGCGTGCTTGCTGAACGACATCCCCAGTTCGCCGGTGAGCATGCCCTTGACCCACTTCACGTACTGCAGCGGGAGGGCATCATTGAGTCCCAGGGTATTCCGCAGATTCTCGGCATACATCGGATCCACATCCGCCTGTATGTACAGCGACATGGGATCCCCGGGGGCAAGTCGAATGATAAAAAACGTGAATGTCAGCAATCCGAATAACAACGGGATTGCTGACATGACACGTTTGATGATATATCTGATCACGATGGACCGTTCCCTGGCTGGGACAGGTGAATCAGTGGATCAATAGGTCACGTAGGTGTTGGGATCTCCGATCATCCAATCCCACATGCGATTTGTCACACCGAGAACATTGGGATTCGCGCCCTTGAGGCGGCGGTTGAGTCCGACGATATCCTTCACCCAGTACATGAACGTGCAGGGCTGTTCCTGGTGCAGGATAGACTGAATTTCCTTCCAGAACGGGCCCGCTTCGCGTTCACGTTTCACATGAAGGCCAAGCTTGAGCAGCTCGGTGATACGCCGGTGCTGGAATGCCACGGTATTGAAGGGCTTGTCGACTTCGCCCCAGCGGCTTGCCGGGTCGATGGCGAGTCCGACCGAGAACCCTGCAATGAAGGCGTCATACAGTTTATCTTCGATATTCTGATACAGCACCACGGGTTCCACGGATTGCAGATTGACCTTGATGCCGACATCCTTGAGCGATTTCTGCACCATGGTCGCCACGTACTCGCGACGTTTGTTACCGATATTGTAATGCAGGGTGAACTCGAATTTCTTGCCGCCCTTGTCGAGGATCCCGTCTCCGTTACTATCGCTCCATCCTGCAGAGCGCAGCAACTGACGTGATTTCTCGGGATCAAAGGGATACGGAATCAGATCATGCTTGATCGCCCAACGAAAAATGGGCGAGAAATCGGTAACGGCGAGTTCGCCGAACGAGCCGAGTTCCTGCTCCATGATATTTTTCCGATCGATCGCATAGGTCAGGGCCTGGCGCACACGACGATCACCGAACAGCGGATGGGGCTTGATGACTTCCTTGCCGCTGCTGTGGTATTCATCGATATCGATGTTCATCCAACCGATATACTCATAGCTGCGAGGAGGAAGAGTCAGAAGTTTGATATCAGGATTCTGCTCCTGGATGTCCTTGACGTCATCCGGATACACCGGGCGCATCACATCGATCTCGCCCTTCTTCAATTCCGTCAGACGGGTTGTCGGCTCGGTGATGATGCGGAATACAACGCGCTCGAGTTTTGCCGGGTACGGAAGTGCGCATTTCGCATTCCTCGCAAGAACGATCTCCTGCTGGCGCACCCATTCCTCCAGCTTGAACGGACCTGCACCGACCGGACGCTCGTTGGCGGGATTGGAGCGCAGCGAGGCCAGGTCTGCATTCTTGTAAATATGCTTCGGAATCGGTGAAAGGTTCAGGTGGAAGAGCTGCAGCGGGTACTGCTTGGTAAAATGAAATACCATCGTGCTGTCGTCGATGATCTCGATACTCTTGTCCACATCGAAGCGGCCGTCGGTCTTGATCATGCTTTCGACATAATTCGCACGCGGGCTGGCGACGGCGGGATTCCCGTAGAGTGCATAGCTGAATTTGATGTCTTCAGGGGTGACGAGCATTCCGTCTTCCCAGCGTACGTCATCCCGCAGGTGCAGGACGACGTCTTTTCCATTGTTCTGGAACTCGGCGCGCAACACGAGCGCCGGTTCGAATTTGAGCTTCCCTTCCCTGAGATCGAAGGAAACGTCAAACATTGCCGGGTAGATATTCCCCTGGATATCACTCGATGTGGAGGAATTCGACACCACCGGGTTGAAATTGTCCGCATCACCGGAGAGCGCGACGACAGCAGTTTCGCTCATCGGGTCCTTTTCTCCGGATTTTTTCCCGCATGAGACGAACAGTCCGCAGCAAAGTACGGCAACGAACAGAATCCGTGGAGACATACAACCTCCGTAGTCTAGTATGGAGTATTTAAGAGTGGGCGTGACGCGTTGGAATATCCGTGTATCTCTTAATTGAAAAAACAGAAAAGAGCTGTAAAAATCAACTAATTCACTCGAAATCGTGCTCAAACCAATCGATCGCCCGATCGTCAGAAGGACGGTTGGCGCGCTGCTCAAGACGGTCTTTCAACCTGTGCGAGAACTGCAGCGCCGCATCATAGCCGTAATGCTTGAGCAGATAATTCAGGGCGATCACCTCCGTGATCACGGTGACGTTTTTCCCTGGAAATATGGGGAGCTGGACGAGAGGCAGGTTCACTCCGAGGACCCCCACCTCGGTGGAATCCAGACCGATGCGTTCGTACTCGCTGCTGTCATCCCACTCTTCAAGCCGCACGATGATCTCCAAACGCTTCTGGAAACGGATGGCGCGGATGCCGAACATCGAGCGGATATCGATCAATCCAAGGCCCCGGATTTCCATGAAATGCTTCACGAGGTCCGTGCCGGAACCCATGAGGATTCCCTCACCTTTTTGCGTGACGACCACGACATCATCTGCAACCAGCCTGTGCCCTCGCTCCACGAGGTCGAGCGCGATCTCGCTCTTGCCGATTCCGGACCGACCGATGAACAGCACACCAACACCGTAGACGTCGATGAACGCTCCATGAATAACCGACTGGGGGGAAAACTGATCATCGAGAAAGTCGCTCATGTAGTAGTAGGCCTTCGTAGTCTCAAATTGTGAGACGAAAACCGGCACATCATTCTTCGTCGCGATATCGAGGAGCTTCGGCTCGAGTTCGGTTCCGTTCGTCACCACGATACAGGGAATCGAGAATTCAAACAGCCGGCTGAAGGTCCGGACCCGGTCTTCATCGGACAGGGAGCGCAGATAATTGATTTCTGTATTGCCGAAGACCTGCACACGATGGTAGGTAAACAGCTCGACATACCCGGCAAGTGCGAGTCCGGGTCGATGCAGATTCTTATCCGTGATCTCGCGCTCGCTCTCATGCAGCCCATTTGCTGAGGTAAGCTGAATGCGTTCGCGGTTTTTCTCGAAGAACCGACGGACACTCAGGTTGCTTTTGTCGAGCGTCTTGAGATTTTTCAGGGGGTCGCTGGGTGATGCCATGGCTCAAAAATAAAGTGGGCGGATAACCGCCCACAAAATACGACACATGTAAGGAACGAACAATCTAGAGTCCGCGCCGCTTGCCCTTATACTTGAGAAGCTGCCGCTCTAATTTGTCTACTGCATTATCAATGGATTTATAGAAGTTCTCTGATTTCTCGATGGCGACGAGTTTCGTTCCGTGAACCGCAAGGTTGATCTCCGCGATTTTTATCGAGTCCTTGGGTTTTTCAAATCGGAGGATCACATTCCCCGTAACGATGCCGTCATAATATTTCTTGAGCGTAGACACCTGCTGCAGAGCATAATGCTTGAGGCCGTCATGGGCCTTGAAATGGCGTGCGGTGAATTGGACGTTCATGGTACGCTCCTTTAAAAGGTAGTTGAATCATGCACGCGGATGCGCTTTGGCATACTCGCGCTTCAAGTGGTCAGTTGTCACATGCGCGTAGATCTGCGTGGTGGAGAGGCTCTCGTGCCCAAGCAGTTCACGTACGGCCTGCAGGTCCGCACCTCGATTCAGAAGGTGCGTGGCGAAACTGTGACGCAGGACATGCGGCGAGCACTTGCTGCGATCGCTGACCGCCCGAAGGAGGTCGTGGACGATGGAATACACACTTCGACCCGAGAGTCGACTGCCGCGGTTGTTCAGAAAAACAGCTTCAGTATCCTTGATGGTAAAACGATCGTGAAGAACTTTTCGGTCTAGTAATGCTCGATAGTGCTCAATGGCGCGCAGCGCATGTTCGCCAACAGGCAGAATGCGCTCTTTTCTTCGCTTCCCCAGGACACGCACCGTTGCGTTTTCCGTGCGAATGTCACTCCAGTTCAGAGCGACAAGTTCACTGAGCCGCATCCCGGTACTGTAGAACAGTTCAAGGATCGCTGCATCACGTGCGCCTTCGGCAGTTGCCGTGTCCGGCAGCTTCAGGAGAGCGGAAAGGGCGTCTTCATTGAGAAATGTTGGTAACGACTTGTCAATCTTCAGGGAGTGCAGATCGGTTGTCGGGTCGCGATCAGCGAAGCCGCGCTGTTCGGCGAAGCGGAAAAACGTCCGCAGTGCCGTCACCTTTCTGCTGATGCTGCGTTTGCTCAGGCCTTTCTCCGCAAGACTCCCGAGCCAGGTCCGGATGGTATTCCGATCCACTGCATCGAGATCGATTTCACTGCCTTCCGTCCACGTCGTCAGCCAGTCGTGAAACTGTCTGAGATCTCTGCTGTAGGCGGTAACAGTGTGATCGGAAGCATTCCGCTCCACGATCAGGTATTCGCGGAAACGCAGAATCGTGTCAGTCATACGGATCCGTATTACGCTGCGACCTGGTTTGGGTCGAACGGATCAAGTTCCTTCGTGAATTCTTCTTTGCACTCGGGACACTTCAGAAATTCACCTTTTTTCTGGGTGTACTTTGCTAGAAGATATGAATTTTTGCATGAAGGGCAAGCCTTGGGAACGGGCCTGTCCCAGGAGGTGAAATCGCAGTTCGGATACTCGGTGCAACCGTAAAATGTGCGCTTGGTCTTGGTCAGACGCGAGACAACTTCTCCGGTGTTACACTTCGGACATTTGAAGCCGAGGGTAATCGGACGTGTAAACGTGCAGTCGGGGTAACTCTTGCACCCGATGAACTTTCCGTACCGGCTCTGTTTCAGAGTCAGTTCTCCTCCGCAGTCCGGACAGGGCTCATCGATTTTCATTTTTTCTGCTTCACCGGGCAGAGGCTTGGCATTCTTACACTCCGGATAGCCACTGCAGGCCATGAATTTCCCGTTTCTGCCCCAACGGATAATCATCATGCTGCCGCATTTCTCACACTTTTCTTCAGTTTCTTCCTGAAGACGCGCTTCTTCGGGCGAAACGCTGTTGAGAAGCTTCATGAAAGGATCATAAAAATCATTCATCACCTTGAGATAGGTGGATTCGCCAGAAGCGATGGTGTCAAGCTCCTGTTCCATCCTCGAGGTGAAGTCGACGTTGAACAGCGAGTCAAAGTATGTCGTGAGCATCTTGCTCACGTCCATGCCCAGGGTCGTGGCGTGGAAGCGGCGGTTTTGCTGCTCGACGTAGCCGCGATCCTGAATCGTGCTGACTATAAGTGCGTACGTACTCGGTCTTCCGACACCGTTTGCCTCGAGTTCGCGCACGAGGCTGCTTTCGGAGAAACGCGGAGGCGGTTTTGTAAAATGCTGATGCGGATCGATCTGCTGCGGAACGACCGCATCCCCGACCTCAAGGCCTTCGGGAATAATGGACTCTTCCTCGTTTACCTCCTGGCCGTTTTCGCCTGCGAAATCGTCGTATACCTGCAGAAATCCGCGGAACACGTAATGCGAGCCCACTCCCTTGAATTGATAGGGACCTCCATCCACCAGCACGGTTTTCTGCAGCATTTTCGCCGTTGCCATCTGACTGGCGACAAAGCGCTTCCAGATAAGTTCGTACAGGGCATACTGTTCGGGGGAAAGATATTGCCGGACTCTCTGAGGCGTAAGCTCCATCGAAGTGGGACGAATCGCCTCATGCGCATCCTGCGCGCTTTTCTTCACCTTGAAGCTGCGGGGGGCATCGGGAACAAAGTCCCCGCCGTACTGCTGCTGGATGTAGTCACGCACGTTGGCCATGGCCTCGGTGCTGGTACGGGTCGAATCGGTACGCATGTACGTGATCAGACCCATTGCTCCTTCATCCCCGACTTCGATGCCCTCATACAGCTGCTGCGCAATGCGCATCGATCGTTTCGTGCTGAAACGCAGGCGGTTCGAAGCCTCGGCCTGAAGCGTACTGGTAATGAAAGGAGGCGAAGGCGAGCGTGAAATCTCTTTCGACTGGATGTCGGAAATTGCGTATTGCTGGGATTTCAGTTTCTCCAGCAGATCTGAAGTGGTTGCTTCATCCGGGATAACCGGGTTCTCACCATTGATTTTCGCGAGCTTGGTATGAAACGTACCGTCATCGGGCTTTTGAAACTCACTGGTGATCGTCCAGTATTCCTCGATATTGAAATCGGCGATTTCCTTTTCGCGCTGACAGACCAGGCGCAGTGCAACGGATTGCACGCGGCCCGCCGATAATCCCTTGTAGATCGTCTTCCAGAGGAACGGGCTGACCTTGTAGCCGACAATGCGGTCCATCACACGGCGCGCCTGCTGCGCACGGACGAGCCGGTCGTCGATGGAGCGGGGTTGTTCCATCGCCTCCTGGATACCACTTTTCGTGATTTCATTGAACAACACGCGATACAGCGGTTTACCGGCAATCTGTTTCTCGAGTTCGCGAGCAATATGCCAGGCTATCGCCTCGCCCTCGCGGTCGGGATCAGTCGCGATGTACACGGCGTCGGCTTTTGCTGCACTTTTCTGCAGATCCTTGATGACGCTGGCTTTGCCGCGTATGGTCACGTATTTCGGTTCGAAATCGTTTTCCGTATCCACGCCCAGGTCTTTCGACGGAAGGTTTTTGATATGGCCGACGGAGGCTTCGACACGGAATTTCTTTCCCAGGTATTTGTTGATCGTCTTGGCCTTTGAAGGGGACTCGACGATAATCAGCGATTTTGACATGACTTCGTTGTCTGAAGGTGATGGTATAATGGCTCAATGCGCAGAGCTTCAGGCGATCCGGTAAAAGAATCACCCTGGTCTGCACCGGAAAACGGACACATCAGTGAATGGTGTCCTTGCTGTTAAGCATGAGACGGCTGCCGATGCGGTTCGAGTCGTCGTAATCGAAAATAATGGAAGCGATAACGGATTTCATCTCGTCGATCCCGACCGATCCAAAACCCGCCATCATGATGCGGTCGATGGCCAGTTCGATGTTCATATCATCGAGAAGACCCAACTCGCGGAGTTGAAGAAGATACCCGTGTGCTTCCGGCGTGATGACAGAGCGTTCCGATTCGTGCAGCACGCGTTGCGAGTGCGGCAGCCTCCTGCTCCCTGCAGGAAGGATATTGTCACCAAGATGGATTTTATCGAACAGCCAGCTGAAGGCTGTGCTGATTTCGTTTTGCGTGTAGCCTTTATCAGAAAGAATGCGAAGGTCGATTTCACCGAGTCGCTTGTCTGCCTGCATTTCGTGTATCAGATACACGATTATTTCAACGATACGTTCCTGCATTCTACAATCTATTGTGAGTAGTCATTTCTGGGTAAAAACATAGTCCTTGACCGGTCGAATGTCAAGTCAGGCCTTTTTCCGGTGCTTTTTCATGAACGCCTGCAGAAGTTCGTCCTCCCTGCTTTTCATCCGCTCACGCTGCTTCTGAGTCCGGTCATCGTATCCGCTGAGGTGCAGTATTCCGTGAATGGCCAGTCGAACGCATTCTTCGCGCACACTCACGTCATATTCACGTGCTTGCTTTCGTGCTGTTTCGGCCGAAATGACCAGTTCAGCCTCGAGCGGGTCGTCCTCCAGCGGAAATGTGATGATATCTGTCGCGAAATCGTGTTTCAGGTACTGCCGGTTGATCGTGCGGATCTCAGCGTCGCTGACGATTGCGCAGGATATCACGGCATCGCTGATATCGGCCGAACGCAATGCGTGGGTAATGGCCTTCTGAAACAGCTGCGCCCCGATGGAACCAAGCGGGGCGCGAAATACGACGTCGATGTCATGCCTCGGGGGGCGCTTCTTCTTCGTCATCGGTTTCCTCCAGCATGAGTTCTGTGAGCGAAAGAGCGATTCCGGAGAGCATGACTTCGGGACCCAGTTTCGTAAAGTCGCCAGAGAGCATGCTGCGGTTCACATTCGCGTACAGAGAGCACCCGCCCTCTTTTTCGACAATCAGTCCTGACATCTTACCGCCCGCTTCAGCAAAAAACGTGACCTCGCCCATCAGCTCGCTCATCACGATCCCGCTGCAATGCTGCAGCTGCAGGTTGCTGTTCGGTGTGAAGACGCTGACGAGCGTTCCTTCTTCCTCACCGATGGCGATGCGGGGGTACAGCTCGAGCGACACTCGGCGCTCGGGTTCGCTGCCCTTGATCTCGTAGCGATAGTGGTTGCCGTAATGCTTGGCCTCCACCCCGAGGATGCGGCCGATCTGTTGAATATGCTCGTCCGTGAATTCGAAGCTCATGGGTTGCTCCAGACAGTCTTGATATCGTCGAATGATTACTCCCGCTTCCAGTGTACAGGAGAATCGACGATTTGTTTCAAAATAGGGATAGTGGCGTGGCATTGTCAAGAAACCTCTCTTTCTTCCTATATTTGATGCTGTAATGTGTATCACCATAGAATCAGACATGACACAGCAGCCAGTAAAAGTACGTTTCGCCCCGAGCCCAACAGGATACCTCCATGTTGGCGGTCTCCGCACAGCACTCTACAACTACCTGTTCGCTCGAAAACACGGCGGCATCGTCGTGCTGCGCATCGAGGACACCGACCGGTCGCGCTACGTCGAAGGAGCGGTGGAAAACCTTATCACATCCCTCGAATGGGCGGGACTGCATTTCGATGAAGGTCCGAAGCAGGGCGGTCCGGTCGGACCCTACACCCAGTCAGAGCGCACCGCATTGTACCGCGACCATGTAACGCAGCTGCTCGACGAAGGCAAAGCCTACCGCTGTTTCTGCACGCCCGAGGAACTCGAGGATGCACGTGCACGACAGCAGGAGGAGCGCCGTGAACAGGCGTATGACCGCCGTTGCCGTGCGCTGTCTGAGGACGACATTCGCAGCAGGCTGCAGACCGGCACTCCTTACACCGTGCGCATGAAGGTACCGCTAGGCGGACAACTGCAGTTCCACGACTTGATCCGAGGCGAAGTGTCGGTGCACTACGATGTCATCGACGACCAGGTCCTGCTGAAATCCGACGGCTTCCCGACGTATCATCTTGCGAATGTGGTCGATGATCATCACATGGGCATTACCCACGTCATACGCGGCGAAGAGTGGCTGCCGTCGACCGCCAAGCACCTTTTGCTTTACGAGTTTTTCGGATGGAACCCGCCGGAGATGGCACACCTCCCGCTGCTGCTCAACGAAGACCGCAGCAAGCTCAGTAAACGGCAGGGCGATGTCGCGGTTGAGGATTACCGTGAAAAAGGCTTCCTCCCCGAGGCACTGGTGAATTTCGTGGCCCTGCTGGGATGGAATCCAGGTGACGATCGAGAAATGTTCACGCTCAAGGAACTTGAAGAGGAATTCAGTCTCGAGCGCGTCGGCAAGGCCGGGGCGGTTTTTGACCTTGAGAAGCTGCGGTGGTTCAACGCACAGCATCTCCGCAATCTTCCTGCGTCGCAGCTCGCGGATCTCTGCACCCGCTGGCTCGACGAGGCCGGAATTGCGCCCGAGGATACGGAAAAGCGTGAGGCGGTAGTCGCCGCCCTCGGCAGCTACCTCACGTTTCCCGCGGATATCGCTGCGCACCTGTCTGCCCTCGCCGAAGGACAGGTGGAAATCTCCAGCGAGGAAGCGCGGTCCCTGCTCGCCGAAGAAGAATCGCAACAAGTGTTTCTGAGCTTTCTCGCACTTGCCGAAGAGCAGGAAGACTGGACGGCAACGGAGATCAAAGCCATGATCAAACGCGTGCAGAAAGAGACGGGCGTCAAGGGTAAACAGCTGTTCATGCCGCTGCGCCTCGCACTTACCGGCGAGGAGCACGGTCCGGACCTGGGGCTGCTCGCCAACCTGATCGGGAAAACAGGTTCGATCGCCCGGGTTCAGGCGCAGGTGCGGTAAAAGGATGCAGAGCACGGTTTCATCCATCATTATCCATTTCAACAATGTGGAGTTCACCCGCAATGTCGTCCGACAGCTGAGCGGATTCACCGGGCCGTCGTCACACGAGATCATTGTGGTGGACAACGCATCAGAACCGCCCCTGGCAGCGGATGCCGTTCCCGGCGCGCGGATTGTACGCATCGGGGAAAACAGGGGCTACGGCCATGCATGCAATCGCGGGGCCGATCTCGCTTCCGGGAGCCACCTGTTCATTCTCAATAACGACCTCGACTTTCCGGAGAATCCCCTCCCCTCGCTTCTCGCGGCCTTCGACTCGCGGGAAGAAGGCGGCCGGGGGCGCATCGGCGCGGTGGGCCCGGCCCTGCAATTCGAAGACGGACGCCCTCAACGCTCTTGGAGCAACTTCCCAACACTGTTCGCAGAGTTCATGGAACGGCGGCGTCAGGAGCAGAGCCGCGATACCTCTGCGATTGCCGCGGCAGGTGGTGCCGTGACGCCTTCACCGTATGATCGTCACGTGGACTGGATCACCGGGGCCTGCATGCTTGTGGCGCGCGACGCGTGGGAGACCGTGCGGGGATTTGACGAAGCTTATTTCTTTTACTTCGAGGACGTCGATCTCTGCACAAGACTGCGCAGGGCGGGCTTTGCGACGGTATTCGTGCCGCGGACCTCTGTCGTGCACTTCGGCGGCGGATCCGATCCGCTGGCGAACCCGCGTATCGTACTGTCGTACCGACAGGCACAGCTGCGGTACTACGCCCGCTACAATTCCGCGATGATGTTCATCTTGCTGAAACTGTATCTCCGCAGAAAATTCCGTCGACTGGCGCGGAGCGGTGAGATCACGCCCGAACTCGGCGCGCAGGTCTTGGAAACAATTCGTACTTTCTCACGGAGAGACGAACGGCGACAATTCCAGGAAGCAGAACGGGTGCATTCATGAACATCGGTATCTACGGAGGGACCTTCAACCCTCCCCATCTTGGACATCTCATCCTCGCGCAAAGCGCCATCGACGCTCTGGACCTCGATCATGTGCTCCTGGTCCCCGCATTCCAGTCACCCTTCAAGCGTCTTTCCGAAAGTCTTTCGGCGGAGTTGCGCGCCGAGATGGTGGAACTGGCCGTTTCCGACAATCCGCGTATTCGCGGAGAGTACCACGAAGTGCTGCGCAAGGAAGTGTCATATACCATCGACACACTGCGGCACATTCGCGAGTCGCATCCCGATGACACGCTGTTTCTGCTCATGGGTGCGGATACGTTCAACGAATTTCACCTCTGGAATGACCCTGCGGAGATCGTTTCCCTTGCAACACTCGCCGTTGCGGATCGCCCGGGCAATGCGCTGGATCTATCCGCTCATCCATATGGAAAAGCGGCACGGAGGTTTTCCATGCCGCTCATCGATATCTCATCAACTGATATTCGCCGCAGAATCAGGGAAAATCAATCGATCAACTACCTTGTGCCGTGGGCGGTTTCGGTGTTTATCCATTCCCAGGGATTCTACAGGGAACCGTGATTCCGGCCTGCCATTCGTGATGGGATTACGGGATCATACCTCTGCCGCGGGGCGATGAACGCCCTGCTCCACGTCCGCGTCTACTTCCGCGCTTTCAACCAGCCCTGCTGCCGGTACCACTCAACAGTAGCGCGAATGCCTTCCTCGAGTCCGACATGCTGCCGATACCCCAGGTCCTTCCTGGCTTTGCTGACGTCGCAGATCCAGTACCGCTGTGTGATGTCCCGTGCCTTTTCGATGTTCAGTGTCGCGGGTTTTTTCTGCACTCCGGCGATGAACTGCGCCACGCCCGCAACACCGTACACCAGCGCATGCGGCAGACGCAGGGTGATAAATCGACTGCCGAGAATGCGCGCGGTGATGTCGCCCACCTGCGGCCAGGAATAGAATTCCTCGCTGGAAATGAAATACGTCTCACCGAGGCTGACCTCGGCTTCTGCCGCGAGAATGCTTCCCGTAACGAGGTCTTCGGCGTGGAGCAGACTCAACCGTTTGTCGTCGAATCCGATCATGGAATTGAGTCCACGCGCAATCGTCTGAAAATAGATGAAGATCTCGGTGTCGCGTGGACCATACATCGCCGGCGGGCGTACGATGGTCCATGGCAGGTTCTTTCCACGGGCGCGGACAGCGTCCTCCGCGGCAATTTTGCTTTCACCATATGTGGTGATCGGCTGCGGGGTATCGTCTTCGCGTACCGGACGATCGAGTGAAGATGATGGTCCGGCGGCGGTCTGGCTGCTGGCATACAGGAAACGCCGCACATTCGGGGCGAAGCGCTGCGTCGCATCCAGCATGTTTTCTGTTGCCTTGACATTGCCATCGAAATACCCGGCCCTGTCACGCGCCTTGACGACTCCGGCGATGTGGTAGACGTAATCCGCATCGCGGACGAACTGCTCGAGCGACGATGCGTCGCGGATGTCTCCCTCGATCAGCTGCACGTTCTTGCCTTCGAGCCAGCGCAGATTGCTCGTTTTTCTGACGAGGACGCGTACTTCGTCTCCCCGCTCGAGGCAGCGGTCGACGAGGTGCGAACCGATAAACCCGGTTCCTCCCGTAATAGATACGATCATGAAATGTGTCTCACTTTTGCTTGCTGATTTTCGCCCAGGTATCACGCAATGTTACCGTGCGGTTAAACACCGGTGCACCAGGTACGCTGTAACGCGAATCCACGGTGAAGTAGCCTTTGCGCTCAAATTGAAAATGCGTTCCCGCTTGAGCATCGACGAGAGAAGGCTCCACCTGCGCCCGAATGATTTCGAGGGACTGCGGATTCATATTCGTCATGAAGGTCTCCCCCTCGGCGACGTTGTCGGGATTTTCTTTCGAGAACAGCTGTTCGTAGAGCCGCACCTCGGCATCGACAGCGTGTGTGGCTGAGACCCAGTGAAGGGTGCCCTTGACCTTGCGGTTTGCCTCGGGCATGCCGCTGCGCGTCTGTTCGTCGTACGTGCAGCGAAGTTCCACAACGTTCCCGTCTTCGTCCTTGACCACCTCTTCGCACTTGATGATGTAGCCGTACCGCAGCCGTACTTCGCGGCCGGGAGCCAGGCGGAAAAACTTCCGCGGCGGATCTTCCATGAAGTCATCCCGCTCGATATAGAGCTCGCGGGTAAACGGCACCTGACGGGTTCCGGCGGAGGCGTCTTCCGGATTGTTCACGGCCTCCATGTACTCGACCTTGTCTTCCGGGAAGTTCGTAAGTACGACCTTGAGCGGATTGAGGACGGCCATCACCCTGAGTGCGTGGGCATTGAGATCCTCACGCACGCAATGCTCGAGCTGAGCGACTTCCACCGTGCTGTTCTTTTTCGCAACGCCGACACGTTCTGCGAAATCGCGAATGGAGGAAGGAGTATATCCGCGGCGCCTCAGTCCGGAAATCGTCGGCATGCGCGGATCGTCCCAGCCGTCGACGATGCCGTCGCTGACCAGCTGCAGCAGCTTGCGTTTGCTCATCACGGTGTACGTGATATTCAGCCGCGCAAATTCGATCTGCTGCGGGTGGTGAATGCCGAGCTGTTCGACATACCAGTCGTAGAGAGGACGGTGATCTTCGAATTCGAGTGTACAGATGGAATGGGTGATCCCTTCGATGCTGTCGGACTGTCCGTGGGCCCAGTCGTACATCGGATAGATGCACCAGTCATCGCCGGTACGATGATGATGGGCATGCAGAATGCGGTACATGACCGGATCGCGCATGTTCAAGTTCGGTGATGCCATATCGACCTTCGCGCGCAGCGTATGTGATCCGTCAGGGAACTCCCCTTTCCTCATTCGCTCGAACAGATCGAGATTTTCCTCGACCGAACGCTCACGGTGCGGACTGTTCTTTCCCGGTTCGGTCAGCGTACCTCGATACTCGCGGATCTGTTCTCCGGTCAGTTCGCAGACATAGGCCTTTCCGTCACCGATCAACTTGAGTGCATACTCATACAGCGTTTCAAAATAATCGGAGGCATAGTACTCACGGTCTTCCCAGTTGAAACCGAGCCAGCGAATATCCTCCTTGATCGAATCCACATATTCGGTATCCTCCTTCGTGGGATTCGTATCGTCGAAACGCAGGTTGCAGCTGCCTCCATATTCTTCGGCAATACCGAAGTTCAGGCAGATTGATTTTGCATGACCGATGTGCAGGTAACCGTTCGGTTCCGGTGGAAAGCGCGTATGCACCTTTTGTCCGAAACGGCCGCTGCTGTTGTGCTCGTTTATGATCTGCTTGACGAAATTCGTCTGTGTGGGTGCCTCATTAGCCGTCATCGACACGTCTCTGCCTCTGTTGTGAATGGAGGTTTTCAGAAAGAAAACCCAATCATGTAATGTACCACCTTTCCGGAATTCCCTCAAGGAGCGACAGCATGGTTGCATACGTGGATCCCGGATGCATGCACCGCCCCGACGAACACTCCCAGCTTCAAAGTCGAATTGCGTTTCACACCCTTCCCCCATATATTGATTACTATATTCGCCGAATAAATGAATTACGATTCATCTTCAAGCCCAACCGGCGCATGACGTACACACGTACGATAACGGGCTGAAGACCATGATGATTGAATAGCCCATTTCATAGATAGACCAGGAGTCCGCGTGGATCTTTTTGACAAATGTAAAGCGTTTACCAGAGCCGACGAAGTGAAGGCCCAGGGATTGTACCCGTATTTTCGCGCCATCGAAGAGAGTGAAGGACCGGTTGTCATGATCGAGGGGCGGAAAGTCATTATGGCGGGATCGAACAATTATCTCGGACTTACCGCGGATCCCCGGGTGAAGCAGGCCAGTATCGACGCCGTGAGCCGCTTCGGAACGGGCTGTTCGGGTTCACGATATCTGACGGGTACGCTGACGCTGCACAACGAGCTCGAGGAACGCCTTGCAGATTTTCTCGGCAAAGAATCGTGTCTCCTGTTCTCAACCGGATATCAGACAGCTCAGGGTATCATTCCCACGCTCGTGCAGCGCGGCGAATATGTCGTGTCGGACAAGGACAACCACGCCTGCATCGTCGCCGGCAACCTCATGGCCAAAGGGGCGTTCGCGCAGTTCGACCGCTACAAGCATAACGATATGGACGACCTCGAGCGCGTCATAGCCAAGTTGCCCGCCGACAAAGGAAAGCTGATCGTGTCGGACGGCGTGTTCAGCACAACCGGCGACATCGTCAAACTTCCGCGCCTGCTCGAGATTGCAAAACAGCATAATGCCCGCGTTCTGATCGACGACGCACACTCCACCGGCGTGATCGGCGAAGGTGGAAGAGGGACCGGAGCATATTACGGCATGGCCGCTGATGTCGACATGACCATGGGCACGTTCAGCAAAACCTTTGCCAGCCTCGGTGGCTTCGTCGTTGCCGACCGTCCGGTGATCAACTACATCAAGCATCACTCACCCGCACTGATTTTCAGTGCCAGTCCGACACCGGCGAGCGTCGCCGCGGCCCTCGCGGCCCTCAACATTCTCGAAGAAGAGCCCTGGCGTGTCGAACAGCTTCGCAAGAACGCCGACTACATGCGTGACGGCTTCGCGAAAATGGGCTTCAGGGTTATCATGGGTGAGACGGGCGTCGTGCCCGTGATCATCGGCGATGACGTGAAGAGCTTCATCTTCTGGAAAGAACTTTTTGATGCCGGCGTCTTCGTGAATGTATTTATCAGTCCGGGCGTCCCCCAGGGCATGCAAATGCTTCGCACGAGCTACATGGCGACCCATGAGCAGGAACACCTGGACCGCATTCTCGAGATCTGCGGTGATATCGGCCGCAAACTGGGCGTCATCGAATAACAACAAGGACAAACGAAATGAGTATTACTGTCCGCCCTGTTTCAGGCTCCGCGGAGACCAAGCGTTTTATCAAACTCCAGTGGAAATTCTACGACGGAGACCGCAACTGGGTACCACCCCTGATGATGGACCGGAAAAAACTGCTCAATCTCGAGAAGAATCCATTCTACAAGCACTCCCAGATTCAGCTCTTCATCGCGGAGCGCAACGGGGAAGCGGTCGGTCGTATAGCGGCTATCGTCAACGACAACCATAACAAGGTGCACGAAGACAAGGTCGGCTTCTTTGGTTTCTTCGAATGCATCGATCACCAGGAGACCGCCGACGCGCTGTTCGACGCCGCTGCCCAGTGGCTGCGTACCAAGGGCATGGATACGATGCGCGGTCCGCTGAATCCGTCGGTCAACGACGAAATCGGCATGCTGGTGAAGGGCTTCGACTCACCTCCGGTGATCCTCATGACGTACAACCCGCGGTACTACCCCCTGCTC
Organism: Ignavibacteria bacterium; assembly: GCA_002869275.1. Taxonomy (GTDB): domain Bacteria; phylum Bacteroidota; class Ignavibacteria; order SZUA-365; family SZUA-365; genus BM516. The sequence goes on along the minus strand of PKTF01000109.1, from coordinate 10,649 downwards.
TGCGAAGGATACGGCATGAAAAAGGCCAAGGATCTTTACGCGTACCTGCTTGAAAACAAAAAAGTCGTCACGCCGAAACTGGAGCGGGGACAGCAGCTCGTGCGCGATCGCTACAACATCACCATCCGCAACCTTGACTTCAAAAACCTCGACCGGGATGTCGTCATTCTCAAGGATCTCTACAACCGATCGTGGGAAAAGAACTGGGGCGCTGTCGCGATGACTGACGAAGAATTCGATTTCCTCGCAAAAGATCTCGTGCAGGTCGTCGGAAAGTTCAAGGACCTCGTCTTCATGGCCGTGCGCGACGGCGAGCCCGTCGGCTTTGCACTCTGCCTCCCCGATCTGAACCAGGTGCTCATCCATAACAGGAACGGCGGCCTCCTCGGTGCCGGCTGGCACATGATGACCAAAACGAAACACATCGACCTCGTTCGCATCATCGTGCTGGGCGTGCTTCCCGCACACCGCAACAAGGGCATCGATGCCGTGATGTACCACGAGGTGGTACACCGCGCGGCCGCGCACGGCGTCCTCCTCGGCGAAGCATCGTGGGTACTCGAGGACAATGAGCCCATGAATAAGGGTGCGAAGCTCATGAATGCGGAGCAGTATAAAACCTATCGCATTTATGACGCCGCGATCTGACCTGCATATCAGCGCGGAGCAGGTACGCGAGACAGCCCGCCTCGCGAAGCTGTCGTTCACGGATGAAGAAATCGAAGCCATGCGCGAGGATCTCGGAAGCGTCCTCACCTATGTTTCCGTCCTCGATGAAATGGACACCACAGACGTCGATCCCCTGCACATGCTGCATGGGCACACCGTGGAACCTCGAGGCGGCGATGCGCAGTCGCAGATGCTGTCGCAAGACGAGGCGCTGAGAAACACTCCTGATACCTGTGGGGCGCATGTCCGAGTCCCCCGCGTACTGTGAATTCACCTCGATCATGCACGCAATATTGATCTGACGCACCGCACCCTGTCGCGGTGCGTCGCCGTTTCAGGGGCTTCCATTCCAACAGAATATCAGTATTTTCGGATATGACTGCACACACCGTTATTGTCATTCCGGCTCGCTATGGTTCCACGCGTTTTCCGGGGAAACCGCTGGCAGATATCGCTGGAAAAAGCATGATCGAACGCGTATACAACCTGTCCATGCGTTCGAGTCTCGCCGGACGCGTGGTCGTCGCGACAGATGACGAGCGCATACGGGCAGAAATCGATCGTTTCGGCGGCGAAGCGCAACTCACTCCGACAGACCTCGCATCAGGAAGCGAGCGCATGGCGTATGTCGCGGCACATCTCGATGCGGAGATCTATGTGAACGTACAGGGCGATGAACCGCTTCTGCCGCCCAGCACCATCGACGCGGTCATCACAGCATTGCGCGATGCAGATGATGCGGATATCGCCACGGCGAGCTGCCCTCTGCGTCATCCGAAGGAGATTTCAGATCCCAACATCGTGAAGCTGGTAACGAATCAGGCCGGTTTCGCGTTGTATTTCTCGAGAGCCGGTATCCCGCACCTCAGGGATGCCGGTAACGAAATACCGGAAACCGGTGTCTACAGGAAGCATATCGGGATATACGCCTTCCGGAAAGACGCCCTGCTGCGTTTTGCGGCCCTGCCGCCGACACTGCTTGAGCAGTCTGAAAAATTGGAGCAGCTGCGAGCGCTGGAACATGGCATGCGCATCATCGTGGCTGAGGTGGAACACGACACGCAGGCCGTCGATACACCCGAAGACATCAAAAAAGTAATCGCTGCACTTGAGCGCGAAGAGAAAGACAGACAGGAATCATGACATTGCCCGACAGTACGAAGAAAAGCATTTCCATCATCACGCTCGGCTGCTCCAAAAACACCGTGGACTCCGAGGTGCTGATGCATCAGATCGAGGAAAACGACTTCACCCTTGTTGATGATCCGTCAGACGCCGACACGCTGATCATCAATACCTGCGGCTTCATCGACGCCGCAAAGGAAGAATCGGTCAATACCATTGTCGAAGCAGTGGAAATGAAGAAATCGGGCGCGATCAAGACGCTGTACGTCGCAGGCTGCCTCTCCGAACGCTATCGCGAAGATCTGGCCGTCGAACTTCCGGAGGTCGACCGGTTTTTTGGCGTTACGGATTTCAAGAATATTCTCGAAACGCTCGGCGGAAGCTATAAATACGAATTGCTCGGAGAACGGCATCTGACAACTCCCGCGCATTCGGCTTACCTCAAGATTTCCGAAGGATGTGACCGACCCTGCTCGTTCTGCTCGATTCCGCTCATGCGTGGCACGCATGTTTCCCGGTCCGTCGAAGACCTGATCACCGAAGCCCGCCACCTGAGTGCACAGGGAACCCGTGAACTCGTACTCATCGCACAGGACACGACGTATTACGGGTTGGATCTGTACGGAGAACGGCGACTGGCACAGCTGCTCGGCGGCCTTTCTGATGTTGACGGTATCGAGTGGATTCGCTTGATGTACGCCTACCCTTCGCACTTTCCCCTGGAAGTCCTCGACGTCATGCGGGAACGCGAGAATATCTGCAACTACATCGACATTCCGGTGCAGCATGCCGATGACGCCGTACTGAAATCCATGAGGCGCGGTATAACCCGGCGTGCCACCGAGGAACTCCTCGACACCATCAGGCAGCGCATACCGGGCAGCGCTGTCCGCACGACACTGATTGTCGGCTACCCCAATGAGACGGAAGCCGCATTCCAGTCGCTGTACGACTTCGTCCAGAAACAGGAGTTCGACAGACTCGGCGTCTTCCTCTACTCTCAGGAAGAAAACACGACGGCAGACATCCTCGGTGATCCTATCCCGCGGGAAGTCAAGGAAGAGCGCAGGGACGCGATCATGGAATTGCAGAGTGAGATTTCCCAACGGAAAAACACCGCGCGGGTCGGCCAGAATATGCGCGTGCTCTGCGACAGAGTCGAAGGAGAATTCATGGTGGCACGCAGTGAATTCGATGCCCCCGAGGTGGACAACGAAGTTCTCATCCCGCTGCGAGAGTTCACGGGGCCACCCCCGGTCGGACGCTTTGTCAACATCACCATCACTGATGCATCCGAGTATGATCTCATGGCAACGAAAAGGAGTTGAGCGCATGAAAACACTGTCGGCACTGCTGATCACGCTCGTCCTCGCGGCATCTCTTTCCGCGCAGAACGACGAACAGGGACGCAATGTACACAACATGCGGGTGCAGCCCTTTTTCTTCGAAGCTCTGAATTTCGCCACATATGATGATTTCGGTTTGACCGGCCGCATGGATATCTACGTCCATGTGCCCTATGACATCATCACGTTTATCAAGAAAGATGAATTTTACCGCGGTGGGTATTCCATCACAGTCCTGATCTCCCATGCGGAAGATTCCAAAATCACGAAGGAAGAGAACTGGGAACGCAGCGTGGACCTGCTCACCTTCGAACGAACCAACGACCCGAGTTACTATGATCTGACACAGCGCTCGATCGCGCTGGAGCCAGGCACCTATTCCGTCGAAGTGATATTTGAGGACGAACAATCCGCGAAGGAGTTCAGACTGACCCGCAGCATCGCTATCCGGAAATTCGACGCGAATCTGCTGGATATCAGCGACCTCATGCTCGTGCGCGATGTGGCGAACAAAGGGATGAAAAAGCAGATCTCACCACAGATCAATCCGAACGTCGCCGCACTCAAGGAAGGCTTCGATCTGTTCTACGAAGTGTACAATCCTTTCCGCCTCGGAGCGGTGGATATCGACTATCGCATCATCCGGCGCGGTGAAACCGTCTACAAAACGCATGAGACGCAGGGTTTGAAAGAAGGCACCAACACCTTCCTCGCGCGGATCGATAACGCCGGCCTTGCCATCGGCATTTATACCCTGGAGGTGACGCTCCGCCGATACAACGACAGCACCGCTGCAGGCGTTCTCACACAAAATAAACGGCAGTTCCTTATTGAGTGGCTGACTGCCGGCGCACCGATATCCATTGTCGATCTCGACGAGGCGATCGAGCAACTCCGCTACTATGCGAAGGACGACGAACTCGAATACATCCAGGGTTCGGAAGACGAAGATATCCGCCGAAAACGTTTCGAGGAATTCTGGGAAAACCACAATCCCACACCGGGCTCGTCAAGCAACGCGGCCATGATCGAGTATTACAACCGTGTCGCATTCACCAACCAGCATTTCGGACATTACATCGACGGCTGGAAAACCGACCGCGGCATGGTGTACATCATCTTCGGTCCGCCGGACTACATCGACAGGCATCCGCTCGATGTGGAGTCGAAGCCCTATGAAGTATGGGAATACTACGATTTGAACAGGCGCTTCATCCTGATCGATGAAACCGGGTTTGGAGATTACCGTTTGCTGTACCCGATATGGGACGACCGCAACAGACTGCGGTAAGCACGCCGGCTTCCCCTATGCGACGGAACTGAGGTCCTGATCCTTGTACTGCAGCTGATAAAGCCTGTAATAGATCCCCCGCATCGCCAGCAGTTCCTGGTGATTCCCCTGTTCCCGTATCTGTCCCTTGTGCATGACGAGGATGGTATCGGCATTCTGAATCGTGGAGAGCCGATGCGCGATCACCACGGAGGTCCTCCCTTTCAGCATTTTTGTAATCGCTTCCTGTATCAGCATTTCTGATTCGGTATCCACACTGGAGGTCGCCTCGTCCAGCACCAGCAGCTGCGGATCATACGCCAGGGCGCGTGCAAACGCGAGCAGTTGTTTCTGACCGACGGACAGCGATCCGCCTCTCTCACGGATGCGGGAATCATAGCGCTCGGGGAGCCGTTCGATAAAGCGGTCCACCCCTACCAACTGTGATACCTTCTCGACATGTTCTCGCGAGATGCTACTGTCTCCGAGTGTGATATTGTTGTGAATGCTCCCCGAAAACAGGAAGACATCCTGCAGTACGATTCCAATATGCTTACGTAGCTCAGTCGTCGGAATGTCGCGCAGATCCGTGCCGCCGATTGTGATATGGCCTTTTTGAATGTCGTAAAAGCGACAGAGAAGATTAATGATTGTCGTCTTGCCGCTGCCGGTCGCACCGACGATGGCCACCGTCTGTCCCTTGGGGATCTCGAACGACACATCACGCAGCACCCAGTCCGCCTCATTGTAGGCAAAGCTGACGTTCTCGAAGCGAATTGTTTCCACGGAAGGAAGCGGACGAGCTCTCTCCCCGGGAGGATCCGGGATGATCGTCTGGTCGTCGAGCAGTTTGAAGATGCGTTCAGACGAAGCCATGGCCGTTTGCATCACATTATACTTTTCGGACAAATCGCGGATCGGCCGGAAAAACATTTCCGTGTATTGGATGAACGAGATCATGGTGCCGACCGTCAGAATGCCGGCAAGAATTTCTCCGCCGGCATACCAGATGATCAGCGCTACCGCCAGTGAACTGATGAAATCGACACTGGGATAAAAGAGCGCGTAGTAAAACACCGATCGGATATTTGCATCACGGTGCTTGCGGTTGATGCCGGCAAATGCGTCGGTCTCCTTCTTCTCACGCCCGAAGAGCTGCACCGTCATCATGCCAGAGACGCGCTCCTGCGTAAAGGAGTTGAGCCGCGCAAGCTGCAGGCGCACATCGCGATACGTTTCGCGCACCTTTCGCCGAAACAGGAACGTTCCGTACACCAGGGCAGGCAGCACGCTGAATGTGACGAGCGCGAGCTGCCAGTTGATGCTCAGCATGAAAATGACAATCCACAGCAGGATGAAAATGTCCGCGAATACCGTGACGAGCCCCGAAGAGAACATCTCGTTCAGCACCTCGACGTCGTTGGTAACCCGTGTGACGAGACGTCCAACCGGATTCCGATCGAAAAACCTGAGAGCGAGCTTCTGCATGCGGGTGAAGATCTGCATGCGGACGTCGACAATGATGCGCTGTCCGATCCACTGTGTGAAATACATCATGAAGTACTGCGCAAATCCCTGCAGAAGGAGTGTGCCAAGAAGCAGCAGCGCGATGAGCAGAAGACCATCCTCGTCTCCGAGCGCGATATAATCGTCGATCGCGAGTTTCGTGAGGTAGGGACGGAGCGGACTGAGGGCGGATATGAAAATGGTGAGAAGGATGGCGCCCACGACATACGAAGAATAGGGTCGCGCATACTGCAGAAGCCGCTTCATCAGGCGGCTGTCATAGGCTTTCCCCAGTACTTCATCTTCCTGCATCGTCGTCCTTTCTTCGTAACACTCTAAGCTGATAAGATATGAAAAAAGATTGGATTTGGATTTTCGCGCAAAATCCTTTTCTTGATAGGTTGGAACAGTTGTAGAACACGGGACATTATATCCCATCGTACTCCCCTCCATATGCTGCATCTCAGCCCGGCCGTTTCGGCAACGGGAGAGTATCGCAGACCTTCATGCGCACCCCCTTACCGTAAAATCAGATACTTCCTTTTCACAGAATTACAGATGAATTATGGCCATCTTTGATGCCAGACAAAAAGATATTGCTGAAATGATCGAAACCGATGTCGTGCGTTCCAAGTGGCAGAGCTGGGAATGGCAAATGCGGCATTCCGTCAGATCCATCGAGTCCTTCGAATCTCTCCTGAAAGTCACCTTCGACGATGACGAGCGAGCAGAACTGCAGCGTACATTGGACAGGTTTCCGCTTTCGGTCACACCATATTACCTGTCTCTGATCAACCGTGAAGACTACCGGAACGATCCGGTCTTCAAGCAGTCCTTCCCATCACCATCGGAGCTGATCATCTCCGAACATGATATGGCCGATCCGCTGGCCGAAGACACCGACAGTCCGGTGCCGGGTATCACACACCGTTACCCCGACCGAGTGCTTTTCCACGTGAGCAACGTCTGCTCGATGTATTGCCGGCATTGCACCCGGAAACGCAAAGTCGGAGATATGGATCGCATCCCTGTCCGCAAGGAAGTGCGAGAAGGACTCGAATACATCCGTGAGCACACGGAAGTCCGTGATGTCCTGCTTTCGGGTGGGGATCCGCTGATGCTCACCGACAGCTACCTCGACTGGATTCTGACCGAGTTGCGCGAAATAGAGCATGTGGAAGTCATTCGTATCGGTACGCGCATGCCCGTGGTGCTGCCGTATCGCATAACGGACGACCTGGTCAACATGCTGAAAAAACATCATCCCCTCTGGATCAACACACACTTCAACCACCCGGCAGAAATCACGACATCCTCCGCCGTCGCTTTGCGTAAGCTGGCCGACGCGGGCATCCCTCTCGGGAATCAGAGTGTTCTTCTCGCCGGCGTGAATGACTGCCCGCGCATCATGAAGTCTCTTGTCCACAAACTGGTCAAGAACCGGGTGCGTCCATACTACCTCTATCAGTGCGATCTTTCTGAGGGCTTGTCTCACTTCCGTACCCCGGTCGGCAAGGGCATTGAGATCATCGAAAGCCTAATCGGTCACACGAGCGGCTTCGCGGTTCCGACGTATGTGATCGACGCCCCGGGCGGAGGAGGCAAGATCCCCGTGATGCCGAACTACCTGATTTCCTGGTCGACGAACAAGGTCGTACTGCGTAACTATGAAGGTGTCATCACGACGTACAAGGAACCCGATTCCTACGAGCCGACATTTTGTGACCGCAACTGCGAGCGATGCGAGCTGCAGCTGCACGAGGAATCCGGTGAGGACGAATATCGCTCGGTGGGGATTGCCGAACTCCTCAATGATCAGGATGATATCATCTCCCTGATTCCTGATACAAACGAACGCGTCAATCGTCGCACAACAGCTGACGAGGATCCCTCAGACTGATGCATGCGGTTGACTACGGGATCATCCTTGTCTACCTGCTCGCTATCCTCGGGGTCGGGCTCTATTTTCTGAGGAAAAATGAGTCCGACGAGGATTATTATGTCGGCGGCAGAAATATGACGGCCGGCCATCTCGGGCTGTCCATCGCTGCAACGGATGTCGGAGGTGGCTTCTCGATCGGCCTCGGAGGCCTGGGATATGTCATGGGGTTGTCGGCCAGCTGGCTTCTGTTTACCGGACTGGTTGGCGCGTGGCTCGCGGCTGTCGTCCTGATTCCACGTATCAAGCGCTTCGATAAAACCGAAGGCCTGCTCACGTATCCCGACCTACTCAGACGCAGCTATGGACACACTGTCGCGGGCGTCGCGGCCTTGATTTCAGGTATCGGATACCTCGGGTTTACCGGAGGGCAGGTTCTGGCGGGAGCCAAACTTGCCGCGGCGACGGTCGTCCCGGCCTACCTGTGGGGAATGGATGGGATGCTGTTCTCGCTGTTGCTGATGTCGGCGATCATGTTTCTGTACACGGCGGCGGGCGGTATCAAAGCGGTGATCTACACCGACACGGTTCAATGGATCGTGCTTCTGGGTGGTCTGCTTTTTTTCGGGGTTCCATTCGCCTTTATCGATCTGGGCGGCATCGAAGCCGTCACGGAATCCCTGCCCGATCACTTCCTCAGCCTGACAAATGTTTCGGTTGTTCAATTATTCAACTGGTTCGTGACCATCCTCCCGATCTGGTTTGTAGGAATGACGTTATACCAGCGCCTGTATGCAGCCCGTGACGTTCGCGAAGCACGTAAAGCGTGGTACCTGGCAGGTCTCCTGGAATACCCGGTGATCGCCTTCCTCGGCGCCTTCCTTGGGATGGTGTCCCGCATCTACTTCCCGGATGTCGATCCGGAAACCGGGCTTCCATTGATGCTCCAGTCTATCCTCCCTGCCGGCATAGCCGGTATCGTCATTGCGTCATATTTTTCTGCAATCATGTCTACGGCCGACAGCTGCCTGATTGCATCATCAGGCAATTTCGTATCCGACATCGCCGCCCGGTTACTCCCGAAACTCTCTTCGCGCGGAATGGTCAGGCTCTCACGTGTGGTGACGTTGGTCCTGGGCATCATCGCATTTGTGATAGCGGCGTCATTTGAACAGGTCCTTGACATCATCCTGTACGCATACGCAATAATGGTGTCCGGACTCCTCGTACCCACCCTTGCAGCAGTCTACGGACGCAGCGCCTCCCCATCGGCAGCACTCAGCGCCATGCTGGCCGGTGGGGGAAGTACGCTCGTGTTTATCCTCATGGCGTGGGATCTTCCGTTCGGACTCGATCCGACGGCCTACGGGCTCTGCATTTCCGGCCTCGCATTCGTCACAGCACACAAACTGCATCCGCGTCAACACAGAGCGGCCTGACAGCACGACACGTCCGGACCGCCCGCGGCGACCCGGCATCCGGTTACTATTCAGGCTGTAATTCGGTATCTTTCCTCGGTGTTCGTCAATTTCATTACTGAATCTGAGCAACATGCGCACAGTCAACTCACCCTTCGACACTGTTATCAAACTGAAGAAATCTGTTATTCAGCACGGTCCGAGCAGTAATCGGATCTACTTGATGAAGCTGCACCCTGAGGATTACCCGGATATCATTCCCGAACTCACAGGCATGGCGGAGACTCACAAGTACGGGAAGATCTTTGCCAAAGTACCGTCCCATGCCCTCGATGGTTTTCTGAAAGAAGGTTTCGAGAAAGAAGCAGTGGTACCGGGATACTATGCGGGTGAAGACGACGCCATGTTTCTGGGGAAGTATCTTCGTGCCGAAAGAAGAATAGTTGCCGACGACGTACGCAGCATGATGGAACAGGTCATCGCCCTCGCGGGGGAAAAATCGACTGACCAACCTAGCGAAACGACAACCCCACCATTCAGTATCCGTCGACTCGAACGCGACGATGTCGATGCCCTCACACGCCTGTACGGCAGCGTATTTGCCAGCTACCCGTTCCCTATTTTCGAAAGGGAATACATTCTTCATACGATGGAAGAAGACAGTATTGTATACTATGGCGCGTTTGCAGAAAACCGCCGTCTTGTCGCAGCGTCCTCAGCCGAGTTGAACAAGGTTGGTCTCAACGCCGAAATGACGGATTTCGCCACCCACCCTGATGCACGCGGACACAACATCGCCCTGCACCTGCTGCTGCTGATGGAACAGGACATGCGCGAGCGCGGACTGCATGTACTCTACACGATCGCACGTGCCATCTCCACCGGAATGAACGTGACCTTTGCGAAAGCGGGTTACGAATATACCGGCACGCTGGTCAACAACACGAACATCTCCGGCCAGATCGAGAACATGAACGTCTGGTTTAAAACATTGAAATAAT
>PKTF01000109.1:0-427 GCA_002869275.1 Ignavibacteria bacterium | reverse complement strand
CGAAAGCGGGTTACGAATATACCGGCACGCTGGTCAACAACACGAACATCTCCGGCCAGATCGAGAACATGAACGTCTGGTTTAAAACATTGAAATAATATCCCACCACCATGCTGCTGTCACTTGCAGCACATGATAAGTGTATCGCCTCACCCGGAGGATTCAGCCTCTGTCCTGCAGCGGTGCCATTCCGTCCGACAACTGACGCATGTACTCCACTTCGAACGTCCCGGGCAAAAGGCTGGCGGCGTTCGCGGTGGCGGCGGCGATGGCAAAACGCAATGCCGCCTGCAGATCCTCACCTTCGCCCAGGGCCATGGCCAATGCACCGCTCATTACATCACCACTGCCGATCGGATTGATCACGTCCACCGTGGGTGGTACGATATCGAAAGGCTTCTGCCGCGATGGATACACTCGAACCGCG
>PKTF01000130.1 GCA_002869275.1 Ignavibacteria bacterium | reverse complement strand
CGTCACCATTCTCGGACTGTTCGGGAAATTCCGATGGAAGAACCGCAAGCTCAACAACCGCAGGCCACACCGCCGGTAACGAACTTCTGGCTGAAAGAGGGTATGCTCCGAAGTGTCTGGAGCGTCTCGGGATATTTTCTCGCAGTGCTGTTCCTGACAGTGATCCTCATTATTATCAACTCCCCAATCGGGATCATTGATGACTGGCGCATTGCCAATCCCCTGTTCATGCTGCTGGCAGCCCTGGGCATTTCATGGATGATGGCGGTGGCTGTCGACCGCGTTCCTTTCATGGAGGTGACCGGACTGCGATGGCGAAGATCGTCGGCCTGGCAGCTTGCCGGCGGCATTGCCGTGGCGGGTCTGATGCAGGCTGCGCTGCTGCTTCTGGAACTTCTCTTCGGCGATGCGCGTATCTTTCTCGGCCAACTGACCTTTTCGTATGTCGCGGTCCTTCTGACGTACAGCCTGTTTACTTTCAGTCTTGTCGGCTTCGCGGAAGAAATCCTGATGCGAGGGTACCCGTTCACCATCCTCCATCAACGATCGGGCAGCATGCGGGCTCTGGTCATCACGGCAGTGATTTTCAGCCTGATACACGGGGCGAATCCCGGTATCGGATGGCTCGGATTCGCGAATATTTTTCTCGCGGGAATCTGGCTCGGAGCTGCGCGTCTCGTCACCGGTGCCCTCTGGCTGCCGATCGGACTGCACATCGGTTGGAACTTCTTTCTCGGATCGGTATTCGGTTTTCCCGTGAGCGGGGTGTTCGAACGCAGTGTCTTCATCACCGAGTACAGCGGACCGGACTGGCTCACCGGAGGAAGTTTCGGTCCTGAAGGAGGATTGCTGGCCACCGCCGTGCTGATCGCTGGAACGGCGATATTGTATCTACCCGGTATCTCGTCATGGCTCTCACCGGCGGCGAACTCGCAGCCGCAGACAGAAAAGGGCGCGACGACAGAACACAAGGAAGAGTCATGAAAGTATTCACATACCTCACATTTGTTCTCATCTTCGCTGTGGGTGTTCCCTCCATAGCGAAGGCGCAGTGGATCAACGACGCAAAGATCAATGCACTGATCGATGAAGGAATCAGAGACACCTACAACCTCGAGTTCAACAAGGCTGATGCGGCATTCAATAAGGTGGTCAAGCGTTATCCGTCTCATCCCTCGGGGTATTTCTTTCTCGCCATGGTCGAATGGTGGCGCATCCTGATCGATCTGGAGGATGAGTCGCGGGACGATCGCTTTCACGACATGCTCGACGACGTCATCGACCTCTGCGACGACCGGCTTGACAGGGATGAGCGGGATATCGCCGGACTGTTTTTCAAGGGTGGTTCCATCGGCTTCCAGGGTCGGCTGCTCGCCAACCGTAAAAGCTGGGTGAGCGCCGCTACACGTGGGAAGGAGGCCCTGCCGGTGGTGATGGACGCCTCGGAGATCGCTCCGAAGAACGCCGACCTGGCCTTCGGTACCGGCATTTACGATTACTATGCCGCCGTTCTTCCGGAGAAATATTCCGTTCTCAAGCCCCTGATGATGTTTCTGCCGGATGGAGACAAGGAGCAGGGCATCAAGGCGCTGAAGCATGCTTCGCAGAATGCGCGTTTCGCCAACTGGGAGGCGATGTACTTCCTGATGCAGGTGTATTACAGCAGCGAGAACAAACCTTCGTCCGCCCTGAAATACGCTCGCAAGCTGCACACGGAATTTCCAGACAACCCCGTGTTTCACCGCTACCTCGGTCGCATCTACATCAAGCTCGGAAACTGGCAGCGGGCCTCGAAAGTGTTTGCCGAAATCCAGAAGAGCGTCAAGAAGAGAAAGAATGGCTACAACACGAAGATGCATCGTGAAGCGCTCTATTACCTCGGCTACAACGAGATGCTGGAGAAGAACCTGAATTCGGCCATGAAATATTTTGTGGAATGCGACCGAATTTCCAGGAAAATCGACGAGGAGCCTTCGGGATTCATGGTCATGACGAATCTGCGCATGGGGATGACACATGACCTGATGAAGCAGCGGAATTATGCGATCAAGCAGTACGACAAAGTGCTGCGGATGGATGACTTTCGCGGCTCGCACGAGGTGGCGAGAAAGTACAAGAAGAGCGCGTACCGGAGGTGATGGCAGGATTTTAATAGATTACTCAGATGCCTTACAAGGATTACGCTGATTACACAGATGGTTTTTTCTATGGGACGGACCTGCCAGGTCCGTCTCTTTGTTTTTGGCCCTCTGCGTAATCCGCGTAATCTGTGGTGAGGCATCCGAGTAATCCTCTTCAAATCCGCGAAATCGGATTTCCGGAGAGAATTGTATCGTAAATTGTGAATAAAAGCACTATATTTGATGTCGGTATCGCTGTTGTCAGGATGCCGGCTCACACACGTGAATGCACCTCGAGCTGTGAGCCTAACCCCAACATTACTTTAGAGTTGTCTCCACGCATCACTTTCATAAAGGAGCTGATATATGTACGGGAAGATGAAGGAGTTTCTTGCTGATGAACTCCAGTCGCTGAGAGATCAGAAGCTGTATAAGGACGAACGCGTTATCGAGAGCGAGCAGGGTGCTGAGATTACGGTTCGCGGACAGAGGGTGCTGAATTTCTGTGCCAACAACTACCTCGGGCTTTCCTCGCATCCGGAGCTTATCAAGGCCGCCCATCAGTCGATTGACGAACGTGGCTATGGACTTTCCTCGGTGCGTTTCATCTGCGGTACGCAGGATATTCACAAGGAACTCGAACGCAAGGTTTCAGAATTCCTCGGAACCGAAGACACGATTCTTTTTGCAGCCTGTTTCGATGCCAACGCTGCCGTGTTCGAGCCGCTGTTCGGACCGGAAGACGCTATCATCACGGACTCGCTGAACCATGCCTCGCTGATCGATGGTATCCGTCTCAGCAAGGCCCAGCGCTGGATTTACAATCACGGACATCTCGGTGACACAGAAACTGAGGATCCGGGTACCGGTAAGATGGCCAAGGGCCTCGAGCGCTGCCTGAAGGAAGCCAAGGACTGCCGCTTCAAGGTCATCGTTACCGACGGTGCTTTCTCGATGGACGGAGAAATTGCAAAGCTCGACGAGATCTGCGACCTCGCCGAGAAATATGACGCACTCGTGATGCACGATGACTGCCACTCCACCGGTTTCCTCGGAAAGACCGGCCGTGGTACGCATGAGTACTGCGACGTCATGGGACGCACCGACATCATCACCACAACCTTCGGCAAGGCGCTCGGCGGCGCATCCGGTGGTTGCGTGTCCGGACGCAAGGAAATCGTCGAATGGCTGCGCAACAAGGGCCGTCCGTACCTGTTCTCCAATACCGTTCCTCCTTCCGTGGTCGGTGCATCGATCAAGGCCATTGACCTGCTCACCTCCAGTACCTATCTCCGTGACAAGCTCGAAGCCAATACGAAGAAGTTCCGCGAGGAGATGACGGCGGCCGGATTCGACATTATTCCGGGTGACCACCCGATCGTCCCGATCATGTTCGGCAAGTATGATAACTGCTCACAGCTCGCGGTGGATTTCGCCAACAAGCTGCTCGAGGAGGGGATTTACGTGATCGCCTTCTCCTTCCCGGTCGTGCCGCGTGGCAAGGACCGCATTCGTGTGCAGCTTTCCGCCGCACATGAGCCCGAGCACATCGACCGTGCCATCGCCGCCTTCACGAAGGTCGGTAAAGAACTCGGCATGCTCTGAGATTGAATTTCGACATCGGATGAAAAGGAGTCCCGCCAAGGCGGGACTCCTGCCATCCGGCATCTGAGCCCATTTCCCAGAACCTCATAGACAGGAACATTTTCATGAAAGAGATCAAGAAGATTCTCGTCACCGGTGCCGTCGGCCAGATCGGTTCGGAACTCACCCTGGCACTGCGTGAGAAGTACGGTGCGGAAAACGTCATCGCCACCGGACGCAAGACCGAGCCCAGCAAGGAGCTGAAGGAATCGGGTCCTTTCCATTTCATCGACGTCAATAACGTTGACAGCGTCGAAGAGATGATTTCGAAGTATGACATCGACACCATCGTGCACATGGCTGCGATTCTTTCCGCCGTCGGCGAAAAGAATCCGACCCTCGCATGGGATGTCAACATGAACGGCACGCTCAACATCCTCAACCTCGGCGTGAAGCATGAGATGGCCCGCGTGGTCATTCCGAGTTCGATCGCCGTGTGGGGTCCCGGCACGCCCGCCATCGCTCCGCAGGACACCGCGCTGCATCCGACCACGATGTACGGCGTGACGAAGGTCTGCGGCGAAATCCTCGCCGATTACTACGTACAGAAATACAACCTTGACAGCCGCGGACTGCGCTACCCGGGCATCATTTCCTCCGAAACACTTCCGGGCGGCGGCACGACGGACTACGCCGTGGCCATTTACTACGAAGCCATCAAGAACAAGCAGTACACCTGCTTCGTCAAGGAAGACACACGCCTGCCGATGATGTATATGCCGGACTGCCTCAAGGCCACCATCGACCTGATGGAAGCGCCGTTCGAGAACCTGAAGCGTCACAACGACTACAACGTCGGTTCGATGAGTTTCACCGTGAAGGACCTCGCCGATTCGATCAAGAAGTTCATCCCCGACTTCACCGTCGACTACGCCCCCGATTTCCGTCAGGCCATTGCCGACTCATGGCCCGATGGCGTCGACGATACTCCCGCCCGCGAAGAGTGGGGCTGGAATCCGTCGTTCGACCTCGACAGCATGACAAAGGACATGCTCGAGAAGCTGCAGGCACGTCACGACAAGGGTGAGCTTTAATAGCGCATTCGGTTCAATTGAACGTAAAGGCCCTGCGAGTTTCGCGGGGCTTTTTTTTTGGAGGTCGAAGTCGCTACTGGTTTCAGCGGGGGTGGATCGTACGATTCCTGCACTGAAGATTATTCTATATCAGACATCATTTTCTTGACAACGGGGTGTCATTTCTGTACATTCCGGCACAATCAAATTTTCCTGAGATAAAACGCTGTTTTCTACCTGTGTCGAACCAATGGTTCTTCATGGGGTGTGGGACGTATGGGCACGTCCGCAGGCACAAATGAAGCGAGAATCGCGGTAACCGACCTATGAGAAATGCAGCGGGTGCATCGTGCTGCCAGTGGTGAT
>PKTF01000381.1 GCA_002869275.1 Ignavibacteria bacterium | reverse complement strand
TGCGATCGGCTGTTTTCACTGTTGTCGGACTCCTGTTGAGCGCCGCTCTGGCAGCCCAGGGAAGCTGGGTGCAGCAACCCACGGCCCTGCCGAGTAATCCCTCGACCTTCGTGCAGGTGGGCGGACTCTGGGGCATCGCCATGACGGATACCGGGACGGGCTTTGCCGCGGGGTATGCCTCGGTGGGTAGCGGATTCTCGGGCGTACTGCGCAAGCTTCCGGGGAATCCCACCTGGTTCGTGCTTCCCTCGTCGAGCTTTCCCGGACTCGCGCCCAGCCACAGCCTCTGGTCGGGCGTCAGCGCTGTCGGCACGAACGCCTGGGTGTGCGGCTCGAATGCGCGCCTGTACAGAACCACCGACAACGGCAACAACTGGGCCTCAGCGACGAGCGGAATTACCACTACCAGCTCGCTGTTCGACATTTTCTTCAAAAGTCAGAATGAAGGAATGGTCGTCGGCAATAACGGCAACTTCTATTATACCTCGGATGGCGGAACGAACTGGACCGCGCAAACCCTCCCGGGAACAGTCACAGCAACAACGGCACTCTACGCCGTACACAGTGCGGGCAACGTCTGGTATGTCTCCGGCGAAAACAACACCCTGATCAAAGGCACACCACAGACGTCATCCACCAGCTGGACGGATCTCACGGCAAATGTCCCTTCCCTCGGGATTATAGAGGGATTGCAATTTTTTGACGATGTTACCGGCAATGTGGCCGGGTCTCTGGTATCCGGACATCCGCTGTACCGCACCACCAACAGCGGCACGTCTTTTTCCGGGATCGGTACGGGACTCCCCGGCGGACAGGCATACAACACGCTGTTCTTCTTTAATGCCAACCACGGCTGGTCGGGAAACGGTCCGAATTCCCTCTACGAAACCACGAATGCCGGTCAGAATTGGACTCTGAAAAACACCGCTCCTCTGCCCTCTCAGACGCTCAACAACTGGCTTACTCGCATCGATTTCGCGTCGACTACGATCGGTTATGCCTCGGGCGGAGCACCGGGCACGACATCCACGGGCTGGATCCTGCGGTATGAAACGACGGCGGCAGCGGATATTTCCACTACAGACACAACCATGGATTTCGGGACGCTGGAATGCGATTCCTCCACACTCGCGCAGTTCACGATCAATAATTCCGGCACGGCCGCGCTTTCGATTTCATCCATCACCTTCAATTCACCTGCGTTTTCACTGGCCGGACCGCTCCCGACCCCGATTCCACCCAACGGCGGAGCGACAATCACCGTGCGATGGACACCGCCAACGGCAGGACCCATCCCCTCCGCCGCGAGAATGACCATCGCCAGCAACGATGCCGCGAATCCCGTGTGGGATGTCGCGCTGCATGGATTGTATAATCGCGGGACCTTCGCGATTGCGGATAACTATGCTTTCCCGGATGCCTGCATCGGCGATACATCCAAGCTGATCGTCAATGTGCTCATCACCGGAAATCTCAATCCCGAGCTGATCAATTTCACGCATGTCAGCGGTGATGATGTTGTCACTCTGGCATCACCCGGACTCGGAACCACGCTGTCGGGGACTTCGCAGCTCGTCTTCCACTTCGCGCCCGCGAACGGCGGCGCGAAAAGTGGTGTGTACCAGCTGGTGTATGGCAATCCGCTCTGTCCGCAGACCACCCTGATCACATTCACGGGCACGGCGTTCGAAACGAAACTGACGCTCAATCCGATGGTCGTCGATTTCGGCGATGTGTGCATCGGCGAGATGAAGGAAATGGAGGTTACGGTTTCCAACACGGGATCGACCAACGCGATGATCAGTCTGCGCATGTTCAGCAGCGGACGCAACGCTTTTCCGAATATGCATCCGACGCCATTCGGGCCGATCGAACCGGGAAACAGCCAGCAATACTCTGTACGTTTCGCTCCGACAGGAAACGATTCCGGTCTCGTAGAAGGCGTGTACAAGCTCATCGTCGATCCCTGCAAGGATACTCTGCTGCTCACCCTGCGGGGCCGTGCGGTCAATCCGCTGGTCTCCTTCATTCCGACCACGGTCCTGGCCATCGGTCCGACTCCCACGGGCAACATCATCGAAGAGCAGGTGGAAATCCACAATGACGGCAACGCGACGCTGACCCTTTCAGCCATCACTTTGAATCCCCCGCATCCGAGGCTGACGCTGATCAACTTGCCACCGCTGCCGATGACACTTCCAGCCGGACAGATGACGACCGTCACCGTGCAGTTCGCCCCCGACCGTACAGAAAGTATTACCACATCGTTGTGCGCGCATTGGAGCGATCCCTGCGCCGACAGCAGCTGCCTCTCCGTCGGCGCGACGAGCGGCGATGAACCGACCATCGTGGTCGCGACCGCGCATGACGTCGGACTGCAGCGCTGTGATCCGGAAATCCTCGATACGCTCTGGGTGTACAACACCGGCAAAGGAACGCTGCTTCTGCAGAACTTCCTGCTGGCGGGAGCGAACCCCACCCACTTCTCGGTACGGGCACCGGCAACACCGCATAGCGTGGTGACCGGCGATTCCGTGGCCGTGATCATCGCATATCGCGCCCCGGCGAACGGCACGAGTTCGGCCGAGTTGACCATCACCCATAACGACAGCAAGGCCAACAGGCAGTCCGTGGTGCAGCTGACCGGCGAGCGCAAGACCGTGGAATTCGCAGTCGAAGGCGATACGCTCACGCCGTATATCTCCTGCGCCCGCGTCGGCAGCAGCCGGTCACTGACAATCCGAAACCTCGAGGTCGCACAGCTGGAGGTCCGCGACATCGCCATCATCAACGGCGGAGACGTCTTCCATGTCGCCAGCACCCCACTTCCGTCCATGATTCCGGGTGGTTCGGGCCTGAACTTTGAAATCAATTTCACACCATCGGGTAAGGGACTGTTCAGCGGTATCGCACAGATCACCGTGGGCCCCTGCGACGACACCTACCTGATCTACCTCGAAGGCGAGGGCAACATCACCGAGTTCGCTTTCGATCCTGATCCGGTGAATTTCGGTCCGGTCACCATCGGCTCTCCCGCAACGCGCAATGTGAAAGTGACCAACACGGGCGTCAACCTCATGCGCATCACCGCGGCGTACTTCAATCCGGGGATCGCGGAACTCAGTATCGTCAGCCCACCGTCCTGGCCGGTGGATATCAGTCCGGGACGTTCGCGCGACTTCACTGTCCGTTTCGATCCCGCTTCGGTACAGACCATTGCGGCCGGTCTCTGTTTCGCGGTCACCGCACCCTGTCCCGACACCCTGTGCGTGGATGTGACCGGACGCGGCGCATCGACGGGCATCGGGCTCACCCGTACGCGCATGGAATTCCAGCTCGATCCCTGCAGCCAGGCTGAGTTCTGTGACACCGTGGCCATAGTCAACAACGCCGGACAGGAAGTCACGGTCAATACCGTGCGGCTCGACCCGCCCACGGGCTTCCGCGCCGAACTGCCGGGCACCCTGCCGCTGACGCTCGGCAACGGCGAAAGCGTCACCGTGCGCATCTGTGCCGACGGCAATTTCACCGGCAGCCGTGTTTCGAATCTCGTTGTGGAAAGCAATGACACGAACACGCCGGTACTGCGCATGCCCGTGACGGTACGGCGAGACTCTTCGGGTTTTCAGCTCGCCGAGACCGTGGTCGATTTCGGCGCTATCATGGACTGCCAGATCGGCATCTCTCGTCTCGTGACGGTGACGAATACCGGCACGCTGGTGGAATTCGTCGACACCTTGCGGCGAAACGAAGCCTTCCTTATCACTACGAGTGTGCCGGTCGCTCTGCAGCCTTCGGCGATCACGCAGGTACGTGTGACATTCGCTCCTCCACGTTATGGTGTCTTCGAAGACACACTGTTCCTCACCTCGCCGCGCTGCAACGCCCTCGTACCGATGATTGTGCGCGGAGAACTGCATGAGACGAATTTCGAGGTGACGCCTGTACCGCTGGTCTTCACGGACGTCGCCGTAGGCAGCAGCGACACGCGGAACTTCACCTTCACCAACCTGGAACTGCCGTCGGTACGCATCGCCGACGTGCAAATCACACCGGCGGGATCGGAGTTCGCTTCCTGGGGTGCCTATCCGAAAAACGTCGGGGAAAACGGCAGCACGGATCTGCCGATCCTCTACAACCCGCAGTCCCCGGGCGTGCATAATGCCACCGCATGCATCATTATCGACCAGCCCTGTCCCGACACGCTCTGCGTCCCCATCCGGGGAAGCACAAGCACCGGGGCGATATCGGCCCATCCCAACGCACTCCTTTTCGGCAGGCGCGCGCAATGCGAGTCGACCGAACTGCGCGATACCATCCGCAACAGCGGCACGGTGCCTGTGACACTCACCGCCTCGCGCATCGAAGGTGCCGACGCGGCACTGTTCACGATTTCCAATCCCGTGACCGCTCCCGAGATTCTCGATCCCGGCAATGAACGCGTGTTCCTCGTCGCCAAGGTGGCGAATACGGGCGCAGCCGTCGGCACAAAATGGGCGCGGCTGGTTGTGGAAACCGGCAGCAGCACACAGCCCGAGCTCACGGTACCCATCAACATGGACCTGCGCATCCTCGAGCTGCCGGACGAGGTCACCCTGGATTTCGGCATCGTATACACCGGTACGCCGTACCCGCGCCGCATTCTGCTCAGGAATCCCGGCAGCATGCCGCTCTCGCTTTCCGATCCAGTGAGTGTGCCCGATCTCACGCTCGACACCGCTCTGCCATTGCTGATCGGGGCCAACAGTGAGGACTCGCTCAATGTCACATTCACCCCGACCACGGCGGGAATGAAACATGACACCCTGATCCTCCGTACATCGCCCTGTGGATGGGAACTGCGCATCATCATATTGGCCGACGTACGCGAGGGACTCAACATGGATCCGGCGGACTTCGGTATTGTGGCCAACTGTACATCCACTCGGCAGACCTTCACGCTCAACAACGCGCTGACGGAGAACGCGATCATCGAAGCAATCAGCATCAGCGGAGCGGATGCAGCGTTTTTCACGCTGATCGATCCCACAGTATTCCCGGTCTCCATTGACGGAGCTTCGGAACTCGACATAACTCTCGATATCACACCCGATCCGGCCACGGAGCGGGCGTACGAGGCCGAGCTCGTTTTCGCTCATTCCATTACCGGTGGAACGCGCGAATTC
>PKTF01000255.1 GCA_002869275.1 Ignavibacteria bacterium | reverse complement strand
CGCGTGTTTGATGTCAAAGGCAAGCCCTTCACGGACTCTCTCAAGGTATCGGCGTCCTACCATGACGGCTACTCGGCGTTCGGACTGCTGACCTATGCCTGGCCCGATGCATATGAAAAAGCACAGGCTGCGGACAAAATCCTTCGTGAGCGCATGCGCGACCTGGGACTCGAATTCGACGAAGTGCTGCATGAGTTCGTCGGCCTGAATTCCGGCTTCGGTCCGCTCGCAACCATTCCGGACGAGGTCAATGAAGTCGTACTCCGTGTCGGTGTTCGCGGAAAGCACCGCGACCATGTCGCGCGTTTCGGGCAGGAAATCGCACCACTGATTCTGACAGGTCCACCGTCGGTGACCGGCTTCGCGGGCGGACGCCCCAAGCCGAGCGATGTGATCGCATACTGGCCGGCCCTGATTCCGAAAACCGCCGTGAAGGCCGAAGTCATCGTGGAGGAGAACTGATATGGCGACCAAACGCATTCGACTCATCGAAATTGCCCATGCCCGTTCGGGCGACAAGGGCGACGCTGCAAACGTCGGAGTAATCGCTCGCGATGACCGGTTCTATCCCATTCTCCTGGAAGCACTTACCGAGGATGCGGTAAAGAAGCACTTCGAGGGCATCTGTCATGGTGGTGTTGACCGGTATGAATTGCCGAATCTCGGCGCGCTCAATTTCATCTTACATAATACCCTGGGCGGCGGAGGTACGGTTTCGCTCAAAAACGACGCGCAGGGCAAGACGTTGAGTTCGGCCATGCTCCGCATGGAAATCGAGATCGACGAAAAGTTACTGCAAGACTAATTCTCTCCATCCATAAACGAAAACCCCACACTATACCACGCATGGATATCACACTTCCCGCTCTGCGACGTTCCGCCCAGGAGATGCGGATCGACATCATCAAGATGCTGCATGCGGCCGGCTCGGGTCACCCGGGCGGATCGCTCTCGCTCATCGACCTCCTCACCGTGATCATGACGCGCTACGTCAAGCGCACACCAGACAATGTCAGTGATCCCGACCGCAACCGTTTCATTCTCAGTAAGGGACACGGCGTCCCTGCACTGTATGCCGTGCTTGCGAAGCTCGGAGTGATCGGACACGACGAATTGTTGTCCCTTCGCACAATCGACAGCCGTTTGCAGGGGCATCCGCACAACGCCTCGCTGCCGGCGGTTGAAGCTTCCACCGGTTCGCTCGGACAGGGCCTCAGCATTGCGCAGGGCATGGCGATGACGGCCAAGCTCGACAGCAAGGAGTACAAGGTCTACTGCGTCATCGGCGACGGTGAAACGCAGGAAGGACAGATCTGGGAAGTGCTTCTCTCTGCTCCCATGCACAAACTGGACAATCTCATCGTTGTGCTCGATTACAATAAGGGGCAGATTGATGGATCGACGAATGATATCGTGAACCTCGAACCCCTGGCGGAGAAGCTGATCAGCTTCAACTGGCATGTCCAGGAAATCGACGGCCACGACTTCGAGGCGATAGACCAGGCGCTGCAGAACACGCAGAATTACGGTGGCAAGCCGCATTTCATCATTGCGCATACGAAGAAAGGCAAGGGAGTGTCGTTCATGGAGCATCCGACCGAATGGCATGGGAAAGCGCCGAATGACGAACAGGCCGCGGCGGCCATTAAAGAACTCGAAGCAACACTTAACTGAGGATCGATAGAGTACAATGGCAAAAGCGACACGCCTTTCATTCGGAGAAGAACTCGCGGAACTGGGCGCCACGCATCCTGATGTCGTGGTGTTCGACGCCGACCTTTCAAAGTCCACGCAGTCACAGCTGTTTGCGGCAAAGTATCCCGCGCGTTTCTTCGAAATGGGAATACAGGAACACAACATGATCGGAGCCGCTGCGGGCATGGCTCTGAGCGGCAAGAAACCGTTCATCTGTTCGTTCTCCACCTTCGTGGTCGGACGCTTCGAAGTCATCCGCATGTCGGTGGGCTACACGGAGGCAAACGTCACTGTGGTCGGAACGCATTGCGGCGTCGCCATCGGCGAGGACGGCTACAGCCAGATGGCACTCGAAGATATCGCACTCATGCGCACGCTTCCGAACATGACCATCATTCAGCCGGCTGATGACAGAGAAACCAAAGCCGTGGTGCGTTTCCTCGCGGACTACGATCATCCGGCCTTCCTGCGTCTGACGCGCCAGGGCCTCGAAGATGTGCACGGCGATGATTACACGTTCGAATTCGGAAAAGCCGATGTGTTGAAGGACGGCAGCGACGCCGTGATCTTCGCGACCGGCGGTGTGGTCAAGCATGCGCTCGATGCAGCATCCGATCTGCAGGCCGATGGCATGAACATCCGCGTTGTGAACATCCACACCATCGCACCGCTCGACATCGACTACGTCGTGCAGGCAGCGAAGGAAACCGGGAAAGTCATCACCATCGAAGACCACAGTATCGTCGGTGGACTCGGCGGAGCCGTCGCGGAAGTGCTCGGAGAACATCACCCCACACGTATGAAGCGGATCGGCATGCAGTCCTATGGACGCTCCGGTACGCCGGCGGGCTTGTACGAGTACTACGGTCTGGACAAGAATGGGCTCAAGGGACAGATCAAGGACTTCCTGCACAAAAGCTGATTCCACTTTACGTAGTAAAATCAAAACGGATCCGCCATGGCGGATCCGTTTTGTATGAGTGGAGGGAGATCTGCAGGCCCTGCCGGGCCTGCAGTTTCAAGGTATGTCCGGTGAATTACTTCACCAGCATCATCTTCTTGACATTGTGGAATTCTCTGTCATCGACGCCCTTTGCGTGGATACGGTAGGTATACACTCCAGAGGGCAGTTCGATGTTCATGTTGCCGATGTTCCAGCTCACCGCGTGCGTGCCGGCGGGCACCATCCGATCGACGAGCACGGCAATTTCTTCACCGAGGCCGTTGAAGATGCTGAGGTAGACCTCGCATTCAACAGGGATAGTGAAAGAGATCGTCGTGATCGGATTGAACGGATTCGGATGGTTCTGATCGAGCGCGAAGTCCTTCGGAGCTGTCACAGGTACCACGGTCTTGGGCGGCGGTGCCGCATGGTAGCCCGCGAAGAAGCGCGCGTTATCGAAGCCCTTGTTGTAGGCGTCGAGTGCGGTAGAAACCTCCGTCAGGGTTGCAGGCGACGTGCTGGCGCCTCCGAGTGCCGCATTGGCGAACGCAAGCAGATCGTTCAGATCCTTGTTGCTGCCGTTTGAACCGATGGCGGTCATGACGGCAGGCGGAATGTAGAACGGCTGCGGCAGACCGGTTTCAACATCGTTGCCGTCAAGGCAGACTCCGTTGACATAATCTGATGCGTAGGTCCACATGTACGGCAGCGTCGGCGGCGGAAGTTTCACGCCTCCTCCGATGGTCAGGTCGAGTCGCATGTTCAATGCCAGCGTGATCGTCTGCGACAGGAGGATATTCCTGAAGCGTCCGCCCGCACCGAGTGGCATCGTGTTCGGCGTGATGTTGCAGCGTGGTGGATTGTTAAACTGATAGTTATGTGTTAATACGGATGCAGTTCCACCACCCGGGAGATACCCGAGGATGCACACTGCAGTCGCGTTTGTTATCGTGAGCGAACCTGTATTGGGAGGATCTCCAACCACAAGATCGTTTGCAATTGGAATCAGATACGGGAGCAACTGTGGTGCAGTCATACCATTTCCGCAGTACACGCCACCAATGTTTCCATAGAAGCCCTGCGTGAGCGAGGCAAACTGGCAGCGGGATTCGATGATGATCTGCGTCTGGGTGACGGACTCATTGTTGCATGCATCCACGATCTTCCACGTCCGGATATGATGTTTCGTGCCATCCGGCTGAGGAATGATGTCGTGGATGACGACCAGATCCAGGGTCGGATTCGGATCGCAGTTGTCATCGTAGTCGGTTCCATACTGGGGATCCCAGAATGGAATCGGATCTGTGGCACAATCAACAACGACATTGGCCGGTGGTGACTTCAGCCAGATAGGTGGCTGCGTGTCGTTTACCGTTATTACCTGAGCATCGCTGCTGGTGTTGTTGCACGCATCCGTTGCGGTCCAGGTACGTGTGATCTGGTATGAGTAATGACCGCAATGTGCCGCATTCGGATCCTTTGTGTTCGTCTCCGACATTGAAAGCGACGGGTTGGGATCACAGTTGTCCGTTGCTGTTACGACACCCGGACCCGGAGGTGCGGGAACTGCATCGCATTCAGCATTCGCATCTACCGGTACTCCACTGATTACCGGTGGGGTTATATCATTCACAAGGAAGGTTTTGGTTGCTGTTCCAACATTCATGCAGTTGTCAACCGCTGTGAATGTTACGGTGACAGTGCGATTGCAATTGTCAGGTGGTGCCGTCCACGTCGGGGTGACAACGACCGATCCATCACAGTTGTCGAGAGCCGTGGCCATGTCTGCCCAGGTGCGCACTGCGGCGGCATCATAGCATTCCATGGTCGGGGATGTCGAGGGAACGGTGATTACCGGTGGAGTATTGTCATCAACGAGGAAGTCCTTCGTGGCCGTGCCTATGTTACCACAATTGTCAACCGCCGTAAAGGTGACGGTGACTGTCTGGTTGCAGTTATCAGGCGGCGGGGTCCAGTTGGCGGACACGCTGACCGAGCCGTCGCAGTTATCGAGAGCCGTTGCGTTGCTGGCCCAGGTCTGCACAGCAGAAGCGTCGTAGCATTCCATCGTCAGAGCGGCGGACGGAACGGTAATGACCGGTGCCGTATTGTCGTTGACGATGAAGTCCTTCGTCGCGGTGCCTGTGTTTCCGCAGTTGTCGACAGCAGTAAAGGTTACAGTGACCGTGCGAATGCAATTGTCCGGTGGTGCCGTCCAATTGGCAGAAACGCTGACTGCTCCGTCGCAGTTGTCGAGGGCCGTGGCCGTGTTGGCCCAGGCCTGTACAACAGCGGCGTCATAACACTGCATCGACAGTGCTGTGACAGGGACGGTAACGACAGGCGCTGTGACGTCGTTGACGAGGAAGTCCTTCGTCGCCGTACCGGTGTTGCCGCAATTGTCGACCGCCGTGAAGGTCACGGTAACAGTCTGGTTGCAGTTGTTCGGCGGCGGTGTCCAGCTCGCAGACACGGCGACCGATCCGTCGCAGTTGTCGAGTGCGGTGGCCAGGTCGGCCCAGGTCTGTACGACAGAAGCGTCATAGCATTCCATCGACAATGCCGGTGCCGGAACCGTAACGACCGGTGCCGTGACGTCATTG
>PKTF01000413.1 GCA_002869275.1 Ignavibacteria bacterium | reverse complement strand
TTGCGATCCTCGATGAAACTGACCATCTCGCTTCCCGTGATAACATATTCCGGCAGCAGCAGGTCGGGCAGAACATCCGTTGCTGACTTCGTTTCGGGCGTAAAGGCCTTGGGCGGCGGCAGAGGTTTGTCCTGCGACTGCAGGGGGACGACACCGAGGCTGAGGAGGAGTGCAATGGGGATCAGATATCTCATCGCAGCATCTCCAGCCTGCGCTTCGCTTCATGCGCTTCGTCGGAACCGCCGTACTGCTCGACCACTTTGGAGTAATGAGTCTTCGCCGCGTTCTTGTCACCGTTCGCTTCCTTGATGCGCCCGAGTGCCAGAAGGGCCTTCGCGTTCCACAGCTCTGAATCCTTGAAGACGTATCCAACACGGAGGAAGGCTTCCTCTGCTTCGTCGTACCGTTTTGCATCGGTGAGCAAACGACCGATCCGGTACTGTGCGGCTGCTCCGATGACATCGACGCGCGTGGTTGCGATACCGCGCAGCTCTTCGAGAGCCTGGTCCAGCTGTCCTTCTTCTGCAGTCAACACTGCGAGTTCAATGTGCGAAAGCGCAGCGTAACGATCGTGTGGCTGCGCGGTGCGGGCGGACTCGAATTCACGGCGTGCCGCCTCGAAATTCTTGTCCGCACGATATGCCAGGCCGCGCCGGTAGTAAATCTGCGCACGATAGCCTTTCGCATAGGATTCCGAAAGCATTTCTTCACCGATGGCGAGCGCCTTGTTGCGATCCTGTTGGTCCATCGCAGTTTCCATCAGAGCAAAACGCGCGCGGATTGCATGATCGCTGCGGGCGTTCATGCCGATGGCGGAGCGCAGTGTTTTTTCCGCATCCTCGAGATCACCGTTCTGTCGGTAGGCTTCGCCGAGAAGAACATGTGCTTCCTGCAGCAGAGCGCTCTCGGGATGTGAGGTGATGAAGCCCTGAAGAGCGGGGATGCTGCGAGACGGATCACCCTGTAGCGAGAGATCACGCAGGTTGGCGAACGCTACTTCATCGGCAGCGTTACTCCTGGGATTTGATGCAAGCCAGTCCTGTTTGACACGAGCGGCTTCTTCCTCTTTGCCCTGCAGGCGCATGGTCTGCGCGAGACCTTCCAGCGCGTCGCTGACAAGAGTCGATTCGGGATGCTCGGAAAGTACGCGGCGGTAATGCTCTTCAGCCTGCGGGTATTTGCCCTGGTTATAATAGCAGTCGGCGATACTGTACGTGGATTGGGGGACGAGCGCGCTTTTCGGATACGTGCGTATGAGCTTTTCGAACTCTTTGATGGCGACTGCGTAGTCCTTGCTCTGGAAGTACATCCACGCCAGGCTGAACTGTCCCTTATCGGCAAATTCCGAGTCAGGGTATCGCGACAGCATGCCTCGCAGTGTCGAGATCGCAGCCGGAGTGTTCCCAAGGCGGTGCTCGCTCGAGGCCAGCTGCAGAAGCGCGTAAGCGGAAAGCGGGTTGCCCGAATACATGCGAGATGTATAGCGGTATGTCTTGGCGGCTTCGGCATAATTCTTCTGCGCGTACTGGGCATCGCCGAGCCTGAGGTTGGCGTCCACGTCGTGTTTGCCGGCGCGATAATCAGTCGTAAGAGTCTTGAACGAACGCTCGGCATCCGCGAAATGCTGCATGCGAAAATGCGCCCAGCCGAGTCCGTAGAGAGCATCCTGGATGAGTTCAGGAGGTGGTGAAGAGGCAAGCAGCTGATTGTACACGATGACGGCATCTTCGAATTCCTCGCTCTTGAAGTGACTTTCACCCAGCCAGATGAGCGCTTCGTGCTTGCGGTGATCCGAGGGATACTTCTGCAGGAAGTTCTTCAGGACGACGACCGCTTCACTGTATTGTTCGGACTGGAACAGACTGTATCCGTGCCGGAACATGGTTTTTGACAGCAGCTCGGCGGTGATCGGTTCGATGCTGCTGGCAGACGCGAAGGCGGTGGCGGCATCCGCCGGCCGGCTCAGTTTCAACAGCGTTTCTCCCTGCATGAACCATGCGTCGGCAATGACGTCGCTTTCGGGGAAACTTCCGGTCAGGGAGCGGAAGTGCTGGAGAGCGGCTTCGTAGGTTTTCTCATTGTACGCGGCCATACCCAGTTCGAAATGCGCGTTGTCGGCGTACTCGCCCTGCGGACGCGTGGCGATCATGTCCTTGAACACCGTTCGTGCTGCTTCGAGATTCCCATTCAGGCGCAGGGCCATTCCTTTGCGAAAGAGTGCTGCTTCGGCCAGAGCGCCCTCGCGCTGCGATAACTCGTCGAATGTGGCGATCGCCTCTGAATATTTTTTCTGTTCGATTTGCGTCCATCCCATGGAGTACTGGACCTGTCCGCTGCGCTTGTTGTCGGGGTATCCGGTAAGGAAGCTCTTATACAGTGTCTCCGCCTCGGCGTACTGCCCGAGTTTGTATCGCGCTTCTCCGCGGAGGAACAGCCGTTCAGCGGCATTTTCAGGATCGGGACTGTCGGTCAGGGATGTGAGCCACGTGATCGTGGGTTCATACTTTCCGAGCTGGTAGAGACATGCGCCTTTGCGTGTGTAGACGCTTGAGGTCAGCGAGCTCTCGGGGAAGAGTTTGAGGAATTCTTCATAGTTGGCGAGAGCCTCGTCGAATGATCCCTCTTTCTCCAGCACGAAACCGATGGAGAAATACGCATAGTCGCGAATGCGTCCTTCCGGATAATGCTCATAGGCAATCCGGTAATAGCGCATGGCCATGGGGTAGTTTCCGTCCTTGAACGCTGCTTCGCCGGCCCAGTAGGCGCTTTCATGGGCGAGGTTCCCACGCGGGTAGCGTTTGACCACCGAAACAAACTGCTCATGCGCTTTCCGGTTGAGGTTTTGCCGAAAATAGACCTCTCCTTCACGGAATCCCGCATCGTCGGCGAGTTTGTTGTCAGGATGTCGATCCTGGAATGCGTCGAAGCCGATTGCCGCGTCATTGAGATTGCCGTTCTGATACAGCGACTCGGCAACATAGTATTCCGCATCAGGAATAAGGTGGCTTTCGGGGTAGTTGACGGAAAACTGGCGAAATTTCTCCGTAGCGAGCTGATAGTTCCTGTCCTTGAACAGGCCCAGCGCGAAGGCGTAGTCCTGTTCTTCCTGAAGGGATTTGACCTGCGCCGTAGCCGCAGAGCTTAGAATCAGTGCCATCAGAACGAAGAACAGGACGCTGGGTCGTACCATGTGATGCTCTTCTGTGGGTGAGATATCGAGGGACTTAAAGTGATACTATAGATAGATCACTTAACTCTGACAAATTACGCTTAACATAGCAGAGTGTCAAGGAAACACCGAAGAACCGCGGCAAAGCGGAAGTCTTGCACGGTGATACCTACGGTTACCGGGGTGGATTGGTTCCGGACGGCTCTTTTTTTGACCTTTGGGAGTTATGACGTATGTTTTCTGTCCCTTCACAACAGCAGCGACGAGATGGACGCAACACCATATCCCTTCCACCCGGATCAGGCCCTGGAGATTTTCCGCGAGGCCATTTTACTCGTCAACCGCCGTATCATCAATCGCAAGGAAGTGATCGATCAGATTTTCTCCGCGATGCTGATGCGCGAACACGCTCTCATCCAGAGCCGGACAGGCGCGGCGAAGTCCCTGCTGGCCCAACAAATATTCAGCATGTTCGAAGGCGCGAATGTCTTCATGGTACAGGCGTCGAAGGAGCAGCAGCCGGACACCTACTTCGGCGGGCTTGACATCGAGGAGCTCAAAAAGGGGAGAATCATGCACAATACCGAGAATTCGCTGGTGGAGAGCGAATTCGGTTTTATCGATGAGATTTTCGATGCGAATGATTACACGCTGCGTGCCCTGCTGACAACATTGAATGAACGCGCGCTCATCCTGGGTGTGCAGCAGGTGCCGGCGCGCGTACACAGTGTGATCGCTGCAACGAATTACCTGCGTGTCAGCGAGATCACCGAGGCACTGCTCGATCGCTTCATCTTCAAGGCCCTTTTCATTCCCGCGAAGGAGGCGTACACGCAGTTTCAGATCGCGCAGCGCTATCTGCAGCACAAAGGCCAGCCTTCCATACCCGAACGCCGGATTCCCTACGCTCTGCTGAAGCGGACCTCGGACATCATCAGGGGAGTGGACGCCGAATTCAGTGTCACAATCCCCTATCACGTGATTTTCCTGGCGAATTCCGTGATCCGCTACTACGAAATGCAGAAGAACCGGATGATCAAGGAACATCCGGAGAATCATCCTCATGTGAAGGATTACTACATCTCACCGCGTACCTATTCCCGTGCGATGGATATGCTGCGCGTCAGCGCATTTCTCAACGGACGAATGGAAGTCGTTCCCGAGGATGTTGAAAACTTATGGTATCTCTATACCGTGGTTGGTATTCGGGAGGAGAAGGAGCTGTTCCAGAAATGCTATAACACGATTTATAAGCAGCTCACCTCGTCCCGTGCATTTGATGAAATCAACAGGCTGCTCGAATTCCAGGAATTCCTCGAGTACCTGAAGAAAAATCCCGATGCGATGCAGCATCCGCTGACGGAAATCGAAGGCCAGCCCATCCGTCGTACCCTGAAAGAGTGGGCCAAAGAGACACTCGGGATCACTGATGCTTCCGTGGAACAAAATCGCCGACTTCTCGAAGGTTACTTCAAATCCTTCGAACCGCTCACGGAGGAATTGGCTGATTTCCTCAAACACACCGAGTGCGATATCCAGGAACTGTTCCACCCGGGTGGACATATCTGGACCTGAGTTTCATTCTGTTCATCACCACGAGTACGTTGCGCCATGTCCGGTGTCTATGAACATTTCTTCGACGTCATGGAGGACCTCGGCTTCTTCGAGCATATTTACGAAGAGCTGCCTGAGGATTTCACCGCGGTGTTCGAGATCGCCCGGATCCTCGAAGACGAAACGCAGGAACTCAGTAAGCGCCTCATGCCCGTGCTGGCACTGCAGACTTCCGGCGGTGTCGTACAGGAACGCGAGAGCTCGCCCGATCCACAGATCTACCTCGACGTCAGGGAGGAGTACGAGGCGGGGATGATTCGTTCGCCGCAGCATCTGCCGCGAATCTATAACTACCAGTGGCTGCTTCCTGAACAGGTATTTTTCAGCAAGCTGGCGAAAAAAGAACTCTGGGTTCCGTATCCCCGGCAGCCACACTACTTCGGTGTCGATCCGGAGTCCGATGAATACCAGCCCGATAGCCGCAAGCAGAAACTGTACGTGCTGCTCGATACCTCGAGTTCGATGGCGATTAAAAACCGCATAAACCTCGCCAAAGCCATCGTCTACTATTTCCTCAAGACGAACATGCGCGAACTGGGATATATCCAGCTGCGAACATTCGATACGAAAATAGGGGAGTTGCACGAGGCGAAGGATTCCGCCGGATTCCAGGCATTGATCAGTTATGTCATGCGATTGCATGCGTTAGGGAACGGCACCGCGATGGCGCGGGCCATCCGCCAGGCGGTGGACGACATCAACGCGCTGCCGCAGCTTGCGGGTACCGAGATCCTCATCATCACCGATGGCGCATGCGCACTCAACGAAACAGAAATTCGCACACTGCTCGGAAAATCCATCGTCATCAACACCGTGAAGATCGGTCGTACCCAGATCATGGCTTCGAAGAGCTATATCCACGACCGCATTTTCGAGGACGATACAGATCAGCACAAAGTGATCGGACGTCTCCAGCGGCGGCAGCGCGAGTTGCAGCATCAGTACGATACCGCCCAGAGTCCGCACCTTCGGAGACGGTTCGAAGAATCCCTGCGCGCCATCAAGCAGGAAATCGACAGGCAGGTCAATGCCATGACCGAAGAAATCATCGTGGGATACGGCCATGAGCTGGAAAGGCTTTCGCAGTTGTATCTGCAGGTGGACGATATCGATCTTCCCGGACTGTTCAACGTGCGAGAGGAACAGGAACAGGAAATACGCCGTCTTTTCGAGCAGATCGCCACGGATCTCGATATGGTGTGTTCGCTCGAGCAGCTGCGGAAGCTTGCGCTGCTGATCGATCATCTGAATGTGCTCATCAAGAACACGCATGACAGGGAGTTGCGTGCAAGGCTTGAAGAGCTGCAAAAAGAAATCACCTCCCGTCTCACGCACTGCATCGAGGCTGAGCTGCAGCAGGGGGGGGATGGAGTGTTCCGTTCCCTGGCCGCGGCAGATCGTCACGACCTCGACTTCCTCCTCGCATCCGCTTCATCGCTGCATATCAATCTCTGGCGCGCCTTCATCTGGAAAATCCTTTCACGGTTTCGCAAGCTGGCCGGACGCAGCTGAGAACTCCTGCCGCTCTTTCGCGAAAAAAAACGGATTTTTTTCACGTTTCGGGAATTCCGGACAAAACGTACGTGTTATATCAACATCCGCAATGCCGCTGAAGGAGCCGTGAGTTTGAGGCGTTTGTTTAATAGATGAATAATGTTAACTTTAAAGCTGTAATTTTTTAGAGATCAACACAGTACGTTGACAGAAAAAAAACGGCATAAGAGCACTTCGGAAAGCGTTTCCGAGACACTGCGAGAACTGATTCCCTACACGCATCTCGGCTGGCAGCTCCTCGCATCGATCCTCCTGTTCTTCGGAATCGGATACGGACTGGACTACCTGCTGGACACCGGATCACTGCTCACCGTCATTTTCGCCTGTGTTGGAATCGTGTTCGGACTCTACTCGGTCATCAAAACTGCAAACGACATACATCAGAGGAAAAACTAGATCGGTCATGATTACACGAGTCGGAAAACAACTTCTCAAAGTCAAAATTGAATTCGCACTTCTCGGGCTGCTGTCCTCGCTTTTCATCCTGTTCTCGGTTCTCCGGAACGGTGATTTCTCCTTTGGCCCCGACCTGCTTGCCGGTTGTATTTTAAGTGTAACAAATGCATTTTTAGGCTATGTTTTCGTTGAAAGAGCGTTTCGGCTGAACGATAATATGTTCATGCTGTTTTCCATGGCTGCCATGGCTGTGCGCTTTTTCCTGATGATCGCCGCAGTCGCAGTGTTTCTTGTCACCGCGACGGGCAACATTCTCGAATTTGTCGGTTCGTTCATGGCATTCTACACGATTTTCCTGGTGTTCGAAGTTTTGCACATCAACAGGAAAACCGATCTTCTAAAAGTGCAGCGGGTTGCTGCGCGATAACTGCATGAGTCTCAGTACATCCATCGGTATGAAGATAATCCTACGCTTCCAGGGAATATGTATCACGGCGCTGCTGCTGGCGCTGACCATGGCACCGGCTCTGGCGCAGAACGAACACGACGCCCACGGGCAGGATGCCGTTCATGCGACTGAGTCTCAATCCACGGATGCTGCCGCGCACGAGAGTGACCGTGCCTCGGAAGGGGAGGAGGCGCACCATGGCGATTCTCATCAGGGTGACCATCACTCGACGGACAATCTCACCCCGACAGAAGAGATGATGCGCATTCTCGAGCACAAGGTCGAGAACACGCCGTATATCCATGAGTATCCTTTCCCGTCCATCCACCTGCCGGAAGACTGGATCATCAATATTGCCGGATTCTCCATCAACATGTCTCCCAACCGGCACATCGTCTACATGTGGCTCGGTGTGCTCGTCACGATTCTCCTGACATGGATGGCGGCGCGGCAGAACCGCTCCGGTGTCGTGCCGCGAGGTTACGGCAACATGATTGAATCTGTCGTGGTGTTCATCCGCGACGAAGTCGCGATGCCGTTCCTCGGAAAAGACGCGGCACGCTTCATGCCACTGCTGCTGACATTTTTCTTCTTCATTACGGTGATGAATCTCGTCGGCCTGCTTCCGTTCGGAGCGGCATCGACGGGAAATATCAATATCACCGCGGGACTCGCCATCATCACATTCATCATGATGATCGCGAGCGGTATCAAGGCGAACGGCATCATGGGATTCTGGACCGGCCTGGTGCCGCATGGTATCCCCTGGCCGATCGGCATCCTGATGTTCGTTATTGAAATCCTCGGACTGCTGATCAAACCCTTCGCACTCGCGATTCGTCTGTTCGCGAACATGCTGTCGGGCGCCCTGGTCATCGGTGCTTTTTATGCCCTTATTTTCGGGATGGATACGCTCATCGTAGCGCCCATGTCCATCGGTTTCCTGCTGTTCATGTCACTGTTGAAAATCTTCATCAGTTTCCTGCAGGCATACATTTTCACGATGCTCTCGTCATTCTTTATCGGAATGTCGGTGCATCAGGATCATTGATACGTAAGCAACTTTCACAACTATATTTCTTTAATCGGAGGAAATTCAATGGAACTCGCATGGTTAGCAGCTGGTATCGGAGCAGCAATCGTCGTCGTCGGTGCCGGACTCGGTATCGGTAAACTCGCCGCCGCCGCACTCGAAGCCATCGGCCGTCAGCCCGAAGCCGCAGGCGATCTGCGTGGCGCGATGATCATCATGGCAGCCCTCATCGAAGGTATCGCTCTGTTCGCCGTTGTGGTCTGTCTGCTCCTGGCACTGAAATAATTGTCTCCGTCGATTCGAACACGCGCAGGATACACTGAGGTAGCGTATGGATAATTTACTCGCACTCGAACCCGGAATGCTGATCTGGACGTTGCTGACGTTCGCATTGCTTCTGTTCATTCTGAAAAAACTCGCATGGAAACCGCTTCTCACGGCTCTCGAAAACCGTGAAAACACCATCCGTGACGATCTCCAGAAAGCGGAAGCGGCGCGCAGCGATGCCGAACAGCTCCTGGCTGAGCACAAAAAGCTTATCGAGAATTCCGAAGTGGAAGCCCGTAAGGTCATCGACGAGGCGAAAAACGTCGCCGAAACCATGAAGGAAGGCATCATCGAGAGTGCCAACGAGCAGGCTCGTCAGATGACCTCACAGGCCAAGGCGGAAATCCAGCGCGAAAAAGCGACCGCTCTCTCGCAGCTGCGAGAAGAAGTGGCTGACCTCGCCGTTCGCGCGGCAGGCAAAATCCTCGGCGAAGAACTCGATGCCTCCAAGCATCAGAAAATGGTCGACGATTATATCAGCAATCTCCCGAAGAACTAAACCACGGCAAGCACGACGCGCATGAGCACACTGAGATTCGCAACCAGGTACGCTGAAGCCATCCTCGATGCCATTCCCGCGGACAGCAGTCCCGAGACTGTTATCGCTGAACTGCAGGATGTTCAGGCATCCGTCGAAGCGTCACGGGAACTCCGGCTGTTTTTCGAGTCACCGGTGATCGCAACAGACACCAAGGCCGAAGCGGTGAAGGCTCTGTTTCAGGACAGAGTGAGCCCGTATGTAGTGTCGGTGCTTCTTCTGCTGGTCGAGAAACGGCGTGAATCTGCGGTACTCGCCATCATCACACAGGTGCTCGTACTTCGACGTGCCCGTGAGGGTGTGCTCACCACTACGGTGAGCAGTGCCGTGGAGCTCGATGATGGCCAGCGCGCAACGCTGATCAACGCGCTCGAAACCACTTCGGGAAAACGTATCGAGGCAGAATATGCCGTTGACCCCGACCTCGTCGGCGGGCTCATCGTCCGCATGGGCGATACCGTCTACGACGGAAGCGTTCAACATCAGCTCAAGCGTCTGCGTGACCGTTTCGTCACCGGACGATGACCGAACCGGAATCAATACAGTCAGAATAAGGCGATAGAAAACATGGCAGAAGTACGACCCGACGAAGTATCGGCGATACTCAGGAAACAACTCAGCGGATTCGACAGTGACATCGACGTCTATGAGGTCGGTACAGTGCTGCAGGTCGGCGATAATGTCGCGCGCATCTACGGTTTGAAAAACTGTCTGGCAGGCGAGCTGATTGAGTTTCCGAATGATTCATATGGTATGGCGCTCAATCTCGAGGAAGACAATGTCGGCTGCGTGCTCTTCGGTGAAGCCACTGGAGTCAAAGAAGGCGATATCGTCAAACGCACAGGCAAGGTCGCTTCCATGCCCGTGGGCGAAGAGATGCTCGGACGCGTAATCGATCCGCTTGGACGTCCGCTGGACGGCCGCGGCGTGATCAATACCGACAAGATCCTTCCGATTGAACGCAAGGCTCTCGGAGTCATCCAGCGTCAACCCGTGAACGAGCCGCTGCAGACCGGTCTTAAGGCGATCGATTCCATGATCCCTATCGGACGCGGACAGCGTGAGCTGATCATCGGTGATCGCCAGACCGGAAAGACAGCCGTTGCGCTCGATGCCATCATCAATCAGAAGTTCACGCACACCGAGGAAGCCAAGGCTCGCGGTGTGGACCCCGTGTACTGTATCTATGTCGCAATCGGACAGAAGGCATCCACGGTCGCGCAGGTGTACGCCAAGCTCGAAGAAGTCGGCGCCATGGCTTACACGACGATCATCATCGCAGATGCCAACACACCTGCTCCGATGCAGTACATCGCACCGTACTCGGGAGCGACACTCGGAGAGTTCTTCCGCGACAGCGGACGTCACTCCCTCGTCGTTTATGATGACCTTTCGAAGCAGGCCGTCGCCTATCGTCAGCTTTCACTGCTTCTGCGCCGACCCCCGGGCCGCGAAGCCTATCCGGGCGATGTATTCTACCTGCATTCGCGGTTGCTCGAGCGCGCTTCGAAGCTTTCCGACGATCTGGGTGGTGGAAGCCTCACGGCGCTGCCGATCATCGAAACGCAGGCAGGCGACGTCTCAGCCTACATCCCGACGAATGTGATCTCGATCACCGATGGTCAGATCTACCTGGAATCGAACCTGTTCAACGCCGGACAACGTCCTGCCGTTAACGTCGGTATTTCCGTGTCCCGCGTCGGTGGAAACGCGCAGATCAAGGCGATGAAGCAGATCGCAGGTCCGCTGCGTCTCGATCTTGCACAGTATCGTGAACTCGAAGCCTTCGCGAAGTTCGGTTCCGATCTCGACAAGTCGACACAGCAGCTTCTGCGCCGTGGTGCGCATATGCTCGAACTGCTCAAGCAGGGACAGTACCAGCCGATGGCTGTGGAAGAGCAGGTCGCAAGCATCTTTTCCGGTGTGAAAGGCTTTATCGATGACGTGCCGCTCGATCAGGTGGCCCGCTTTGAGAGAGAATTCATCGAACACATGCGTGCACGCCATCAGGATGTGCTCAATGCCATCGCGCAGGAGAAGAAACTCAGCGACGAACTGACAGAGAAACTCAATTCCATCCTCAAGGATTTCACTGCGTCGTTCAAATTGTCTCTGAAAACTGAAGAAGCTTAATCCATGGCCAACCTTCGTGAAATACGAAGCCGCATCAGCGGTGTACGCAGCACCAGCAAGATCACGCAGGCCATGAAAATGGTCGCTGCGGCAAAGCTGCGCCGTGCGCAGGATGCCATTGTAGCAGCACGTACCTATGCGTACAACCTGCGTGACCTCATCACGCATCTTCTCGGCCGGATCGACCGCAACGCACTGCCGGTGATGATGCAGCGCGAGGAGACGGAATCGGTTCTTCTCGTGATCGTCACGGCCGATCGCGGACTGTGTGGTGCTTTCAATTCCAACCTGATCAAGCATGCCACCAATCGTATTCATAAAACGTATGGCGACCTGCATGCGCAGGGAAACGTGAAGCTCCTGTGCATCGGCCGACGAGGCTACATGCACTTCAAGAAGCGCGGCTACGACATCGTCGATCAGCATCTTGGTCTCGTCGATTCCGCGACAGCGCAGGATGCAGCCGTCATCATGAATGGTATTCGAGACCGCTTCATGGACGGTGAATTCGACAAGGTCGAGGTGATTTACAACGAGTTCAAATCCGTCATTCAGCAGCGGGTGTGCGACGAACAGCTTCTGCCGTTGCCCGAAGAGGTTGCAGAGGAAACGGAAACCAGCCAGTACCACGAATTCGTCGATTACATCTACGAACCCTCCGAAGTCGAACTCATGGAACAGCTGATCCCCCTGCATCTCAATTATCAGATGTTTCGGGTTTTTCTCGAATCAAACGCTTCGGAGCAGGGTGCTCGCATGACGGCCATGGATGCAGCCACGACAAATGCCAGAGACCTTATCGAAAGCCTGCAGCTCTCATACAACCGGGCACGTCAGGCCAGCATCACGACGGAAATTCTTGAAATCGTCAGCGGTACGAACGCTCTGAAAGAAGGCTGAACATCGCTGATCGTTGAATATGTTGCCCGCATCGAGTCTCTCGGTGCGGGTTTTTTATCTGAACGGAGGATGTGCAATGGTGTCGAGCTATATCAGGAATCGTACGGTCCTCGTGACAGGATCAACAGACGGGATCGGGCTGCAAACCGCGATAGATCTCGCAAAGCTCGGTGCTTCGGTCATTCTTCATGGCCGTTCCGAGGAACGGCTCAACAGGGCCATGATACAGCTTCGACAGCATGATGTGCAGGCCGTCGGTGCCGTGGTAGGGGATTTTGCACATTTCGCGTCCGTCAGATCCATGGCGGCAGAGATCAGAGATAGTTTTCCGGAACTCTCCGTCCTGGTCAATAATGCGGGCATCTACATGAATGACCACGTCCTGACGCAGGATGGCTGGGAAACCACCTGGCAGGTGAACCATCTCGCGATGATGCTGATCACGCAGGAACTTCTCTTCACGCTGAAAGAACACAGGGACGCACGTGTGGTCAATGTCAGTTCGATCGCACATACACGTGGCAGCATTGATTTTCGAAATCTGAACGGGGAAGTGCAGTACGACGGCTACCCGGCATACTCACAATCGAAACTCGCGAATATCCTGTTTACATACGAACTCGCTGAGCGTCTGCACGGAAGCGGAATCACGGCAAACTGTCTCCACCCGGGTGTCATAGGCACTAAGCTGCTGAAAGCAGGTTTCGACATGGATGGTGCGTCGCTCGCCGAAGGAGCCGAAACGTCCGTCTTCCTGGCTGCGGATGACAGTCTCGCTGATGTTTCAGGAAAGTACTTTGTGCGAAAGCAGGAAACTGCTTCCGCACAAATAACTTACGACGCGGAGTTGAGGCTGAAGCTATGGGATTTGTCGCTTGACATGATCAACGGGAAGGAGAGCGGTCCCATATCCGCCACCTCTCGGTGATGTATTCGAGCATCCTGGTGTGATAGACGGATCTGTCGAAAGCTTCCGCATGAGTACGGATGCTGTCAGCATCGAATTCCATCCTCTCGAAACGCTGTATGGCGGCAGACATGGACGACACAGTCTGCTCGGGGAAAAGCGTTCCGCTCAGACCTTCGACGACTGTTTCCCTGGCACCGCCTCTTCCGAACGCGATGACGGGCTTTCCACAGGCCATGGCCTCGACGGGGACGATACCGAAATCCTCTTCACCGGGAAAGAGAAGGGCCCGGCACGCAGCATACGCATTTTCAATCTCAGGATCGGACAGCCAGCCTTCGATCGTGACCGTCGGACCGGCCAGACTCAGCAGTCGCAGGCGTTCGGGTCCGTCACCGATGATGCGCAGCGGCAGCTGCAGAGCATTGGCGGTTTCGACCGCGAGGTCGACGCGCTTGTAGGGTACGAGGGCGCTGACAATAAGAAAACGCCCATCATTATTATACGCGGTTGCGAAACGACTCGTTTCCACCGGGGGATGAATCACTTCGGCATCGCGACCGTAAATCCGGTTGATGCGCTCTGCGACGTACGCGGAGTTGGCGATGAAATGGTGGACGCGAACAGAAGTCTTTACGTCCCACTTGCGGATTTGCGCAGCCACGAGGCGGATAAACGCCAGCCGGGCACTCCCGATGGTATTCACGTTGAAGTATTGGTCGAACATATCCCACACGTATCGCATGGGTGTGTGAACGTAGCTGATGTGCAGTGCTCCCTCGGCCGGACGGATTCCCTTCGCCACCGCGTGGGAAGAGGATACGATCAGCTCGTACTTGTCCATGTTGAAGCGTTCTATCGCGGTAGGAAACAGGGGCAGGTAATGCCTGTATCGCGTTTCCACCATGGGCATGCGCTGCAGGAAACTTGTCCGTATGGAATGGCGATTAATGGTTGCACTCAGTTGATCCGGAAACGCAACCAGCGTATGGATCGGGGCGGAGGGAAACATATCGCAGAGTACCTCCAGGCATTTCTCTCCTCCGCGCATGCCGGTGAGCCAGTCGTGAACGAGAGCAGTGCGATCGGGGAGTTCGGGCGGCATCTTGTGTCGTTATCGTGAAATTGCCTTTCTTGTACTGGTAAAATAGGAAAGTGACAACAGAAAGCGTAGCGCAATGAGCAAAGCATTCTCCATACCGAACAGGCACGGCGATCTTATCCGGGGCGATATCCATCTGCCGGTCAATACTGAACGAGCACCCGTGGTCATCATCTGCCATGGCTTCAAGGGATTCAAGGACTGGGGCGGTTTTCCCTATGCGGCCGAGCACCTGGCCCTGCATGGTTTTGTTGCCATCCGCTTCAACTTTTCGATGAACGGTGTGGAAGATGATTTTATGAATTTCACCGCCCTGCACCGCTTCGCAAAAAATACGATCAGCAGGGAGTTGGACGATCTAGGCGATCTGCTCGACGCCATCGCTCGAGACGGATTTCTTCCTGAAGACGTGGATACGAAACGCATCGCCCTGATCGGCCATTCACTCGGAGGGGGAGTGGTATTGGTGTGTGGCAGTACCGATGACCGAGTCTCGGCTGTGATCACATGGGCCGGTGTGGCGGATTTCGATCGCTGGGGAAAACAGACGAAAGGGATATGGCGTGAGAAGGGGCGCCTGGAGATCGAGAATGCTCGCACAGGCCAGATGATGCCGATGGACGTTGTCATGCTGGACGATCTGGAAATGCACACCGAAGCTTTCGACATCCCCGCCGCGGCCTCGCGGATGAATAAGCCGCTGTTGATCGTCCATGGCGAGCAGGATGTCTCTGTGTCCATCGACGAAGGGAAGAAAATAGCGTCTGCCGCGTCAGAGGGACGGTGCACGTTTGTTCCTGTTCCCAATACCGATCATACTTTCGGAATACGACATCCTTTCGATGGAACGACACCAGCCTTTCTAAAGGTGCTCGAGACGAGTTGTACCTGGCTTGATGATCAGCTCGCGTAGGGATTGCGGGGCGTACAAATAAAAACGACGAGATCCAGTCTCGTCGTTTCATACCAAGTGCCGAATTGTGGCGAAGTCTCAATCAACCACGACAAACTTTGCTGTCTGCGAATGTGTGTCTGCCGTCAGATGGTAGAGATACACCCCTTTGCTCAAGCCAGAAGGATTCCAGGTGATATCCCAGGTGCCGGCATTCATATCTCGGGAAAGCAGCGACGAGACTTCTCTTCCGAGGAGGTCGTAGACGCGGAGCTGCACGTTGGCCGTGGATGGAAGATCGAATTTGATATGGGCCGTTTCTGTCATACTTCGCGAGAGCGGCTGCGGCCATGTGGCGTCGATACCGAGGCTGGAGGGTCTGGCGGTCCCGAGCTGTGTCACAGCGAGTGATCCGCCGCTGGTGGTGCGCATTATCGTAGCGTTCCAGCCCGCTGAGTTCCCGACCCTGGAATCGGCGAATGCGACAGCCTCGATGTTGATCTGTGTGTTGCTGACCTGTGGAGTCCAGTTTCGGCCTCCGTCCATCGTCTCCAGGATGATTCCGCCGTACCCCACAATCACGCCGCGTTGCGGGGTCAGGAAACGCACACCGGACAGGCGCAGAGCAGAGATGGGGACGGAAGCGTAGACGGCGTTCCAGGTCCGGCCGGTATCGGCGGTGTGCACGATGGTGCCATTCGCGCCGACGAGGACTGCCGTGCTGTCATCCGCTATATCGACACTGGTCAGCTCGAGATCAGACGTACTGCTGCGCGACCTCCATTTTTCGCCGCCATTGGTTGTAACGCGCAGCGTGCCTTTGTTTCCGACGATGACACCAAAATCACCATGGAAAGCGATTTCGTTGTAATTGTTTGTGCTGTTGCCTTCGTCATCCCAGGTCGCCCCGCCGTCACTCGTTGTCAGTACCTGAGCGGCCTGTCCGACGACGAGCCAGTTGTTCTCATCAAAGAAATGCACGTCGAGAAGGCTCTTTGTCACGCCGGTGTTCAGCATCGTCCATGTCGTCCCCTTGTCTGACGACTTCATGGCAAAGCCGCCGTTGCCAAGTGCGACGACCAGCGACGAGGAATACCAGCGTACCCGTCGAAGAGTCTGCGTGGTACCAGCATCGACGGTGGCCCAGTTGTTACCCCCGTCGGTCGAACGAATGATGTATCCATCGACGCCCACC
Organism: Ignavibacteria bacterium; assembly: GCA_002869275.1. Taxonomy (GTDB): domain Bacteria; phylum Bacteroidota; class Ignavibacteria; order SZUA-365; family SZUA-365; genus BM516. The sequence continues at coordinate 15,069 of PKTF01000413.1, read as the reverse complement.
GCAATGATCGTGGCTGCATCGAGCATGTCGATGGAATAGAGGATGACGTCGGTTTCATCGTGTTGCTCGAACCAGCCGAGCTGCGCAGACGCGGGAGCGCTGAAAAGAAAGAGGATAAACAGGGTCAGTGGCAAGGATTTCATGAAACGGATCCCGTTAGATGAGAATTCATGTCTTAGGATGAATCTAATGCGATGGGGCTTTCCCGGCAAGAGGAACGAATTAACTCTTTGAAAGCTTACAAAAAAATAACGGTCATCCGAGATGCCGGATGACCGCTGAACTCTTTCAGAAGTGTGGGGTAACAACGCAGCCCGTCGATCAGGCTGCGATAGTCTGTGTCACCTTGTCAGCAGCTTCCTTGAAGTTGTGGGCAACCAGGAAGTCGATGCCCGAGTTCTCGAGGATCACTGCGGCCTCTTCGGCGTTCGTGCCCGCGAGACGCACCACGATGGGTACTTTGATGTTGATGTTCTTCGCGGCCTGCACCACACCGTTGGCGATGCGGTCGCAACGAACGATACCGCCGAAAATGTTGATGAGAATGGCCTTGACGTTCTTGTCGCTGAGAATGATGCGGAAGCCCTGTTCAGTGGTTTCCGCGCTTGCGCCGCCGCCCACATCAAGGAAATTCGCGGGTTCGCCGCCTGCAAGCTTGATGATATCCATTGTGGCCATCGCGAGTCCGGCACCGTTGACCATACAGCCCACATTTCCGTCGAGCTTGATGTAATTGAGGTCGAATTCCGAGGCCTTTACTTCCAGGGGATCTTCCTCGGTCTTATCACGCAGCTTAATGTAATCAGCGTGACGGAACAGCGCATTGTCGTCGAGGCTGACCTTGGCATCCAGCGCGAGTACGTCGCCTTCCTTGGTGAGGACGAGGGGATTGATTTCGAACATGCTCGAGTCCGTTTTTTCGTATGCCGCCGCAAGCGCCATGAGGAACTTCACGCCGTTCTTGAACGCGGTACCTTTCAGACCGAGTCCGAACGCGAGTTCACGTGCCTGGAACGCCTGAAATCCGATGTTCGGATCGATGACGACTTTGAGAATCTTCTCGGGCGTCTCTGCAGCGACTTTCTCGATTTCCATGCCGCCTTCGGTGGAAACCATCATGATGTTCTGAGACTGCGCGCGGTCGAGCAGCATACCCGCATAGAATTCCTTATCGATATTCACGCCCTGCTCGATGAGGACGCGGCGTACGATTTTTCCTTCCTCACCGGTTTGAATGGTGACGAGCAGGTTCTTGAGCATCTTGGCCGTGTACTTCTCGACCTGCTTGAGTGTGGTTGCGACCTTCACTCCGCCGTCGAGGATGAGCTTGCGTGTTTTCGGATCAAGGATTTGTCCCTTGCCGCGTCCGCCGGCATGGATCTGAGATTTTACAACCCAGACCTTGCCGCCAAGCTTCTGCGCAATCTTGACAGCCTGCTCCGGTGTGCTGGCGACGCCACCCTTCGGCGTGGGCACGTTGAAGGCTCTCAGGATCTCTTTTCCCTGATACTCATGGATTTTCATGCGCCGTTCCTTGTACTGATGAGAGTTTCCGTATAATCGATATCGTATTCGACCTGAATTGGTGTATTTATAAAGATCGGAAAAGATGTGGAAATCACAAAGAAAGTATGTCGAGTAGAAATACTCTTGCGCAACGCTCGAGAGTATTTCTACTCGACATACGGAGAGACCTGCCGAAACACCCGCAGGAAATTTTCGCCGAGGACTTTTTTAATCTGCGGTTCCGTGTACCCCCGCCTCAGCAGCTCGCGTGTCAGCAGTGGAAGATCCGTCACGTCGGCGAGTCCGACGGGTGTGAGACCGATACCGTCGAAATCAGATCCGATCCCTACGTGGTCGATTCCCGCGATACTCACGGCGTGATCGATATGATCTGCCAGCGTGCGGAGTGTGACGAGTTTCTTTCGCTCTGCCTTCTGGATAAGGTTGTCCACCGCTTTGAGATAATCCTCTCCTCGGTCCGGATATTTATTTTTGAGTGCCATGTGACGTTTAGCGTAGTCACGCAGTTGTTTTCGGTGGCTGTCATTCACCCGCGAACTGAGGAAGCCAGGAAAGTAATTCATCATCGCGATGCCATTGTTTTCGGCGAGTGCACGCAGCTGTTTGTCCGTCAAATTGCGGTGATGCGGCCGCAGCGCTGCGCAGGAAGAGTGAGAAGCGAACACCGGATGACTGGAGGTGCTGAGCACATCCCAGAATGCGCGCTCACCGAGATGTGAAACGTCGATGAGTATTCCCAGTGAATCGAGCAGTCGAACGAAGGATTTGCCTTTGTGAGAAAGCCCGCCCTTGACCTTGCGCGCGGATTCATCCTTCGAACAGCTCGCCCAATCCGAACTGTAATTCCATGTCAGCCCGAAACTGCGGAGTCCTCGTGCATGCAGCGCAAGGATGCGATCGCGTCTGCCGTCGATGCAGCGGCCACCCTCGAGATGCAGAAGGGATGCAAGGACGTTTGATGTTAGCGCCTCGTCCATGTCGTTTTGCGTCAGTACAATGCGCATGTTTTCATTGTTGCGCGCCGCGATGGCATGCAGGGAATCCATCTGGTCGAGAGCGTATTGCCAGGCGGCATCACCCTTTAATTTCGACGGCACCCAGACGGAGAACAGCTGCACGTCAACGCCTCCCCGACGAAAGCGAGGGAGGTCGGAGTGTCCGCGAGTTCCGTAGGTTTCCATTTCACCGCCGTGCATGACGCGGTAGAGGATGTCGTTGTGTCCGTCGACGACCGTGGCGGATTGGTGCAGCCGTTCGAAATCTTTCTGTGCAAGAAGAATCTGCGTAAACAGAAAAGGAAGGAAGAGTACGAGTAGGAATGCTTTCATGGGAAATCAGAAAGGGAATTTTTCGCCATACCAGTGCCGGGTCACATCGAGCCACATCACCAGCCCCCGCCATTCGTTGAATGGAGCGTAGAAGTTGACGATTTCAGAATCCGGTACCGGGTTTCCGTTGTGATACATCTCGGCGTATTTCGCTCTGCACCAGGAATCGATGCCAAGATAATCGAAGCGTCCGAGCAGCTTGAGGAGATTGCCTGCAGCATAATCACCGATGCCCTTGATGCCGCGCAGCTCCCTGTACAATTCCGCTGCCGGCAGGCTGCTGCCTCGAAAATCCTCGATGCTCAGGTCTCCCCGTACAATCCGTCGGACCATCTCCAACAGGTAGGGAGCGCGGTACCCCAGTTTGACCTCCCGGCGGAGAACGTCTTCGCTGCTGTCGGCTATGGCTTCAGGAACGGGGAAGCAATGACCGCCGAACGGCGAAACGGTGCCAAAGGTTTCACACAAACGTGAGGTCATGGTTTCCGTCAGTGACCATGAACAGTTCGTGGTCAGTAACATTTTAACCGCGTCCTCAAAAAACGACGGCGCTCTGAGCATTCGTCCCGCACGGTTCTGCGCCATCCAGGAGAAACGGCTGTCCTCTCGGCTCATGCGGTAAAAAGGCTGCAGGTCGAGGTCGAGATGCAGCATCGCAGATGCTATGCGTGTGAGCTGTGCCCGATGATCCTCGGAGAGCCTGCCTTTTACCTCAACAGTAACTGCCGGACGTGATTGCCTCGGCGGGCCGATACGAAGCTCGGCGATGCGGGTGGTGCTCAGCTGCACGGGGTAGCGCAGCTGCAGGGCGGTACGATCAAGCCTGTATGGTAAAAGAGCACACCAGCCATGGGAATAGACGGTGTGCTCAAAATGAAATCCGCGTGGAAACGGAAGTTGAAGCGAATGGATCATACTACGGGCCGGTGGAGATTATTCTCCGTCGGCCTTTTTAATCGTCTGTACTTCCATACGCACGTCCTGCGCAAATTTCTTGATCTCGTTCATGTGCTTGCGGAGACGTGTCCCTGCAGATTTATTGCCCTTCTCGTAGAATTTTTCAAAATCCGACTGGAACGACTGTACAAGCTCAACAAGCTCCTGATAACGGTTCATAGGACCTCCTGTAGATGTATCACTCATCAATTGTGCGAATGATGCAATATACGACTTCGATTGAATATGCAAAATGGACAATTCTGAGACCGTGAGGCTTTTTCGTACATTCAGGATGACCGAAAAGCAGTTCACTCTTGCAGGTTTTGACATGCGCATATACAGGGTTCTCCTGCTTCTTCTCCTGCCGCACTTCCTTTTCGCGCAGAGCAGAATGGAATTGTGGCCCGAGGTCGATGTGTTCAACAGCGGTCATCTGCGGGTTTCCGATCTTCATGAACTCTATTTTGAACAATGCGGCAATCCCAACGGTCCTCCCGTCTTCGTGCTGCATGGGGGACCCGGGGGAAACATTTCACCGTACTACAGGCGCTTCTGTGATCCTGCCTACTTTCATATCATCCTCCATGATCAGCGCGGGGCGGGGAAGTCGCGCCCCTGGGCGGAAATTCGGGAAAACACGACCTGGGATCTGGTTGAAGATATCGAACGTCTTCGCACGCACCTCAATGTAGACGAAATCATTCTCTTCGGCGGTTCGTGGGGGACGACACTGGCCCTGGCCTACGCCGAACAATACCCCGACCACGTAGCCGGGCTGATACTCAGAGGGGTATTCACGGCAACACAGGAAGAGATCGATCATTTCTATCATGGTGGACTGGCGAAACTGTTTCCAGATCTGTATCAGGATCTGCTCGACGAGCTCCCAGACCCTCAAAGACGCCCTCTGCCGGCATATCTTTTCGAACTGCTGACGAAGTCGGATTCACTCGAACAGGTGCGCTATGCCCGGGCCTGGACACGTTACGAAGCCATGGCCAGCCGAATCGATCACGACGACAGCCACCGACGCAACCTCGAGCGCTGGCTGAGCAACAACAACCCGCTGTCCTTCGCGCTCTTTGAAAATTACTATATGGCCAACAGGTGTTTCTTCGAAGAGGGACAGCTGCTGCGCGATTTGCAGCGCATTACCCATATTCCTGCATGGATTGTCAACGGACGATTCGATGTGATCTGTCCGCCCATCACCGCATGGCGACTACACCGCCTGTTGCCGCGTTCCGAATTACGACTGACATACGCTTCGGGCCACTCCATGGGCGAGAAGAATACGGAAATAGCTTTGATGGAAGGCTTTGAATGGATGCGTCGACAGCTGGATGAATGAAAATGATGAAGATGGTGATACAGGGTATGCATGCCTGCGTCTGCCGGCTGGATACGTCTGAAAGGAGGTACACTGATGCAATACCGGAATGAACGCGAGACCGTCGTGCGCTACTGCCGTATGATGCTGTCAGCCGGACTCACCACCGGTTCGGGGGGCAACATCAGCATTCGCCTCGCGGATGATGCATTCGCGATCAGCCCCACCGGCATCGACTACGCCGCCATGGAGGCAACGGATGTGTGCATGGTCGATGCAGCGGGGAATGTGGTTGAGGGCGGCAGGCTGCCGTCCAGCGAACTGCCCATGCACCTGGCGCTCTACCGGGCGCGTTCCGACGCGCGGGCTGTTGTACACACGCATTCACCGTATGCGACGACGTTCGCCTGCCTGCGGGAAACCATTCCTCCGGTGCACTACCTCGTCGGTTTTGCCGGAACGCATGTGCCCCTTGCAGATTATGCGACATACGGGACGGACGCTCTTGCAGAGAATGCCATCCGCGCGATGGGACAGGATTTCAACGCCGTGCTCCTCGCAAATCATGGTCTGCTCGCGTTGGGCGCTTCGCTGGAGCACGCATACGCGACCGCTGAGGAGATCGAACTCGTCGCGCGTATCGCGTTTCAGGCCCGGGCCATTGGGACACCCGTTCACCTCGATGATGACGAAATGCTGCGGGTGATAGAGAAATTCAAAACGTATGGCTCGCAGAATCCGCAAGAGGAAGAGTGACACAGACGCATGTTTCTTCCTACAACATATGAGGAAATGCAGGAGCGGGGCTGGGAGGCACTGGACGTTATCCTCGTCAGTGGTGACGCGTACATCGACGCACCGCAGATCGGGATCGCCGTTATCGGCAACGTGCTCGTGGATGCAGGATTCCGCGTCGGTATTATTCCTCAGCCCGATGTCGGGTCGCCTGCTGATATCAAGGCGCTCGGCGAACCCCGGCTGTTCTGGGGAATCAGCGCCGGCAGCGTGGATTCCATGGTGGCGAACTATACAGCGCTGCAGAAAAAACGGCGCAGCGACGATTACACTCCCGGGGGACGAAACACCCGCCGTCCCGATCGCGCGACGATCGTTTACGCCAACCTGATACGGCAGTATTTCAAGAATACCGCACCGATCATTCTCGGAGGCTTGGAAGCGAGTCTTCGTCGTATCGCCCATTACGATTATTGGAAGGATGCCGTTCGGCGCTCCGTTCTCTTCGATGCCAAAGCCGACCTGATCGCTTACGGCATGTCGGAACAAACAGCACTGCTGATAGCACAACGCCTCGCGCAAGGCTCGGGAATTTCAGGTATTCGCGGCACCTGTGAAATCATGACAGCTTCTCCTGAAGGGTATCTCGTGCTGCCTTCGTACGAGCAGGCGGCCAGGGATAAGAAGTCGTTCCTTGAGATGTATGACATGTTTTACCGGAACACTGATCCGATCACCGCTCGCGGACTCGCGCAGCAGCATGGTGACCGATGGCTCGTGCAGCATCCTCCGGCGCCCTATGAAAGCCAGGAACAGCTCGACGCATTGCACGATCGTGGATTCGCCTGGGATGCGCATCCGCGGCACGGAAAAGAGGGGAAGATCCCTGCCCTGGACACGATCCGTTTTTCCGTTCAGACACATCGCGGATGCTATGGCGAATGTAACTTCTGTGCCATCGCCGTTCATGAAGGCCGTCGAATTCGATGGCGCAGTGAGGAAAATATCGTCAAAGAGGTGGAAAGCTTCCGCGATCATCCGCGTTTTCGCGGCGTCGTCCCCGATGTCGGAGGACCGACCGCGAACATGTACGGCTTTGAATGCGAGAAAAAAATCAACAAAGGGGTCTGCGAGGACAAGCGCTGCGTCTTTCCCGAACTCTGCCGTCAGCTGCCCGTTGATCACAGCAGGTATACACGTCTGCTCAGACGGCTGCGCAAGCTTCCCGGAATCCGCCACATTTTCGTGGCCAGCGGTATCCGGCATGATATGGTCGTCAACGACGAGCGCTGCGGTATGCGCTTCATGGAGGAACTGGTGGCACACCATGTTTCAGGCCAACTCAAGCTCGCACCCGAACATAGCGATCCGACGATACTCGATCTCATGGGAAAGCAGGGAACAGATGAGCTGCTCGATTTCCGTGAGAAATTCATGACGCTGTCCCGTCGAAGCGGAAAGAAACAGTTTCTGACATACTATTTCATTGCGGCATATCCCGGCTCTGAAGAGAAACACATGCATGCGTTGCGGCGGTTCGCCGCGCAGGAACTGCAGATCAGTCCGGAACAGGTGCAGATCTTCACGCCTACTCCGGGCACCTGGGCGAGTGTGATGTACTGGACGGAGAGGGACCCGGTTTCCGGAAAAAAACTGCATGTGGAAAAGGGATTGAGAGGAAAAAAACAACAGAAGGATATTTTGACAGACCAGGGACATCAACACGGGAAACAGGGTAAACGGTCCAGGTAAGATCAGGGAATTCTAGCCTCCATGGAAGCGGGAACAATTTCTAAAGAAATGTGAATCCTGCCGCCCGGGCGAGCATCATACTCTAAGAGCTCAAGACCGGCATATCTGAAATATGCCGGCGCAATAACACAGAAATCTGCAACCATGGAGCAGTGATGACGAACAAGAAACGCACCTTTTTCTTCGCACTTCTGATCATTATTCCCGTACTCGCGATTGTCATGTGGGCGTTCTGGTCCGACATGATCAACATGATGCTGCCGTCGGATTCTCGTCCCGGCACGATCGTTTATGCAATCGAAGAAGTCAGCGAAACAGAATTTGAAACAATCGCGGCGGAACTTCAGCAGGAATTCGACATGGATTTCCCGCATATCGAAGCATTCCGCGAAGCGGGAATCACCGCATACGAGGGACCCAAGACCTGTCTCACCTGCCACGAAGACATCACGTTCGAAGACGCGCATTCCGGCGATGAAAAAACCGTCAACCTGATGGAAAACCTTCTGACTTCAACGCACTACCGGTTCTTTACCACACGCCATGACAACGTCTGGGGATTCAACGGCGAACTGGCCGACGATTTCATGATGGGGAAGATCAACCGACCCTGTCCCAAGCCCGGTTCCTTCGCGATGACCGCCTGGGCCGAGATTGTTGTCACCGAACATGGTGATACCCTTTCAGAAGGCTGTGGCCAGTGCCACATCGGCGGACAGTACCAGGCGCCCCTGGGTGAAATGATGCCCGGGTACGAAACGCAGCAGGAAGAGAAGGACGCGATTGACTGCCTGATCTGCCATTCGCAGGGCTACGACATGAATCGCAAGCAGGTGGCCGTTGACGACAACGGACTCAAGCGCTGGGAGATGGACCGCAGCATGCGTGCCGCGCTCTCCGTCACCACGACGACCTCGCAGACCTGTCTTCGCTGTCACCAGCACAATTTCGGTGGTGATATTTACGTCGATTCCCTCGATACATCGTATTTCCAGAGCATGATCGCAACCGGACGTGAGCGTCCGCGCGTTCTGCACCCAGGATCGAAGCGCGGTACACCATTCTCGCCGAGCTGGGATGTGCATGCCGCCGCGGGACTGAACTGCACCGATTGTCACGTGACGGAGGGACATTACATCGCCAAGGGACAGAACACGACGACGATGATGACCAACGATCTTCCTGACGTGGAAATCTCCTGTGCCAACTGCCACACCGACGAGCCGCACGAGGAGAACGAGGAGATCGCTGATTTCCTCAATGCGCACACCGAGAAAGTTGCCTGCGTTACCTGTCACATTCCGTCGCTCCAGGAAGACAACGCGACCATGCGTGATTTCGATACTCCGATGTTTGAAGAACATCCGGGAATCTACGTGTATACCGATACCGAGAAACACACGCAGCCCAAGACCGCAATCACCTATGTATGGTGGAACGGCGACGCGACATTCCTGGGCAATGCCATCGGTGACAACCCGAACGGCAAGGACCTGTACAACTTCTACACGGCCAACCACAAATGGCCGGAATACCAGGAATATGATTATAGCGAGTGGTATGAGCGTGTGATGCGACCGATCGCGAAAAAGAAACCGTCGAAACTCTACGCGATGAAAATCTTCAACGGAAAGCAGCACATCGACCTTCAGAACATGGGTCCGTTCGGCGGTATGTTCGTACCGTACAATCTCCCGACATACTATACATCGGGTGATCCCGATAAGGCGGCTTCAACGGAAATGGGAAAGCCGATGATGGAGATGATGTACGGAACGATGTTCAAGTACTATATGATGGACCAGTTCATGTCGTACCTGGATGACGGTACCGGTAAGTATATAACAGGTTGGAACACCGGTCCGTACGCGGATGTTCTCGCTGTCAAGGAAGGCAAGGTGGACCCGCGCTGGATACCGACAGATGCAAACATGGAAATCAGCCATGCCGTCCGTCGTGACGGGGCCCTGACCTGCCAGAGCTGCCACTCCGAAAACGGTGTGCTCGACTGGAAGGCGCTCGGGTATGACGCGGAGGAAGTGGAGGAATATCAGATGAACCCTCTCGAGTGAGCTTGACTCACTGACTCCATAAAAGGTGCGGGCGTTCGCGTTCGCGCCTTTTTTGTTTTTAAAATTCTGTATCTTTTAAGATTGGGAATCGTATCACTGTTAACTGACGACTTTTGTCTTTTTAATGGAGAATTTCATGAATCGAATGTTCAGAATGGGAGCCCTCATCATGCTGTTTGCGGCGCTCCCCGCCATGCTCTTCGCCCAGGAAAAGGAGAAAGAACTTTCCTCGCTTGGACTCGGAAGCAAACTGCCGGTGAATCCGAGGGTGAAAATCGGCGAACTCGAGAACGGCATGAGATATTACATCATGCAGAACAAAAAGCCGGAAAACAGGGCGGAAATGCGCCTCGTGGTGAATGCCGGTTCCGTACTCGAGACGGACGAACAGCAGGGGCTTGCCCACTTTTGTGAGCACATGGCGTTCAACGGATCAAAGAATTTCGAGAAGAATGAACTTGTCGAGTATCTGGAATCAATCGGTATGCGCTTCGGCGCTGACCTGAACGCGTATACTTCGTTTGATGAAACGGTGTATATGCTCGAACTGCCGATGGACGATGAAGACATCGTTGACAAAGGGATGCTCGTGCTGGTGGACTGGGCTTCCGGCCTGTCATTCGACCACGAACAGATCGACAAGGAACGCGGCGTGATCATGGAAGAATGGCGCAGCCGCAAGGGCGCCGGTTCGCGTATGCGCGACAAGCAGTTCCCGATTCTGCTCAAGGGTTCCAAGTATGCCAACCGACTGCCGATTGGTCTTCCCGAGATCCTCGAGAACTTCGAATACGATACGATCAAGAAATTTTATCGTGACTGGTATCGACCGGATCTGATGGCCATTGTGGCCGTAGGCGATTTTGACGTCGCGAAGATGGAGCAGAAGATCAAGGAGAATTTCGGAAGCATCCCTCCGCATGCAAATCCTCCTGAGCGCACAAAGTTCGAGGTCCCGGATCATGATGAACTGCTGTTCGCCATCGCTTCTGATGCGGAAGCTACGAGTACGCGACTTTCGCTGTACCACAAGATGGATCCGAAAGTCAATCGTCGCGTGATTGACTACCGTCAGTCGATGATGGAGCAGCTCTACAGCCGTATGCTCAACGACCGTTACGGCGAGCTGATTCAGAAAGCGGACCCGCCGTTTATTTTCGCATCCTCCGGTAAGGGCGGTTTTGTGCGCATGAAGGATGTGTACGTACTCAACACTACGGTCAAGGACGGTGGAATTGAGAAAGGTTTCGAGGCTCTGCTGATCGAATCGAAGCGTGTCAAGGACCATGGATTCACGGAGACCGAACTAGAACGCGCCAAGACCAACGTCCTTCGCAGGATGGAGCAGTCATACAACGAGCGCGATAAGACCCCGTCGGCGCGTCATGCCGCGGAATTTTCTCGGAACTATCTCACCGAGGAACCGATTCCCGGAATCGAAGTCGAGTACGAACTGTACAAAAAGTATCTGCCGACCATTACGCTCCGTGAAATCAATAAGCTTACCGCCGAATTCATGCCTTCGAAGAACCGCGTCGTGAGCGTGAGTATGCCGAAGAAAGATGGAATGAATGAGCCGACGGAGGCCGAACTTCGTGCCGTGTTCGAGCGCGTCGAAGCGATGACACTCGAGCCGTATGTGGACGAAGTCGCAAACAAACCTCTTACGGAAGTACCAGCGGCCGGCGTGACTGTTTCGTCGAAGAAAACCTATGACGATGTACAGGTCGAAGAGTGGACGCTTTCGAATGGAATCCGTGTCCTGCTCAAGGCCACGGAGTTCAAAGATGACCAGGTGCTCTTCGGCGCGGTGAGCCCCGGAGGAATGGGATATATTCCCGACGCAGATTTCCCGAGTGGTGCGATGGCGGCGACAGTCGTCGGCCTCGGTGGTCTCGGCGAATTCGATAACATCAAGCTCCGCAAAGCTCTTACTGGAAAAGTCGCGAATGTGAGTCCGCTCATCGCGGGCGAGTACGAAGGATTCCAGGGCAACGCCGCTCCCAAGGACCTTGAGACCATGCTGCAGCTGGTATATCTCTATTTCCACCAGCCGCGCAAGGATGAAACGGCGTTCAAATCATTTCAGGAGCGCATGTCGGGACTGCTCGCAAACATGAGCAACCAGCCCGAGCGCGTGTTTTCCGATACCCTGTCTACCACCCTTGCATGTTACCATCCGCGCTCGAAGCCGGTGAACCAGGAGTGGCTCGAATCGATCAATCTGGATAAAGCGTTCGATTTCTACGGAGATCGTTTCCGTGATGCCGGTGATTTCACCTTCTTCTTTGTCGGGAACTTCAAGCCGGAAGAACTGCAGCCGATGGTCGAAACCTGGCTGGGTGCCTTGCCGGTGACGGGACGCAAGGAAAGCTGGAAGGACCCGGGTGTTGACTCGCCGAAGGGCGTGATCAAGAAGGAAGTCCGCAAGGGCATCGACGACAAGTCCATGGTCGCCGTTGTGTTTTCCGGTGACTTCGAGTGGAATTATGATAATCGCTACGCGATATCCGCCCTGAATGAACTCCTGACCATGAAGCTGCGTGAGGAGATCCGTGAAGAAAAGGGTGGCACGTACGGAGTCGGCGTCCGCGCCAGCGCGGAGAAATATCCGGATCAGGAATTCTCCATGATGATTCAGTTCGGCACCAATCCCGATCGCGTGGAAGAACTCACTGAGACCCTGTTCAAGGTACTCGAGGATATCCGCACGAATGCGACCGATGAGGAAACCGTGAACAAGATCAAGGAAATCCAGCGCCGCGGCCGCGAGACCAATCTCAAGGAGAACGGCTGGTGGCTCGGTCGTCTGCGCAGTGCCACCATCAACGGCGAACCTCTCAATGGCTTCCTGCGCTATGATGAGCAGGTAGACGGCTTGACCGCTGAACTGCTGCTGGATGCCGCGAAGAAGTATCTCCCGATGGACAATTACGTCCAGGTCGTGCTGTACCCGGAAGAGAAGCCGGCTGACAGCGAATAATTCGCACTTATCTGGGTGAAAAAGGGGGCGGTCTTCGGATCGCCTCCTTTCTTCTTTTATGCGCCCGCCGTACATTCTGATAACCGTATGACCCACATATCCGGGATGGCCCATGGCAGCAGCGTCTCTCCGTAAACCCGCCATCATCGTTCTGTCCCACACACCTTCACCTGTGGGCAATCTGCACATTGCCACCTGTGAAGGCTCGGTGTGTTACCTCGGCTTCGAGCGGAAAGGATATCGCGAGGATCTCTACGAGTACCTCGGGAAATATCTCAAACAGTTCGAAGTCAAGGCAGAGAAAGGGGAACATGCATCGGTGCATGGACAGCTGGCTCGTTACTTCGACGGCAGGTTGAAAAAATTTCGGATGAAGACACACCTGTTCGGTACGGAGTTTCAGCTGCAGGTATGGACCGCATTGCGTGCCATACCCTATGGCACGACAACAAGTTATCGCAGCATTGCAGATGCCATCGGCAATCCTGATGCTCCGCGTGCCGTTGGTGGCGCAGTGGGGAAGAATCCTATATCAATCGTCATCCCCTGTCACAGAGTGATCGGAGAGGATGGTGCACTGGTCGGGTACGGCGGGGGGATAGAACGCAAGAAGAAGCTGCTGCGCCTCGAAGGGGCCATCCTCGTGTGAGAACGCGGTGATCCGTCCGATCCGCGTTCCGTTGTTCAATCCGTGTTCCCCCGCAGGCGTTTGATCCGGGAACGGTGCTTCTTATCCTCGAGCCTCTTCAGCTTCGAGGCTCGAGTTGGTTTTGTACGCTTTCGTGGCTTTGGGGGATAAACAGCGCGATGGATAAGGCGGGCAAGTCTCTCCCGTGCGTCCTGCCTGTTGCGCTCTCGCGTGCGATAACGCTTCGCTTCAATCACCAGTACGCCGTCGGTGGTGATGCGATTCGCGGCGATTTTCAAGAGCCTTTCCCGTACATCATCGGGCAGGGATGGACTACCAAGCACATCAAAACGGACCTGCACCGCCGTAGAAACCTTATTGACGTTTTGTCCGCCCGGACCCGAAGCGCGGATGAAGGTTTCCTCGATTTCCTGTTCGGGTATACGGATGTCGGGTGTGATAATAAGCATGCGCACAATCTATTTTCACCAGCAGTGAAACACAAGGCGCGGCAAGAGAAACGCCCTCGCAAAACAGAAAACCTGCTTTGCGAGGGCGCCCTGATATGATGCAGTACTGATGGCTACTTCGTGAAGACGTAGTCCTCGGCATAGTTCTTTTCATGACATCCGTTGCAGGCGTTGTCGAATAGATCGCCCCCGCGCTGAAGGATCTTGCCGTCGGTATCGAGGATAAGCCATTCCCATCCACGGTTGTTGGGATTGAAATCCCCACCGCGCTTGACCATTGCCGTTACCATGGCCACGGTTCCACGGGGTCGTCGTCATCGGAGCATGCCGTGAATCCGACAAGGCATACCCCAAGCAGAAAGACAGTGAGTGTTCTCATCTATTCTCCGGAAAGTACATACGGGTGGTGAATTGCTATGCGGCAATATCGTCTGCCGTATAAACGAAGAATGTCAGCTGGATGACGTTTCAGGGCAGGGGGGACGGAAATGACCGTTGATATTCCACGGGCATTTGTCCCGGCGAAAAGCGTGATATTCGTCTATCCCAGACAGGCTGGGATGGTGTTCGATGCGGATTCGTTTCCCAATTCAATCATCTCGGCGGCCCTGTCGTAATCGAGCGTGCGACAGGCGTTGCGCGGGATCTCGATGATCGCGTCAGGGGGATGCACCGCAAGCTGTTGCCGCGCGATGAAGTTCTGCATGGTTTCGAAGGACTGTATCGCCACTTCATAACTGCCCCAATCGCGTGTTTTCTCCGAATCATCAGAAGACTGCAGTTTCTGCATGAACGTCCGGATGCGCTCCTGGAAGGCGGAGGGAAAGATGGAAGTTGATGATGGAGAGGTCTCCCGGTTTGGCGGCGGCGCCGAAAAACCACCGCAGTGTACCGCGATCGTGAAATCGGTATCATCGTCCATCATCACCGCCACGGGAACAGGATTGAGTACGCCTCCATCAACGTAGTCGATGCCGTTCAGGTTGAATGGCGTAAAAAGCAGTGGAACGGACATCGAAGCCCGGATGGCGTCGAACAGTCGGCCTGAAGTAAAACGGACCTCCTTCTGTCGTTCGAGGTCCGTTGCCACGGCGGTGAAGCGCATGGGGAGATCTTCGATGTGTTGATCACCCACGAGGTCGATCAGCGCGTTGATGATGCGATCGCCTTTGACGAGTCCGCCTTTACCCCAGGCGACGTCGAGGAAGGTAAGGATATCCACGCGAGAGATCGCCTGAACCCATTGTTCGAACTCATCCAGTTTGCCGGCTGCATGTATGCCGCCTATAACGGAACCGATGGACG
>PKTF01000253.1 GCA_002869275.1 Ignavibacteria bacterium | reverse complement strand
AGACGATGCGTCCAGCGGCGTCGACGACCTGGAGGCGGACGTCTTGCGCGCGTTCCAGGCTGAACGTCAGCGTGGTCACAGGCGCGATGCCGGTGCCGAACGGATTGGGGTAATTCGCATGCAGCGCAATGTCCGTCGGCTGTGCCGGCGCAGCAGTGACCGAGGTCACTGCGTCTGTCGTCCAGATGCCGCGGCCGTAGGTACCGACGATGAGACGATTCTCCGGGGTCAATTTCATGTCATAGCACACCACATTCGGAAGTCCGTTCCCGAATTGCTTCCAGTGTTCGCCGCCGTCGATCGTGTACCACACACCGATGTCCGTCGCGAGGAACACCGTGTTCGTGTCCGTCAGTGACGGCACGATGGCATTGGCGGGAATGTCCGGGAGGTCTCCGCTGATATCCGTCCAGCTCAGACCGCCGTCGGTTGTTTTGTACGCATGCCCCGTACCGTAGCCGGAGATCGCGGCGTAGACCGTATTCCAGCTATCCCAGCCGAGATGGATATCGCTGATCCAGCGATTCGGCAGGCCTTCGTCCACCAGGTCCCATTCTGGATCGAGCGCGATCAAATTGAAACAGAAAAACACTTCGCCTTTACCCGTGGCAGCGTACATGTACCGGGGATTGGCGGAGACCAGTTCCAGGTCGGTGACGATGGAACTGGTGAGTACGCCCGGTGTAATGTTAATCCACGTGGTGGCGTCCTTGGCGGGACTCAGACGGTGGACGCTATTGCTTGCGGTGTACAGTCGATCGCCGTCGGGATCGAGCAGCATCGGGCGGATCCAGTTGAAGCGAAATCCGGAGAGTCCGTTGGTGATGGGTTCCATGTTCACACCGTCGAAGGTGCGAAATGGAGAACTGTTCATGCAGAAATACATGGTGTTGTTGCTCTTCGGATCGACGGCGATATTTCCTCCGTCACCGCCGCCCACGTACAGCCAGTTGGTCTGTCCGGGCGAGGACTGCCGCATGTTGCTGTTGTCCTGTGTGCCGCCGTAGAGCAGGTTGGGATTGGATGGCGCATAGTTGATGCCGTAAAACTGCGTCGTCGCCAGTCCGTCGTTGCGCTGCGCCCAGGTGTCACCCTTATCGGTCGTCAGGAATACGCCGCCGTCGTTGCCGACGATTGCCACGTTCGGATCGTCGGGTTTGAAGGCAATGTGATGCTGGTCTGCATGCACATAGCCGGGATTGTTCGGATCGAGCACGCGCAGTTCCCAGCGTGATTTCTTTGTGAAGCCTTCTCCGCCATTATCACTGCGGTACATATCGATGCCGCCGAGGAGTACCAGGTCGGGATCGCTTGGCGACGCCATGATCGTTAGATCATAGTACGCCTGTCCGCGTGTGAAACCATTGGTGATGGCCGAGAGTTTACGCTCCCAGCTCGCCCCGCCGTTTTTCGAAACGAACACACCCTTGAAATCGACATCGCTGTCGGGCATGCGGTTGCGATTGAGTGCCACGGCCGCGTAGATGCGATCAGGATCAGCGTCGGGAATACTGAGCACAATGCGTCCGATGGAATCTCCGGGCGCAAAATTGACATCCAGTTTTTCCCAGGTGAATTTATCTCCACCGGCATGTGACACGTAGACACCGTTCGAGCTGCCGCCGTAGTCGTTTCCGACCGCAGCGAACACAGTAGAGGGATCGCCGGGTTTGTAGAGCACGTCGGTGATGATGCCGCTGAGCGCACTGCTCCAGTTCTGGCCGCCGTCCGTGCTTTTCCACAGTTTGTCGCG
This sequence comes from Ignavibacteria bacterium, assembly GCA_002869275.1. GTDB lineage: Bacteria > Bacteroidota > Ignavibacteria > SZUA-365 > SZUA-365 > BM516. Next base: position 3,656 of record PKTF01000253.1, on the reverse strand, counting down.
CGTACCCACGAGCAGGGTGTCTGAAGATTGCGGGTGCAGGGCGATACGGTAGACGGAGCTGTTGTTGGACGGCCAGGGGAGGAGCGTCCAGCTTGCTCCGGCATCGCTGCTGCGCAGCACACCAACACCGTCATAAAAGGCGGAGCCATTCTTTCGGCCGTAGCTGCCCGGAATCGGTTCGCCCGTGCCGGCATAGAGGATATCCGGATTGGATACGTCGATGGCAAGTGCGCCGATGTTGATACGCGGTTCGAAATCCGACAGCGGCGTCCAGGTCGCACCCAGGTCATCGCTGCGCCACACGCCTCCTGAGGCGCCGCCGGCGTATATCGTGTTTGTCTGCGTCGGGTGAAACGCCACAGCACGCATGCGTCCGCCGATGTTTGTCGGACCTTCAAGGCGCCAGGTCGCCGCGACGGGAAATGGTTTGAGCATCGCTGTTTGCGGACCGTTCTCGATCTGTTCCCAGGCATCCCAGAGTCGCCGGTCGATATTGATATCGTCGTTTCCGTAGGCACGCTGCACGTAGTGGTACTCGAGCATTTTCACCGATTCCCTGTAGGGTTTCGAAGCGTCAAGCGTCGATCCCTGGCGGGGTGAAAGAAACTCGGGTGTGGAATGCGAAAGCAACAAAACGGCAAAGATGCTCGTATACAGAGCCGCCAGTTTTGTGGCGGGAGAACGTAAAAAACGGATCATGAACTGCTCCAGCTGCGGGAATCAAAATGTCAATCAGTGTGGATGAAAACATCCATTATACAAGATCATACCCCTGCCAACGAATAGCAATGGTATTTTACTGGTACATTTCCGGGAAGGAAATGTTTATCACAGAGAGCACGGAGAGCACAAAGGACACAGAGATCATCCTCGTGTGGTGAGGCTTCGCTCCACCACACGAGGATGTACTCCGTGAGCTCTGTGTTCTCTGTGTCCTCCGTGGTAAGTATTCTCTTCCCGGATGTGTACACTATTTGACACAGCCTGGCCACCGACCCCCGCATTTTGCCCGGTAATCCCGCATCTCCACGTTGGCACCAGATTTGTACAGATATCAGTAAGTTACCGAAGTCACTACAATGACCACCACATTCACAACTCGATACAATATCATGAACGCAATGAAAGCTATTCCTCTATTCTTATTCATCGCCCTTCTGGCTGTACCGGCGGATGCCTTCGCACAGGAATTTCGCATCGGTCAGTTCCAGGGCGGATTGCAGTTTCTCGTCGCCGCACCTCGAGGTGAATTCAGAGAGAATACCGACGACATCGGTTATGGACTGACACTGGACCTCGGATATGTGATTCCCCGTATGCCGGTGGTAGTGGGAGGGACGTTCGGTTTCGCCACGTATGGCAGCCGTACCTTCCGCGTGCCGCTGAGCCAGACCGTCCAGCTTGTCAACGTCGAACTGGAAAATTCCAACAACTTTGCGCTCGGACATCTCTTCCTCCGTTTCCAGCCGCAGACCGGCGTTTTCCGTCCCTATTTCGAGGGGCTGGTCGGGATGAACTATTTCTGGACCGAATCAACTGTTGAAGACGAGCGCTACGAAAACAGTGAATTTGCAGGCAGCGTGAATCTCAGTGACGTCGCATTCAGTTACGGCGCGGGCGGTGGCGTGATGTTTTGCGTCTACAGAGGCGAAACAGATGACCCGGGCCGAGGTGTCGAAGTGTTCATTGATGCCCGTGTGCGTTATCTGGTAGGCGGAGAGGCCGAGTACTTCGACGAAGATTCAATCGTGTTTGATAATCAGGGCGTCCCTCAGCTGTACGAAGAGAATGCCAAGATTTCGGAAACCGACATGCTGGCCTTTGGTCTGGGTGTCTCGGTCAGATTTTAATACCTCGCGCACGAAAACATCATTTTCGATGTTATACAGGGCATGGCAGACATGCCCTTTTTTTGTATGCAGAAAGGAATACGGATGCGAGAACCGATCGTCGAGCCTGTCAAGAATCCAGAGCCTGAATCCAGCACCACGACAGTAGAAAACAAGGGACGACGCGATTTCCTGCGGCACAGTGCCGCGGGGGTTTCCATTTTTGTCGCCAGTAGTCCGCTCGCCCGGGCGATGAGCTTCGACGACGAATTCGAAGTCGAGCACAAGACCGTGCGCCTTCGCCGTCTGCCCGAGAAACTGAAAGGCACGAAGATCGCGATGATCTCGGACATCCATTCCGGTCCCTACATGTCGCATCAGGAGATGCTTCCCTTCATGAAGCGCATCCGCGAACTGAAACCCGATGTCGTGCTGATCCCCGGCGACTTCGTGGACCGTGACATCGCTCAGGCTGATCCAGTCTGCGAAGCTCTGCGTACGATCGAAGCGCCGTACGGCGTCTACGGCTGCACAGGCAACCACGATTACTACGCGGATGCGGATTATGTGTCCAACGAACTGCAGAACGCCGGCGTGCGCATGCTGCGCAACGAACATGCGGTACTCGACATCAAGGGAGAACAGCTGGCGCTGATCGGCGTCGACGACATCGGCAGCGAACAGCCCTTCGATCCTGCCTTCAGGCAGGCGGTGCAGGGTCTCAAGCGGTCGATTCCCAACATCCTGCTCTGCCACAAGCCGTATTACCTGGACGACGCATCGGAGTGGGGAGTGGATTTCATGGTCAGCGGACACACGCACGGCGGACAGTTCGTGCTCGCCCGCGTACTCGGTACTGTGATTACGCCGGCGGCGCTGTTTTCAGGGTACATCGAAGGTCTTTATCGCCGCGACCGTTCGCAACTCTATGTCACCCGCGGCATCGGCACGGTGGGGATACCCGTCCGGCTGAACTGTCCCCCGGAAATTACGTTGATCACGCTGGTGTAATCCGATAGTTTCGTAATCCCGATTACGAGATCGATTGCTTACGGCTTATTCCGATGAATCAACCGCGCAAACGGAATCGTCTCCCGCACGTGATCCAGTCCGCATATCCACGACACAGTGCGCTCGACGCCGAGACCGAACCCGGAATGCGGCACGCTGCCGTAGCGGCGCAGATCGAGGAACCATTCGAAGACTTCCTGCGGAAGTTCATGTTCCTCGATACGCTCGAGCAGGAAGTCGAGATTGTCTTCACGCTGACTGCCGCCGATGATTTCTCCATAGCCTTCGGGGGCGAGCACGTCCATGGCCAGCGCCTTGCTCTCATCCTCGGGATCGCGCTTCATATAAAACGCTTTCACCGCGGAGGGATAGCGGTGCACGATCACGGGACGGTCAAAGTACCATGTCACCACCGTTTCATCGCTGCCGCCGAGATCTCCGCCATGTTCGAAGTTGCGGGCGGATTCCTTCCACTGTGGCAGGTACTCGAGCATTTCCTTGATCTCGGCAAGACGGTTGTTGATCTGGATCTCTCTCGCGTCGAATTTCTTGCGCTTCCATTCCTTGACCTGGTTGTACTGCGCCTTGTTCTCGGCCAGCTCGGCGGTCAGCTCTTCCTGCTCTTTCTGTGCTGCCGCGATACGCTCGTCAATCATCTTCTGCGTCTCGTCGCTCTTCAGCATCTTTACCGCTTCGTCATACGACACACGCGGGAAAGGAGGCACGATATTCTGCAGCACCGTGGTGTCACGTCCCAGTTCCTCAAGCTCGCCCGGACGTTCTTTCAGCACGGTCTGTACGATATGAGAAACGAAA
>PKTF01000275.1 GCA_002869275.1 Ignavibacteria bacterium | reverse complement strand
CACGCGTGATCAATGGGCACTGAATAACACCGGTTCGGCGTCACAGTACAACGGTACCCCCGGGGCGGACATGGAAGTATTCCCCGCCTGGGGTATCACTACGGGATCCTCCGCGGTGCGTGTCGCCATCATCGACGAAGGCGTGGACATGGCTCATCCCGACCTCGCGGCGAATATCGTTGCCGGGTATGATGCAATGGGACTCGGCAGCGGCGGCAATCCCCAGAACGATGACGCGCACGGCACTGCCTGCGCCGGCATCGTGGCTGCCGTTGGCAACAACAGTACCGGCGTGGTTGGTATTGCGTACAACAGCCGAATCGTCGCCGTACGCGTGGCATACGGAGTCGGTCCCTACTGGGCGACGTCGGATGCCATCCTTGCCGACGGTATCAACTGGGCATGGTCAACGGGCGGGGCCGACGTACTCAGCAATTCGTGGGGCGGAGGTTCGCCGACAATGGTCATCAACACTGCTATCGACAACGCCGTGCTTTACGGCCGAGGCGGACTTGGTGCTTCGGTGCTGTTTTCCGCGGGAAACGGAAACAGCTACGTGAAGTATCCCGCCAACTATAACACGACGATCGCCGTGGCCGCCACCAGCATGTGTGATACACGGAAGACGCCGTCGTCCTGCGACGGTGAATACTGGTGGGGCAGCGATTACGGAACCAATCTCGATATCGCGGCCCCCGGAGTGAAGATCTATACCACCGACATCAGCGGTGCTGCAGGCTATCGCTCAGGCGATTATATGCCGACCTTCAACGGTACGTCGAGTGCCTGTCCGAATGCCGCCGGCGTCATGGCGCTCATCTACGCGGTCAATCCTGCGTTGACACATACGCAGGCACGCCAGATCATCGAAACGACCGTGGAGAAAGTCGGTGGCTACACGTATACCGCCAATGTAACCGGTCAGCCCAACGGCAGCTGGAGCACCGAACTCGGATATGGACGCGTCAACGCGTATCAGGCCGTGAACCAGGCCATTACCTCGTTGTGCTGGACGGATACCAGTCCGCCTCAGATCACCGCTCCGGCCAATCTTACGCTGCCTACTTCGCCGGGCCAGTGCGCGATCAATGCGTCGTCGGTAAATCTTGGCAAACCGACGGTGGTTGATAACTGTCCGCACACCCTCGTGATCACCAACGATGCGCCGTCGGTGTATCCGGCCGGTACCACGACCGTGACATGGACGGTAACCGATGGAGGAAACAACAGCGCAACGGCGGTGCAGTACGTGACCGTGGTGGACGTCGAACCGCCGCGGATCCTTACTTGTGCCGGCGATATCAGTGTTGAAGGTGACGAGCAGAACGAGTCAATACTGCCTGATTTCACCGGTCAGATCTTTGCATCGGACAACTGCACAGCTGCAGCTGCACTGTCCATCACGCAGTCTCCCGCGCCGAACACGGTACTCGCCACGGGCGCGCATACCATCACGTATACGGTCACGGACAATGAGGGACTCCCGGCGACATGCTCGTCGGTCTTCACCGTCGTGCCTCGTACGGAGATCGCCCCGGAGTCGCAGCTGGTGGTCGTTTCCGGCGCGTGCAAGTACCCGGTGGTTGTCACTCGCTCGGTGCGCATCGACAACTCGGGCGGCAATTTTGCGAGTGGTGTCATGCTGTGGACGGCCAGTACTACCGCGCCTGAAATCAACCTGCTCACGAGCGCCGGCTCTGAGGGCGACAACCTCGTATTCAGTGTGGATCCCCGCAGGCTTCCTACCGGAACCCTTGTCCGTGATATCACCATCATGGCGTACAACAGCGCCACGATGGCACCGGCAATCAACTCGCCGCTTACCCTGACCGTCAGCATCCAACTTGAACCGGGCGGCACGGTTTCGGTGACACAGCCGGTGGGTACGAGTTGGACACCTTTCCTCAACAGCAGCGGACACAAGGTGGCCGAGGTGAAGAGCAACGCCGGTCCGATCGGTTCTTTCACCGTCAACGCATACACATGTTCCTACCCGCAGGGACTCTCACGCATTCGCTATGTGCGGCGCTATTTCACTCTCTCGAGTAATGCGAGCACCCCGAACGTGGATGTGCGTTTCTATTACACCAATACCGAGGCCATGCCGCTCGTATCCGTACCGTCGGCACTGACGGTTTTCCACCGTCCATGGTACCGATGGACGAACATCGGCGGCACATCCGTGGCACTTCAGAATTATGTTGAGTATACAGGGCTGAGCGACCTTAACGGTCCCTTCGCTCTTGCGCACAACTGGTTCCCGAAGGATGGCGCGGTTGAGGCGGCGCTGCCTGCACTCCCCACGATTACCCAGAACTATCCGAACCCTTTCAATCCTTCCACGACCATCACCTATGCGCTGCCCCGCGCGCAGCATGTGCGCCTCAGCGTGCATGACCTGTACGGACGCGAAGTGGCGGTTTTGGTGGATACCGAGTCCGGTGCCGGGAGCCACGACATCACATTCGATGCGGGCGGACTCCCCAGCGGCACCTATCTCTGCATACTTGAAACAGGTGGCGACATCGTTACACGGAGTATGACTCTGCTGAAATAATATCGCCATGTTACAGACAAAGAAGGCGCCCCCGGATTCCGGGGGCGTTTTTTTTTCAGGGTATCGACTGCCGATATCAAAAAGCCCAGGCCAGTTGTTTTCCGAGATTTTATCGCCACTGTGTTTGAAAATGAAACACAATGCGTCTATCCCCGTATACTGTAGAATATACCCTGAGGAAAATACATGCAGGCCGATGGTTATTCGGCATGACATTTCGCATATTCAATCTCAATTCCAATTATTCCTGGAGAAGTGATATGAAGCGGTTATTTACCGGAGCCAGTGTTGTTGTGCTCCTGTCACTTGTTTTCATTTCATGTGCACCAAAGGAGGAAGCGTTGATCCCTCGCGCTGATCTCTTCGGCAATCCCGAGAAAGCATCGTTGCGCATCAGTCCCGATGGCGCATACATCAGTTACCTTGCTCCGGTGGAAGGCGTTCTGAACGTCTGGATCGCCCCGGCGGACAATCCAACAGACGCGAAAGCGGTAAGTAAGGATACGTACCGCGGTATTCGCACGCATTTTTGGAGTTACACCGGAAAGCACCTCCTGTATCTGCAGGACGAAGGTGGTGATGAGAACATGATGCTCCACTGCGTGAATGTGGAAACTGGCGAGGATGTCAACCTGACACCTTACGATGAGATCCTCGATGCCGAGGGTAATCCCATCATGCTGCCGAGTGGAAAGAAAATGCGCCCGCGCACGCAGATACAGGAATTGAGTCCTGAGACGCCGGAGGTGATTCTCGTTGGTCTCAACAAGCGCGATCCACAGTGGTTCGATCTCTATAGGCTCAATATTCTGAGCGGCGAAATGGAGATGGTGCAGATGAACGAAGGATTCGCAGGCTTCGTGACCGACGAATCCTACGCCGTGCGCTTTGCCTCGAAGATGACGCCCGACGGCGGCACGGCATACTTCGTTCCGGATGGCGACGGCTGGAAGCCGTACATGGAAGTCAGCGCAGAAGACCTCATGACCACCGGTATCATGGGCTTCAACAAAGACGGTTCGACGCTTTACATGCGCGACAGCCGCGGCCGCAACACCGCGGCACTGTTCGCGATCAATATGGAAACCGGTGAGAGTACGGAGCTGGCCTCTCATGACAAGGCCGACGTTTCCGGCATCATCTCGCATCCGGCGACGCATGAAGTACAGGCTGTATCTGCGAACTACGACCGCATCAGCTGGCAGGTACTGGATGACGACATCCAGCCCGACCTCGATTATCTGAATTCACTTGTCGACGGTGAGTTGAGCATCACCAGCCGCACGCTCGACGACAAGCACTGGACGGTGGCTTTCATCACCGACGACGGCCCGGTGCGCTACTACCTGTACGACCGCGAAGCCAGGAATGCTGAATTTCTGTTTACGAACCGAGCGTCATTGGAGAATCTCCCACTGTCGAAAATGAATCCAATGCTGATTCCGACACGGGATGACCTTGAGCTTGTCTGCTACCTGACGCTGCCGAGCTGGATGGACTCCGACAACGATGGTCGTCCGACCGAAGCAGTCCCCATGGTTCTGTTTGTCCACGGGGGTCCCTGGGCGCGTGACAGCTGGGGGTACAACCCGTATCATCAGTGGCTGGCCAACCGCGGCTATGCTGTGCTCAGTGTGAACTACCGCGGCTCCACGGGCTTCGGGAAGCATTTCGTGAACGCGTCCAACCTCGAGTGGGCAGGCAAGATGCACGATGATTTGCTCGACGCGGTGGACTGGGCAATCGATGAGGGGATCACGACGAAGGAGAACGTCGCGATCATGGGCGGCAGTTATGGCGGTTACGCCACACTCGTCGGCCTGACCTTCACCCCAGACGTTTTCGTGTGCGGTGTGGATATCGTTGGTCCCTCGAACCTGCGAACTCTACTCGAAACCATTCCCCCGTACTGGAAACCGATGATGGACCTCTGGGCCGGTCGTGTCGGTGACCCGCGTACCGAGGAAGGACGTGCCTTCCTGGACGAGCGTTCGCCGCTGACCTTCGTCGACCGCATCACCAAACCGCTGCTCATCGGGCAGGGCGCCAACGATCCGCGTGTGAAACAGAGTGAGTCGGATCAGATCGTGAAAGCGATGCAGGAGAAGAACATTCCCGTCACCTACGTGCTGTATCCGGATGAAGGCCACGGCTTTGCGCGTCCCGAAAACCGCCTTTCATTCAATGCTGTGACGGAAATCTTTCTTGCCCAGCATCTCGGCGGTCGCTTCGAAGCCATTGGCACAGATTTCACAAACTCCAGCATTCAGGTACCCGAAGGTGCCACTATCGTACCGGGACTCGCCGAGGCATTGCCCGAATAGCAATTCAAGGAACCTGCGCACTCGCTATGCGAGAGCCCATGAAACAAAAAACCCTCTCCTATCATCGGAGAGGGTTTTTTAATTATTGCGCCTGCGATCACAGCAGAAAATCTCGTTGCGCTTTTCGTTCGCGCTGTCTCCGCAGCATGCAGTAGAAGGGACAGGTTGCAACGCGCCAGTAACGCCGAATGATCGTCTGTCGTCTGGTGGGAATTGCCTGCTGCTGCGTCGTATTCTCAAAACGCAGCGCTTCCCTGATACATACGAAAATTCGGGACATCGCTCGGATCGCCTGATGTGTTGTAAGCTGACAACTGGAAGCTAGTGAGAGCGGCCTCGGCTGTCAATAGGTAGTACTACCCATTTTTCCCTGGGTATTTCTCCTTGTCCTGTCGAATGACATACGCGGTGGGCTGCAT
>PKTF01000332.1 GCA_002869275.1 Ignavibacteria bacterium | reverse complement strand
GCAACAGTCTGACCTACAAATCGGATTCCCAGAGCGTGTATCACACGATGAAGCGGACGGTGACGGCTTGCGTCGATCGCATCGAGGAGATTTTGTACACTGCGTTCGCCAAAGCGGTCGAGTGCCACGAGTTTTGCGCGCTGTTCGCCCAGGGTGTACAGATCTGCATAGGAGGAGATGAGTCCCTCGGAAACGAGCGTATCGACCACGGCTTCACCGAGCCCTTCGATCTCCATGGCCGTCCGTGCCGCGAAGTGCTCGATACGACCGCGTACCTGTGCCGGACAGGAAATGTTTTCACAGAACCAGGCGGCTTCGCCATCAGGTCTGACCAGACGCGAAGCGCATTCCGGACAGCGGTCTGTGAAACGGAAGGGGATGGTTGAATCCGGACGCTGCTCCTGCACGACCCCGCTCACTTTCGGAATGACATCACCACCTTTTTCGACAACCACGGTATCACCGATGCGGAGGTCGAGTTCGGTAATGAAGTCCTCGTTGTGCAGGGTGGCGCGACTGATAGTGGATCCTGACAGTAACACGGGCTCAAGCTCAGCGACAGGTGTGATTGTTCCCGTGCGTCCGACCTGATAGGTGATGCCTCGCAGCAGGGTTTCCGTCTTCCTGCTGCTGAACTTGAATGCTATCGCCCAGCGAGGGCTTTTTGCGACATTTCCAAGAATCGCTTGCTGTCGCAGGTTGTTCACCTTCACCACGATTCCGTCGATTTCGTAGGGCAGATCGTCCCTGCGATCCTGCCATTCATTCCAGAATTCCAGCACGTCTTCAATCCCGTGGCACACGCGTGTGTGTGGATTGACAGCGAAGCCACAGCTGCGGAGATAGGCAATCGCCTCCTCCTGTGTTTCGATGCCGGGCGCTTCGGCATGCAACGCATACATGTATACACGCAGACCGCGGTCTGCGACAATCGATGAGTCCTGCATCTTCAGCGTTCCCGCCGCGGAGTTGCGCGGGTTCGCGAACAGCTTCTCGCCGTTCAGGGCGCGGTCGTCGTTGAGACGGGTGAAGTCGTCTTTATGCATCAGCACTTCGCCACGGACTTCGAGCGTATCAGGAAGACCCTGAACCGTACGCAAACGCAGAGGGAGAGATCGGATCGTACGGGCGTTGGCGCTGACGTCGTCTCCCTGCATCCCGTCACCACGCGTGGCTGCCTGCGAGAAAATGCCGTTACGGTATCGTGCGGCCAGGGCTACGCCGTCGAGCTTGAGCTCGACGTGATAGGACACATTGTCGGATTCCAGCATTTCCGTCACTCTTCGGTGGAAATCACGTACCTCTTCTTCGTCGTACGTGTTTGCCAGGCTGAGCATTGGAACACTGTGGGTGACGGTCGGAAAGTCCCTCGTGATTTGACCGCCGACACGTTGTGTGGGTGAATCGATCGTTCGGAGCTCGGGATATGTGTCTTCGAGCTGCTGCAGCTGCTGCATCAATCGGTCGTATTCCTGGTCGCTGATTCCGGGATCCGCGAGGACGTAGTAACGATAATCGTGCTGTCGCAGTGCTTCCGCGAGATCACGAGCGGTATCCTGGATATCGGCGGGAATAGGCATGGCTGCCTCAGTTTCCGCCCAGGTGTTGACGTGACAGGGTAACGTTTTTCACAACGGCACCTTCATCTCCCAGGGTGCCGATCTCCTTGCCGTTGAGGAAGAACGTTACCGCGCCGGCATCACCGAGCGTGATCACGAAATAGTCGTTCGCTCTCCACACGCGGTGCTCGTTCGACGAAAGTGAACCCCGTTCCGTTCGAAGGGTATCCATCTTGATGGAAAACCAGACGGGTGCATTCGTGAACGCTTCGAGTACAAGACTGTCATCTTTTTCGAAGTCGCGTGGTTTTGCTTCCACGGGCTCCGGTGCGGGAATGGGTTCTGCAGGCAGTGTGTCTTCTGGCACGACGGGGATTTCGGTCAGAGCGGACTGGGAGGAATCGATAAAACGACCTGCCTCGATACTGGCCTTGATCGCTGTCGAATCGATGTTCGCAGCTTCCTCTGCATCGCCTCTGCTGAAATAATAAATTCCGTAGATCGCTATCGCTATGATGGCGACGACAAGCGTGCCCATGATGAGAATCCGTTTCTCATCGGTGGTGTTTGGATTGCGTGCAGCAGGAGGAGGTGGAGGCGGAGTCGTGGATGTTTCTTCTGTCGACTCTTTCTTATCCGACGATGCCTTATCCGTCACCTTCTCTTTGACCGGAGGTTTGGCGTCGAAAACACTGTGTCCGCGCGAGGCCCGCTTGCCTGCGGTCGTTTCGCCGGGAGCGGCAGATGATGATTTCGNGATTTCGCAGCAGACGCCGGTTTCCCGGCGGACGTTACCGGAGGAGTATCGGCAGTGCGGGCGGGTGGCGTTGTGACCGCTTCCGATTTTTCTGGCTTTTCTGTTGACGCGTCGCTTTTTTTCTTCTGCTTTTTCGAAAGCGGTTTTTCCTTCGAAGGCCGAGACGGGGAGACGGTGGTTTCCTCCGGCGCAGTGGCGGGTGCCGTGCGGATATCGATGGCCGAAGCGTCATCCTCCGTGACGTAGGATGACTTTCTCACAGGGGGAGTGTAGTCTGGATCGTCCTCAACCTCGGCATCACCCTCAACTTCGACATGTACGGGCGTGCCGCGTTCCATCGGTTCGATATACTCGATGGAGTCATCCATTTGAGGAAGCAGGTTCGAACTGTCAATCGCGGCAGGAGGTGGAGGGATTCCCTTTTCAGCTTCCGCCTTGGCGTTGTATGTCTCGAGAGTTTCCTCCTCATCGAGACCTACGGCTCGGGCGTATTCGCGAACGAACGCACGTACGTAGGTCTGAGGGAGCGACGGGAAATCCCCGGACTCGATCAGTCTCAGGTTTTTAAGGCTGATGCGGGTGCTGTCGTGCAGGGCCTCCAGTGAGAGGTCCGCATCAAAACGCGCCTGCTGCAGGTATGCTCCGAATTCCTTCATTCGAGGAAAATCACTTCTTGGCTGGGTGAAAAGGGCGATTCATCACATCAGAGAAAAAGTTAGTCCGCCCTGCGTGCAAAAGCAAGGTCGTTGTGGCACAACAAGCGTGCCGTACTCAGCGATCGCTCGGTGCGGGAAGCGAGAGCGCCGACTGCAGTCGATAGTCGTATGCGGTGCGCCTTGCGAGATCGGCGAGAGCCAGATAATAATCCAGGATGGCCTCCAGCGAGGTCAGCTTTGCCTGCAGCAATCGTGAACGCGCCTGGGCAAGTTCGGTGGAGCCGATGGTCCCGACTTCATACCGTTTGGTGCTGATGTCGTTGGCGATGTCGGCAATACGGCGCGATTGCAGCAGGACTTCGGCACGCCGTGCCGACGATTCGACGCTGCGTACGAGGTCGATGATTTCCTGCTCGATCGTCAGCTCCAGATTATCGGCGGTCAGCCGCGCATTGCGCAGACGCGCCTCTGCTGCCTGAATGTCCTCTGCATGTTTTCCCCAGTCAAAGATGGGTACACTGATCGTCAGGACGGCACGCCGTGTATCGCGCAGATCGTTGTACAGTCCTTGAAATTCAACGTCGAACTTGTTTACCCCATAGCTGAGAAAGAGGTCTCCACGGATGCTGCGATCGGCGTCAACCTGCTCGAGGGAAAGTTCGTTGCGCTCGATGTTGTTGCGTGCTCTCTGCAGTTCGACACGTGTCTGCTTGGCGCGCGCGGTCGCTTCACTCGGATCGATAAGCACGGACGCAACAGTTGTATCGCTGACCAGGCAGTGTACAGAGTCTTTGATCGGAAGGCCAAGCAGAATCTTGAAAGCGTTGGCTCGGGATGTGAAAGTGTTGCGAGCTGAGAGAAGATCATTCCTCGCCGCGGCAAGATCGACCTCGAACTGCAGCGCCTCGACTTCTGCGATGAGGCCGGCTTTATATTTCCTGGTCGCTGTCGCGTAGGATACTTCTTCCTGTTGAACACGGTCTTCCTGAATGACAACACGCTGCTGATCCGCGTACAGATTGTAAAACTGCTCGGTCACCCGGTACCGCAGGTCCAGCGTGTTTCTGACGAAATCGGCTTTCGCTTCTTCATAGTCAATTTCAGCCCGGCGAAGGGCGATGCGCTGCGTGTTGGGTACAAACAGCGGTTGCCTCAGCTGGATGGCGATATCCGTGTAGTAGTCTCTGCTGAAAGCGCTGTTGAGTCCGCGGTCTGTCTGGTCCTGACGATACAGCAGGCCAGAAAGCGTGATCGTGCTGTTCGTCCATATCAACGGCTGCCTGATATCCAGCCTGCCGCTCCATTGCAGAAGCTCCTGAGGAAAGTATTCCAGCCTGCGTGTGTCGGTATTGAACTCCGAAAGGAGCGTGCGACTGAAATCCGGAAGATCGAACTGCAGGTCGACAGTTGAATACAGTGCTTTACGAGCCGATTCGGCGGAAGCTTCGGAGGCACGCAACTGTTCGCGTGCACTGCGGGCTGTGTAGCTTTGATCGAACGCGATGTCAAGAGCGTCATCCAGCGTGAGAAGATGCTGCGCCGTGCCCGCGGAAGGGAGGAGGCTCGTGATGAACATGCTGCATCCCAGCAGCGTGATAACACCACGTATGCGAAGTAGAAGTACGGTGTTACTCATAGCGAAGTGATTCAATGACATCCTTGTCTGCAGCTCGTTTGGCAGGATAATATCCGAACAGGATCCCGGTGGCTGCCGCAACGGAGAATGCCAGAATGATGGACCAGAAGCTGACGATTGTCCGCCATTCAGCGTACGCGGTGATCGCACCGGTGAGGAGCCATCCAAGGATGATTCCCAGCACACCGCCGATGACCGACAGCAGCGTCGCTTCTGTGAGAAATTGTGTGATGATCATCGCACGTGTCGCACCGATTGCGCGACGCACGCCAATTTCCCGCGTACGCTCGAGGACGCTGGCGAGCATGATGTTCATGATGCCGATACCACCGACTAGAAGAGAGATCCCCGCGATCGCCCCCATGACGATGTTAAAGATGCTCTGCGTCTTTTGCCGCTGTTCGATCAGCTGCTCGGGGATGGTGATGGTGAAATCTTCCTGCCCGTTGTGACGCTTTCGGATCAGCCTGTTGATCACCGCTGCGGCTTCAGCAATATCCGTTTTTTCATCGACGTGGATGGCGATCTGATCGATGGTGCTGCGGTCGATGAAGCCGCCTTCGATGCGGTTGCCAAATCTGCGCCGACGACTGAACCGCCGCACACTTCCGATTTCCTCTCGCGGGAATTTGCTCATGGCGGTCGTCAGAGGAATGATGATGCTGGCGTTCATCGCGGGAAGTTCGATCGCGCCTGTTGCAGCGGCCTTCTTGCTCTCCATGATGCCGATGACGGTAAACCACTGGTCCTGCAGCTTCACCAGTTTGTACATGGGATTTTCGAAGCCGAATAGCTCCTGCTTCGCATCGGCTCCGACTATACAGACGTTTGCCGTGGTTTCAATGTGGTGGGGAAGGAGGAAACCACCCTCCGCCATTCGAATATTGAAGATGGCCGCATGCTCCGGCGTGGTTCCGATGAGACGGACTGGTGACTTTCCCTCGTACGTTCGCGCATCGACATCGGTCTCCCAATTCACCGTCAGCTCCTTCGCGAAGTCGCAGACCTTGCGGATGGCTTCAGCATCTTTGAGCGAGATACCGAGCGGACGCGCCGATGACTCATCGTCTTCGTCCTCCGCGGACGACGCCGCGGAGCGGATGATCACATTTCGCACACCGAGGACTTCAATCTGCTCGAGTGACTCCTGTTTCGCACCTTCGCCGATCGACAGCATGGCAATCACCGCACCCACGCCGAAAACGATGCCGAGCATGGTGAGAAAGCTGCGTGTTTTATGCAGTGCCAGGCTCTGAAATGCAATGGCGAATCCCTCGCGATACCGTGTGACGACGTCCTTCACCTCAGTCTCCCTTCGAGGTTACGGCGGAAGAAGTCATCTGACGCTGAGTGTCCAGCGTTTCGTCGGAATCACCACTAACGGCTTCCGGATTACGAAGCGCGACGTGTTCACCCGCTTCGAGTCCCGAGGTCACGACGACGAAATTGTCGTTGCGTTGCCCGAGTTCGACTTCGCGTCTGTCAAAAGAAGATCCTTCACCGACGAACACGTAGGTGGCTCCTTCTTCCTCAAAAACGCTGATGATGGGTATGGAAATAACCTTATCGAGCTTGTCGATAATGATTTTTGTCGTCGTCGTTATTCCAGGTTTGAGCACATCGTCGGTTTCCTTGATGTCGATAATGATGTCAAAAACCTTGATGTTCGATCCCTGTCCCTTCTGACGGCCGATCTGCGAGACCGACATGATTGTTCCATGGAAGGTCTTGTCGGGGAAAGCATCCGGAATAACCAGAACGGATTGCTCCTTGTTCACTTTGGCGATATCCATTTCGTTGATACTCACCTCCGTCTGCATGGCAGAGAGGTCCGGCAGGCTGATAATCGGCATCCCGGGCCACGGCTGATCACCTTTCGCGATTTTTCTGCCGGTCGCCCAGTTGTTCTCATAAACGATCAGTCCGCTGATCGGAGCTTTCAGAGTCAACTGGTCCATTTCCTTCATGGATTCAGCGATATCACTGCGGATCTGCTGAAGATGAAGCTGGAGATTTCCGAGCTCTGATTTTCGCACGATACCTTTATTCTTCATGTTGAGCTTGGCTTGCTCGAAGGAGAGACGAGCGCGTTCGAACTCAATTTCCGCTTCTCGTTTCCGAGCTTCCGGCTCAAACTGCATTTTGTCACGTGCGATTTTCGCAAGCTGAAAATTGAGTTCCGCCGTTTCGAATTCGGTTTTCGCCTGTGATTCGTCAGCAGACTGCTGTGCCTTCAGTTTCTCGAGATCTGCAAGAGCGGTTTTCAACTCTGTCTGTTTGTCCTGGATACGCTTCAGTGCCGAACTGGGATCAAAACGAGCAAGGATGTCGCCTTCCTTCGCGATCGTGCCTTCCGAAGCGAGCGATACGATCTGGAGATTGCCGCCGGACAGGATGCGCGGGGCCTGGATGGTGACGGCATTCTTTGCCCGAACAGAACCGCTTTCAATTACATAGATCTCAAACGAGCCCTGTTGCGTCTCGTACGTAGGAATATCCGCGCCGCCTGACGGCCAAAAGAGGATGAGTAGTATGATTGCGACAATGGGAGTGGCAATCAGAGCAATAGTGCGTCCCGACATGATTCTTTCCATGGTGTTCGAAACAAAAGCGACCCGTAAGGGATTCCAAGAATATACGTTTAATTTCCGTGCGAAGATTCAAGCTGAAAATATTTCCCGGGTAACTGCCGGACAAGCCCACGAAACTCCATTGTCAGGAGATCAGGGAGAAGCGACGCATGCGGACGGCCGGTCTGCGCCGCGATTTCATCGACATGTATCGGTCCGGATTTTACCAGCTGCACGATCTCCTGTTCGAGAAGTGTCATTTGTACGGCGGGCACGGTGGTTTTCTTATCCGAAGCACACAGTCCGAGCTCTTCAAGCATCTCCTCAGGGGTGGTTACGAGCCGTGCGCCGTCTTTGCGAATCAGGCGATGAGGCCCTGCGCTCATCGCATTGTGCACACTCCCGGGTACTGCAAACACCTCCCTGTTTTGATCGAGCGCAATAGCGGCGCTGATCATCGCTCCGCCCGATGTCGCGCTTTCCATGACCACGAGCCCCTGCGAAAGACCGCTGATGATGCGATT
>PKTF01000151.1 GCA_002869275.1 Ignavibacteria bacterium | reverse complement strand
TTCGAATACCTGCTCGAGGATCAGGACGCCGGCGGTGATGATGTCGGCGCGTCCCGGATCGATACCCGGAAGCTGACGGCGGCGTTCGACGGTTTTATGCGCAATCACGGTTTCGACGATGCCGCGCAGGTCCTTGAGTGTGATGGTGACATTGCCTTCGTCGTAGTTGTAGTACTCGCCCTTTGCAGCGAGGATCATGCCGGCGACATTGAGGATGGTACCAGAGGAACCGACGTGAACGTCTACCTGACGTCCTTTCATCGCGCGGACGATCGGATTGAGCGCACCGATAAGATGTGCCCGGCATTCCTCGATTTCCCTGGCTTTGATGGTCTTGCCCAGAAAGTAGCGACGTGTCAGTCGCACGGCTCCGAGCTTGAGGCTGTTGGCGTACTGTACTCCTCCGCGTTCGCCCAGGAGAAATTCCGTGCTGCCGCCGCCGATGTCTACGAGCAAGGCACGCTTGTTATAGACGGGCAGGGCCTGCAGCACTCCGAGGTAGATCAGGCGGGCTTCCTCGAAGCCGCTCACGACCTCGATTTCCAGCCCCAGTTCGTCGCGCACGCGCTGCACGAGAGCATCCCTGTTCAGCGCCTCGCGCACGGCGCTGGTTGCGATGGCGCGAATGGGAGCGTCATGGCTCTGTGCCAGCAGAGAGAAGCGACGCAGCGTATCGAGCGCTCGGTCGCAGGCATCCTCGCTCAGGTGCTTCATGTCGGTCATGCCCTCGCCGAGACGCACGCCTTCTTTGTCCTTGCCCACAACCGTGAACTTCCCGTTGCTCTTCACATCGGCGATCACGAGGTGAAAGGAATTCGTCCCGAGATCAATGGCGGCGAGTCTGCGAATCTGGTTGGGCATGGACAGGGTATGCTTTCGTACGTGTGAGAAGATGAGAGATGCCGGAAGGTCAGTGTGCTTCAGAATCCTCGATGAGCATAGTTTCGTTGCGCGCGTCGCTCAGCATTCGGCCCAGAACCTGCCAGACCTTGTCGACGGGGATGTTGTCCACCGAATTTTCTCGACCGAGGATGAAGCGATGCTGCGCACCATGAGGTGCCCACTGCAGCGGATCGGTTGGACCGAACAAACTCAGTGTCGGCGTTCCCACACTCGCACCGACGTGCATCATTCCGGTATCGTTGGTCAGATACAGGTCGCAGTTGGCGATCACCGAGGCCACATTGCGGATCGGCTCGTTCTGCATGATGAGGCTGGCATTGGGCATGTTGAGCGTCATTTCCCGCAGGGGAGCGTCGTCGTCGGGACCGGCGGTAATCACGATGAACGCACCGTAGATTTCGGCGCAGCGGTTGGCGATTTCCGCGAAGCAAAGTGCGTCCCAGCGGTTGGGGATTTTCGCCGCACCGGGATGGAAGCCCACCACGATCTCGCGTCCGCCGCTCTTTTGCGCGATCATCTGCGCGCCGTCCTGCAACTCTTCGTTCGAAAGGCCGATCTCCAGTTCCTGCGACACCGGATCGAGTACGAGGATGGAAGCGATATCGAGGTTACGCTGGGTCTGATGCCGCGTGGGATCGTGCCGCCAGTCGAGGTCCGCACGGATGTTGTAATAGTATGCCGTGTGATTGCGCTTGCCGCTCAGCGAGGCCGCGCCGATGCGGCGTTTCGCTCCGGAGAAGTAGGTGAGGACGTCGCTGGTGACCGACATCGACACCGTTGCCGGGGTGATGGCGAGGTCGAACTTCCGTTTCTTGAGTGCGCGTCCGAAGCGCCAGACCTGGATGGGCGAGCGGATGAATTTCGTTTTGTCGTAGACGATGATTTCGTCGAGGAAGGGCGCACCGCGGAGGATTTCACTGTTCAGCGGACGCGCAAGCAGGGCGATATGCGCACCGGGATACGTCACACGAAGCGCGCGGAGCAATGGCACGGCACAGAGCATGTCACCAAGCTGGTTGTGCTGGCGCACTACGAGAATGTTGTGCACCGAATCACGCGGAACAGTGGACACTGTACGTACGTGGACGAACAGGCGGAAAAATCCGAACAGCATCCGCTTGAAGGATTTTTCAACAAATTTCATGATTCAGCAGCGCCTTCATTTCTCGGAATTGTCGTCCATTTCCTCGAACTCCGCATCCACCGCGTTGCCGCCGGGTCGCGGTCTGCGTGAGCCCTGCGAGAATGGCGACCCACCGCGTCCTCGTCCAGCCGCGGGCTTGATGAAGCGGCGGTACAGCGAATACACAACGTAGGTAATGAATGCGATGATGAGTACGCGAAACAGCATCAGGGATCCCGCGGTAATCGTGACATTGGTGTGTAATACTCGGTCGCGACGTGATCGGGTTTCGTGATCTCCCGTATCAGCTCGTCGAGATGGTCTTCGTGTTTGACGAAATCGATCTCCGTTGCATTCACAATGAGCAGCGGAGTCGATTTGTAGCGGAAGAAAAAGTAATTGTACGCGTCATTGAGGTCGGAAATGTACTTCCGCGACATGGCGCGTTCGAAATCACGCCCGCGATGGCGGATGTTCTGCATCAGGCGCTCGACGCTGGATTGCAGGTATACGACCAGATCCGGCTTCGCGAGGCTCTTTTCCATGTTGGCGGCAAGCATATCGTACAGGTGCAGCTCGTCGTTCTGCAGGTTCAAATGCGCGAAGATTTTGTCTTTTTCAAAGATATAATCCGTCAGGAGGTATTCCTGGAACAGCTCCGGCTGCGACAGAACCTGCAGCTGCTTGAAACGGGTCAGCAGAAAAAACAGCTGCGTCTGGAAGGCGTAGCGCTCGGGATTCTGGTAGAAACGCTCGAGAAACGGATTTTCTTCGAATTTCTCGAGTACGAGTTGTCCGCCAAGGCGCTCATGAAGCAGCCGGGTCAGGCTGGTCTTGCCTGCGCCGATGACGCCTTCGATCGCTATGTATCGCACTTCACGTGCCATGTCTTCCTGGAATCGAGTTCAACTCGTGGCTGTTTCCGGCCAGAGCCGGATGTCGGTTTTGCTGATGCCGCCGGTGTCGGAACACAGTGCCCGAAGCTCGGCAACGGTGCTCTGCATGACGGGATGCAGAAGTTCGGGACGGAGTTCCTCAAGCGGAATCAGTACGAAGTTCCGTTCCGCTATGCGCGGATGCGGTATGATGATCTCCGTGCCTTCGAGGACGGTTTCTCCGAAAAACAGGATATCAATATCGATGCGCCGCGGACCGTACTTGACTTCACGTACGCGGCCCATGTCGCGTTCGATGTCCAGCAGCGACTGGAGCAGTTTCTCCGGTTGAAGCGACGTGCGGATTTCTGCCACGGTATTGAGATACGCGTCCTGTGGAACATCGCCCCAGGGATCGGTTTCGTAGACACTGGAGCAGCGCAGCATTGCTGTTTCCTCGAGCTGGCCGATGCGGCGTACGGCGTCGCGCAATGCCTCGCCGCGGTCGCCCATGTTCGATCCGAGACCGAGGTAGACACGCCGGGACTCAGCGTCGCTCATCGACCTCTACTTCTACATAGTCGATGACGCCCTTGATCGGGGCGCCGGGTTTGCGCACGCGCACCGAGACACCGCTCACCGTGGGATAGGTGTCAAGGATGCTGTCCGCGATGCGTTTCGCCACCTTCTCGATCAGCTTGAACGCTTCCTGGGTGACGATATCCTGTATGAGGTTGTACACGGCATCGTAATTCACCGTGAGGTCGAGGTCGTCATGCTCCGCCGCTCCGGTGAAGTCTGTTTCCATTTCAACATCGATATGGAAGCGACCGCCGAGGTGACGTTCCTCGCGATGATTTCCGTGATATCCGTAGAAAACGGCGTTCTTCAGCCGTATGTAATGCTTCTTTTCCATCGACTCAAACTACGTCAAAGCACCGACTCTCACAAGCAGTTCCCGGCCGGGATCACAACGCAGGAGGGGTGAAATCCGCCGGCTTGATCGGGGGCAGCAGCTGTTTCTCGGTCGCTGGCCTCAGGAATCGGGTTCGGAAATATGTTCGAGAGCGGACTCGATACGTCGCACGCAGGTGTCCCTGCCCAGCACCTCCATCATGTCGAAGAGGCTGGGCGAAGCGGTGCTCCCCGTGAGTGCGAGTCTGATGGGGTGGATGAGCTTGCCCGCCCCCACGCTTTCTGCTTCGGCGTGCTCGCGAATCAGCGTCTCCAGCGCCGCGGCTGTGAAGTCGCTTGCAGCCAGTTTCGGGAGCAGCCCGCTCAGCAACGCACCCGTGCCGGCTTTCCAGCGCTTGGCGATGCCGGTCTCGTCATACGTCTGCGGGTCCTCCCGGAAGTACTCCGTGGTGGAAAAGAATTCCGGCAGCAGAGCGAGCCGTTCCTTCATGAGAGGAACGATGCGCAGGAAGTCCTCGTCCGGGACCTCGTCGAGCTCAACTGGACGATGCCGGAGCAGTCGGCGGAAGAGGTCGTCGTCTTCGAGCAGACGGATGTGCTGGCCGTTCATCCACAGCAGCTTGTCTTCGTCGAATACCGAACTCTTTTTGAGCACGCGTCGGATATCGAACGCCTCGACGAGATCATCGGTGCTCATCACCTCGCGGTCATCGCCCGGGGACCAGCCCAGCAGGGCGAGGAAATTGAACATGGCTTCGGGCAGGTAGCCGCGCTGCTGGAATTCTCCCACCGAGGTCGCGCCGTGACGCTTCGACAGGCGCTTCTTGTCGCTGCCGAGTATGAGCGGCAGGTGGCCGAACTGCGGCGTTTCGTAACCGAGTGTGCGGTAGAGCATGAACTGCTTCGGGGTATTGGAAAGGTGGTCGTCTCCGCGCAGCACGTGCGTGATGCCCATGTCATGGTCGTCGACCACGACGGCCATCATGTACGTGGGTGTGCCGTCGGAGCGCAGGATGACAAAGTCGTCGATCTCTTCGTTGCTGAAACTGGTTTCGTCATGGACGATGTCGTTGAACACCGTGCGGCCCTCGGGTACGCGGAAGCGCAGGACACGCGAACGGCCTTCGGCCCTGTGGGTCGCATGCTGTTCTTCGGTGAGGCTGCGGCAGGTGCCGTCGTAGAGAAAGGCGCCGCCGGCCGCTTCTGCCGTTTCGCGCTTGGCGTCGAGTTCCTCCTGTGTGCAGTAACACCAGTATGCCTTGCCTTCCTTGAGCAGGCGCAGGCATTCGTCGTGATGGCGCTCGATGCGTTCGGACTGGATCACGGGCTCTTCGTCCCAGTCCACGCCCAGCCACCGCAGTCCGTCAAGGATTTCGCGTGTCATTGCGTCGCTCGAGCGCTGACGGTCGGTGTCTTCGATGCGAAGGAGAAAACGTCCGCCGATACTGCGTGCGAACAACCAGTTGAAAATGGCGGTACGCGCGCCTCCGACATGCAGATAGCCAGTCGGACTGGGGGCGAAACGGACGGTCATGGTCTGTGTCATGAATTCAATGTGCTGTAGTGAAAAAAAAGTTCAGG
>PKTF01000192.1 GCA_002869275.1 Ignavibacteria bacterium | reverse complement strand
GATCATGATCGAACTTGCAGGAGCGTCGAGAGGCTGCTCGCGAAGAGTGATATCGACGCCTTCTTCCGCCGCAAAGAGCAACGTGGAGGCATCCGTCCAGGCGATATCCGTTACGGTGCCCTCAAAATCCTTGGAATAATTTCGCAGCTGAGAGAAAGGCTTGCTCTGCGGAACATCCGCCACGAAGATCGAACCCTCCTTGGAATCCCATACCGCGACAGCGGAAATGAACGCCAGTTTCCGGCTGTCCGGACTCCACGCCATTGTACCGAGTTTCCCCGGATTGTCCACCAGTTTCGTCAGGGTGCCACTGGTAACATCCAGCAGATGGATGCGCTTGAACATATAGGAATGATCGACCAGGTTTTCCGGTGCGACAGCGGCGGCGATGTAGTTGCCGTTCGGGCTCCATGTGATTGAAAACACGGATACTCCTTCGGTCATGCGCTTCACATCACCGGTACCGAGGTCCTGTATGTAGATATTGCGGTCGGGCTGACCTTCTTCGTAAATCTCCGCATTGAAGCCACGGGCTGCGAGTGCATGGGCATTTCCGTCAGACGGTTCGGTGGCCATGTATGCTATTGCAGTCCCCTGCGGGTGCAGCGTGTAGCCGCGTACACCAGTCGGACATGTTGTCAGCGGCATGGCCTGTCCGCCGTCGACCGGAATGCCGTACACCTGTGTCCCTGTGGCATCAGGCATGCGGGCCATGAACGTGATCGTGCGGGAATCAGGCATCCAGTCCAGCGCGTACATCAGGTTCTTTCCGCCGACATAGACGCGCGATTCACCGGTGCTGCGGTTCAACACGTGCAGTTCGCGGTAATCCGAACCCGGTTCATCCGTAAACGGACGCGGTACCATCACTGTATATGCCACATGGCGTCCGTCGGGAGCGACCTTCGCCTCGAGCACACGGCTGACATCGAAAATGTTGCGCTCGGTGAGGACATCCTGCGCCTGCGCGGATCCTGCTGCAAGCACGAGAATGAGTATCCAGAAAAATCGTTGAGCATGTTTCATCATTGTTTTCGCGGTTGGTGAAACAGAAATTGCGTATTCAATAAAGCTACTAAAATCAAGGGAGATTTCATGGATTGAAAGAGGATTACTCTGATGTCTCACCACCGATTACGCTGATTACACAGATGGCTTTGTCGCTGGGATGAACATGCAGAATCCCTCCTTCGCTGAAAATCATCTGCGTAATCCGCGTAATCCGTGGTGAGGCATCCGAGTAATCTCTTCCCATCTGTGGAATCATTCTCCATTTGCACTTGTTTTGAATAGGCAATCTTGACAAATTTGTACAGATTGATTGAGCATCAAAACAACGACCTTTTTTCAGGAAGGAATTCATGAGTTCTGAAGCGCAGGATCTGGAAAAACTCACCAGCGAAGAATACAAGTACGGCTTCGTGACCCATATCGAGATGGATACCGTTGAGAAGGGGTTGAGCGAGGACGTCATTCGTTTCATTTCCGCCAAGAAAGAAGAGCCGGAATGGCTCCTTGAATGGCGACTGAAGGCTTTTCGTCTCTGGCAGACAATGGAGGAACCCGACTGGGCCTTTGTCGACTATCCGCCCATCGATTACCAGGACATCTCTTACTACTCCGCTCCGAAGATGAAAGAGCGCCCGAAAAGCCTTGATGAGGTGGACCCCGAACTCCTCGATACCTACGAAAAGCTCGGCATCCCACTCAAGGAGCAGGAAATGCTGGCCGGGGTGGCCGTCGACGCCGTGTTCGACAGCGTATCAGTGGCGACGACCTTCAAGGAGAAGCTCAGTGACATGGGCATCATCTTCTGTTCCTTCTCGGAGGCGGTGAAAGACTACCCCGACCTCGTCAGGAAATACCTGGGCTCGGTGGTGCCGCAGGGAGATAATTTCTTCTCCGCCCTGAACTCCGCAGTATTCACCGACGGCTCCTTCGTGTATATCCCGAAAGGCGTCCGCTGTCCAATGGAGCTTTCCACGTACTTCCGCATCAACAGTCTGGGCACCGGACAGTTCGAACGCACTCTCATCGTTGCCGACGAAGACTCCTATGTCAGTTACCTCGAGGGTTGTACGGCGCCGATCCGGGACGAAAATCAGCTGCACGCAGCGGTGGTCGAACTCGTGGCGCATGACAACGCTCAGATCAAATACAGTACCGTGCAGAACTGGTATCCGGGCGACAAGAACGGGAAGGGAGGCATCTACAATTTCGTGACCAAGCGCGGCAAATGCGCCGGGGTGAATTCCAAGATCTCGTGGACGCAGGTGGAAACAGGTTCAGCCATCACCTGGAAATACCCGAGCTGCATCCTTCAGGGTGACAACTCCGTGGGCGAATTCTACTCCGTCGCCGTGACCAACAACCGTCAGCAGGCCGACACCGGCACCAAGATGATCCACATCGGAAAGAATACCCGCAGCACGATCATTTCAAAAGGTATCTCGGCGGGATACAGTTCAAACACCTATCGCGGCCTCGTGAAGATCATGAAGAACGCCGACGGTGCGAGGAATTTTTCGCAGTGCGATTCCATGCTCATGGGCGACACCTGCGGCGCGCATACCTTTCCGTACATTGAAAACCATAACGACAGCGCGCAGATGGAGCACGAGGCGACAACCTCCAAGATCGGCGAGGACCAGATCTTTTACTGCAACCAGCGCGGCATTTCCACCGAGGACGCGGTGAACATGATCGTCAACGGATTCTGCAAGGAAGTGTTTCGCGAACTGCCGATGGAATTTGCCGTGGAGGCGCAGAAACTCCTTGGAATCAGCCTTGAGGGCAGCGTCGGCTAGACCCGCGCTCCCGCGACAGGGTGCCCTGTCACAATCCGCACCACGAATCTGAAGAATTGCATAATCGATATATCTGGAGTTATTCATGCTTGAAATTCGCAATCTGCATGCCGGCATCGAGGGAAAGGAAATCCTCAAAGGCATCAATCTCACGGTGAATCCCGGCGAAATCCACGCCATCATGGGCCCCAACGGCTCAGGGAAATCCACACTCGCCGGAGTACTTGCCGGACGCGAAGAATTTGATATCACCGAGGGTGAAATCATTTACCAGGGAAAAAACCTGCTCGATTTCTCCGCTGAGGAGCGTGCCTGCGAGGGCGTTTTTCTCGCCTTTCAGTATCCCGTGGAAATCCCCGGAGTCAGCAATACCTATTTCCTCAAGGCGGCGCTCAATGCCGTGCGCAAATACAGGGGCGTCGACGAACTCGACGCCATGGATTTCCTTGCGCTCATCAAAGAGAAGATGAAGCTGGTGGAAATGGACCAGGCGCTGCTCAACCGTCCGGTCAACGAAGGCTTCTCCGGCGGCGAGAAAAAACGGAATGAGATTCTGCAGATGGCGGTTCTCGATCCGATGCTCGCCATCCTAGATGAAACCGATTCCGGACTGGACATCGATGCGCTGCGTATCGTGGCCAACGGGGTAAACAAGCTGCATACCCCGCAAAATTCGGCCATCGTGGTGACGCATTACCAGCGACTGCTCAATTATATCATTCCCGATGTCGTGCACGTCCTCGTCAACGGTCGCATCGTCAAATCAGGCGACAAAGAGCTTGCGTTCCATCTCGAAGAGCACGGCTACGACTGGGCGCGCGACCTCCGCGAACCAGCCGCGCAGGGCGCCTGAGGAGGAATGAACAGCAGCATGAAGCAACAAGAAGCATTACAGCAGTTCCAGACGCATTTCGCGGCCTATGAAGAGAGGCTGAACGGAAATGCCGGATCACCCGACCACCTGCGCCGTAAAACCGCAATGCAGCAGCTCGCCGATACCGGACTGCCTACGCTGCGGGACGAAGACTGGCGCTATACCAACCTCAATCCGGTTTTAAAGACCGGGTTCGTACCATCAACAATGCCGAAAAAGGAAGTGTTGACAATTGTCAACACCCGGGAATTCCTCCCGGATGTTCAGTCGGCAGCCCGTCTGGTGTTTGTTGACGGACATTTCATCGCCGAGCTTTCTCAACTCACGGGTCTCCCGCAAGGGTGTACCATCAGCAGCCTGTCTTCGGCAGTCGCTGAGACACCCGAACTGATCAGCACCGCACCTGCCGGAGTGACCGACAGCGCCGTACGGCAATTCACGCTCCTCAACAGCGCGTTCGCCGAAGAAGGCGCATACATCCGGGCAGCGGCTGGCTGCATACTCGAAGACCCTGTGCACCTGCTCTTCCTTTCTTCCGGGGCGCCGCAGCCTTGCATCCACCATCCACGCATCATCCTGCATGCGGAGAAAGGAAGCGAGTTCACGGTTATCGAACAGTATGCCGCCCTCGAAACCGGGGTGCATTTCACGAACACCGTTGTGGAGAGTACCGTCGCCGAAGGCGCGCATCTGCATCACATCAAACTGCAGGACGAGAGTTCGGAGGCTTTTCATATCAGCGCGACCTATGCGCGTGTGTCACGCAACGCGTCATACGACAATCACTACTTCGGACTGGGATCGCGGCTGGTGCGAAACAATATCCACGCGGTATTCGAGGACGAGCAGGCTGAATGCACGCTGAATGGTCTGTTCCTGCCTCGCGACAGTCAGCACATGGACCATCATACGGTCATCGACCATGCGCAGCCGCGATGTAATAGCCACGAGTTGTACAAGGGTATTCTCAACGGGGAGTCGCGCGGCGTATTCAGCGGAAAAATTGTAGTCCGAAAAGACGCGCAGCAGACCGATGCCCGCCAGGCATCAAACAACCTGTTGCTTTCCGAGGATGCGGTCGTCGACACGAAGCCGCAGCTGGAGATCTGGGCCGATGATGTGAAATGCACGCATGGCGCGACTATCGGACGAATGGATGACGAAGCACTGTTCTATCTTCGCTCGCGCGGAATCGCCCTCGCCGAAGCCCGGAACATGCTTTCGCAGGCGTTTGCGAGCGAACTCGTGTCGCGGGTGCGAAACGAAGCCCTGCGGTCACATCTTGATTCCCTCATTCAACAGCGTCTCGAGTCATCGAGAAAGGACGGATGAATACCATGCTGAACACCGACAACATCGTCGCAGCTGAGATCGAAGAGGCTGTTTTTGACGTGCAGCGCGCGCGAGCTGATTTTCCCGCCTTGCATCAGGATGTGCACGGAAAGCCGCTCGTGTATCTCGACAACGCCGCTTCCACGCACAAGCCGCAGGTGGTGATCGATACACTGACGAAGTTCTACGGAAGCCAGTACTCGAATGTGCACCGTGGAGTGCACCATCTCAGCCAGGTGGCAACGGATCTGTACGAGAATTCCCGTCGCACCATCCAGGGTTTCCTGAACGCGAAGCAGGAGGAAGAGATCGTCTTCGTCCGCGGTACGACAGAAGCCATCAATCTGGTGGCCCAGACTTATGGCCGAAGCGAGCTCAGCGCGGACGACGAGGTTATCATTTCCGAGATCGAACACCACGCGAATATCGTTCCGTGGCAGATGATCTGTGAGGAAAAAGGTGCCCGACTGCGCGTGATTCCCATG
>PKTF01000003.1 GCA_002869275.1 Ignavibacteria bacterium | reverse complement strand
GGGAGCGGATTGTCCTTGATTCCGACCTCTCAACAATGTCCTGGTAGTTGCTGTATGAAAAAACTGCTGCTTCTTCTTTCACTGCTCCTGCTCACCTGCAATGCTCAGGCACAGCTGCTCGAGCAGGTAACTGTAAAAGAGATTCTCCCCACCGTCAAGAGTTCTGCTGAAAGCGGGTTCGCTCAGGATGCCGCACTGACGCACACCCTGTTCCTGGGTATCGAATACCAGGGCATCCGTCTGGAAATGAACCTCGATGATGGAAAGGCCACCGGGTGGCTGTTCCGTTTCTATTCAGCCTCTCTGGATTCTTCGGTGTACTACGTCGGAGCCAGGGTACCCATCATCGGCACACAGGCTGTAAAACTCGCCATCGATACACTCACGCAGTATTTCCCTGTCAGCATCGGCACCACGGGGCTCGTCGAGCCCTGGGTGGACTCGGACGAGGCGCTGCAGGGATCGAAGGACGGGGGTGCCGAGACCTTTTTGCAGGGCAACCAGGACGCGCACGTCGCCCTGGCATTTACGATCAACAACCCCGTGCAAAACGAATACATCCCGCAGGGACAGTACTGGGTGTTCCGTTACGCGGCAAGCGCCGATACGCTCACCTGCATGGTCCACGCCAACACCGGGCTCCCTTTCCGCTGCCTGTCCGGCAATGCTCCCAAGATTCTGTCCATCCCTCCGACGACCGCACGCATCGGCGTCAAGTATTCGTACAGGGTGAACGCCTATGGCGATCCGACCCCGGTGTATTCCTTGAGTACTGCCCCGATTGGAATGGTGATCGATGAGAGCAGCGGCATGATCACCTGGACGCCGACCGCGGGTCAGGAAGGTCAGCAAGACGTCGTTGTCGTCGCCTCGAATAATTCCGGCAGCGACACGCAGTCATTCCAGATCAATGTCCAGGGTTCCGCCACCACTCCGACCATCGTCTCCACGCCAACAACTGAAGCCTACGCCGGCAAGCAATACATGTATCAGCTTGTCGCAAACGGCAGCCCGGCACCTGTATATGCACTTGCTGAAAGTCCGCAGGGCATGCTGATCGACGGAGGCAGGGGAAGCCTGTTCTGGACACCCACACGAGCGCAGGCTGCCGCACATCAGGTGCGAATCACTGCAACGAACGCGGCGGGAAGCGACGAACAGAGCTTTACGCTCGAGGTCTACAAGGAACCGGTGATCGCACCTGTTCCAAATCAGAGTATCTCTGCGGACAAAGTCTTCACTCTGGATCCGTCAGTCGATGCGCGACCCGAACCGACATTCCGCCTGGACGCGGGTCCCAGTGGATTGACCATCGATGAAAACAGCGGTCAGATTTCATGGACGCCTTCGACCGCGCAGGCTGGAACGCATGTCGTCCTGTTCACCGCGTCGAACCGTGCCGGCATCGGTCAGCAATCGTTCGAAATCGATGTCGATGGCACCGTAGGTGTTCTCCCTGTCGAGATGGCGGGCTCCTTCCACATCACGGGGCAGTTTCCGCAGCCGGCCGGGGATATGCTGACCGTGCAGCTTCGCTCACGTGTCAGCGAAGCACTCCTCGTGACCGTGCATGATATGCTCGGACGCACGGTACTTCAGCGCACATGGCAGCCGCGAGCCGCCACCGCGCAGTTCACCCTCCCGCTTGCCGGATTGCGCAGCGGGATGTACACCTACCGCGTGAGCGGCAGCAGTCACAGTATTATCAGGAATTTCGTAGTAGCGCGCTGATCAGCGCGGTGGTACTCTCGAGCACGCGGCCGCGGGCCTGCAAATGCGGGACGTGGCCGCAGCCTTCGATCCACAATAGTTCGGATTCACCGGACACGTGGTTGGTGATGCTGTCCACCTGCAGCCGGCTTCCGTACTGATCGTCCTCCCCCTGTACGACGAGCACCGGACAGGTAATCTTTCGCAGATCATCCAGCATGTTCCACTTCGCCAGTCCCGGCGCCAGCCAGGTGTCTGCCCATGCGCGGAACACGGCGTCTGTTTTGTCTCCATGATACCGCGCGAGCTTTGTGCCGAGATCTGTTGTCGCATAGATCTGCTTCGCTTCACGTATCCCTTCGAGCGTGATTTCTTCGATAATCACATGCGCTGCCTCCGAGACGACAGCCACGGTTTCCTCTGGAAATGACGACGCATATTTCAATGCGATCGTCGCACCGTCGCTGTGGCCGAAGAGGATCGGACGCCTGACATTCAATTCGTCCAGCAATCCCCGCAAATAGACTTCCGCTTCGCTGCGGTAAAAATCAAGGTCGCGAGGCTCACGTACAGCGGAAGATTGCCCATGCCCGCGCCTGTCGTACACGACTCCGTCACAGCCGGTGGCGCGGCACAGCTCCCACGGAAAGCTCTTCCATTGCCCTACACTCCCCAGCGCTTCATGAAGAAAAACAATCACCGGACAATCGCCCTCTGTGGATGCATCAACCTGTGACAGTAATTTGACGTGCAGATCCGAACCTTCCACCGGAATGGTCAGGGCACGTTCGATAAATGTGTTTTCAGCGTTCATGTATTTCTCCCTTGATGATCCTGGGTTCTGACAGCCGGTTTCAGGGCAGCGGTTCCATTCCAAGATCACTCCACTCTTCGTAGGCCGGGCCATACACTCCAGGAATGCGGAGGCCTGCCTGGCGCAGCAACACGGTCAGCTGCGCGCGATGATGAATCTCATGTCGAATCAGGATATTGAGCGTCTTCGACAGGCTCCAGGATTCGCCGTAAAGCTCCCGCACTTCCGCCAGGGAGTCATCGGTCCAGTTCTCCGCTGCCTGTGATTCAAGTGCTGCAGTGAGCAACTGGTAGCCTTCGACAATGCCTGCTGCCGTTGGAGGCTCCGGATCTTCCTCCGTCGGTCCCTTGTGCTCGAGCTCGAAGCGTCGCATCATATCACTTCGGGAAGTGACCATATGCCATGCGAGCGTGCCGGCGGTGCGTCCGCTCTCGGTCACGCGCTGCGAGAGAGAGTTGTCGGTCATGGCGCCCAGTATCTGAATGGTTTTTCCGGATTCGTTTCTCAGGTCATCGAGGAAGGACTGCAAGGACGTATACATAACGGTTCCTCTGCTGCGATTTGTTCAACAGATGTGAATCTCGGAATTCCTGTTCTGGAAAGCAAAAAAAGCCGGCGGCTGTGGATGCTGCCGCCGGCCGGAGGTAGCCTCATGAGCCCAGGTCGGTGACCTGGCCTATGAAGAGTATTGCGCCTGAATGGCGCTCGTGGATGACAAAGAGGAATGGACGGTCGACACGCATGTGTTCTGGAACGGAGGTTGTCCCGACTCCTACCGATGTCACTGCGGCGGCTTCCGTACCTTCTTCGTTCACTTCGACGAAGGTTTTATGCCTGACCTCTGAAATGAACAACCCGCCGTTGGCGTTGATTCCGGCAAAATCGGCACGCGAAGGATCGAAAGCGATCTCCATACCCAGCGCAGAGAGAATATCAGAGAACTCCACCTCGTATTCGAGTGTGAAGCGAGGCAGCTGCACGGTCATTTCGATTTCCCCGAGCTGCTCGTCAAGGTCTTCCCATCTGCTCGTCAGCTCGGCAGCAGCTTCGGTAAGGGAGACTCCCGGACGCGGCAGCACGACCGCCATGCTGAAACGGTCCCAGCCGTACGGCAAGTCAACGACTTGCATCATGGTGTTCGCGAAATAGCGGATATCCCCTTTTCGCTGCATCATTTTTATCGGCTGTTTCGTCCCGCCCAGCGCCGTAAACTCATCGTCCAGTGTTTTCGAGGGATCGAACTGCGTCGTCCAGCTGCCCTTGAAGTACACGGCGTTGATCAGATACATCATCATTTCCGGCGGAATGGGCGGATCGATGATATCAGGAATAAGACCGTTGGTCTTTGCGTTCACCCATGCATTGATGGTCGCTGCAGCCTGGGGATCATTGAAATCAAGCGACTGCACCTCCGCATCAAAGAACTCGCGGTTTGTGTCGATGAAACTCTGCTCGACAGAAAAGCCCTCGCGGCTCCAGATCGAATTCGCAATCGTAAGGATCACGCGCGGATCCGCCTGCATGAGGAGGTCCGACAGCCCTTTCCAGGCACCGTTGATCTCGGCACTTGTCAATCCATGAAGCGCCATGGTTTCTTCCATCGCCGTACGCGTTTCTCCGACAGCACCGTTGAGTGTCATGCCGAGGGCCATGGACACGCTTAGCGGAGACAGAAAGACATTTTTTTCGGGAGCCGTCGCGACAGTGCTTTCGAAGAGAGAGAATGCAAAATCATTGTTGGCCTTGAGCACCTCGTGCTCTCCCTCCGTCAGGGAACGCAGAGGGACGGGTGTGTCGGGCCCGGTACTATCGTCGGAACATGCCGTAAGAAGCAGGACAGCAAGGAGAACTACTGAAAGATATTTCATCTCTTCTCCGGACGAAGGTGATCAGAATCCTATGGCGACGCCGAGCGTGATGTTGAGTTTCGTCGTGTAATAGGCGGCGTCATCCTCGGTGTATCGGAACACGCCTCCTTCGAGGCCGACGTTGAGCGCCGAGAAATTCGACGGGTACAGCTCAAGTCCGAGGCGCACCTTGCCCAGCGGTCCGATACGGGTCGCACCGACGAAGGTGCGCATGTACGGATAGACGATGTGCGCGATGCCATAATCGGGAAGCGACAGCTTCCAGACCGCGCCGAAAATATCCAGCATCCGGTTGTCGCGCGACTGTACGGCCATGGCCGATGCGGGCGGAGTAAACATTTCCTGCACGGAAACATCGAGCGGTGCCTGCAGCGGCACGACCGTGCTCGTGTACTCCCGACCGAAATTCTCGCGGCCGTACTCGAATCCGAATGCGTGATGTTCGGTCACTTTGTACACCGCGCTCAGGGCCATGTTCTCGAAAACCTTGTGCGAATTATGCGGCAGATCGACGTTCGGATAGGACGTGCCGACCAGCTTCTGCAGCTCGAACACCATGTTGGAAAGCAGGTTGGTGCGTGGTCCGGGCTGGAAGAAATGCCAGTGCCTTTCAGGGACGTGTTCCTCTGGAAGTGTCATCGGGATGTCGTTCAGGACAATCGCGCGGACGTGCAGGAGGTCGTGTGCTTCGGCTGAATGCTCTGCCTCCGCAGCGAGATGTTCCTCCGCCGCCGTCGCCGCGGATACCAGGTCATTCGCGAAGGCATCCGACCGGGTAGCGACGGGCACGCCTGCCTGACGGGGCTCGGAGGATTGTGTCCCGAGAACGCCTGCGTAGGTCGTTCCGCTGCCGCCTTCGCCGATCGTGGGACCGCTCGGCCTGCCTGCGCTGCCGATGCGTTGCGAAGTACCGACAGTGCCTTCAACGGCGCCGGCATCTCTCAATTCCGTTGTCGCCGGACCTTCATGTGCGCCCTGCCCTGCCTGTGCGGCTTCTTTGGAAACCGTTTCGCTGCTCGGCTGGGTCAGGACCGAATCACCTTCCGCCGTGGCGCTGCTCTCGTCACCGATATTGAGTCCGAAAATCAGCAGCACGGTAGCGAGAGAAGAGAGTGCCGC
>PKTF01000359.1 GCA_002869275.1 Ignavibacteria bacterium | reverse complement strand
CTCCCTCTTTATTTTTCGCAGAGATTTGCGTCTCCTCGATAACCGCGGACTTGCAGAAGCCACGAGGCAATCGCGGAAGGTCATCGCGGTTTTCGTGTTCGATACAAACATCCTGGATGATCTTCGGCAGCGGAACGACCGCCGCGTCACCTTCATCCATGACAGCGTGACGGAACTACGTGAACAATTCCGTCAACGGGACTCGGAGCTCGTTGTGCTGCATGGTGATCCTGCGGAGCGTATTCCGGCGCTCGCCGAGCGGGTCGGCGCTGATGCGGTGTTCGTAAACCGCGACTATGAACCCTACGCCGTGCTTCGCGATGACGGGATTCGGTCGAGCCTGGCTGAGTGTGGGCGGAGTTTCCATTCCTTTAAGGACCAGGTCATTTTCGAAGGCGAGGAAATTCAAACGCAGACGGGGACGGCATACAAAGTCTTCACACCCTATAAACGCGCCTGGCTCAGGCGCTTCGCAGAAATGCAGCTCGTCGGACCATCTCCCGATGCGGAAGAGCTGTACGATGAAACCGCCTTGGCGTCCGGGAGCATGCTTGCTACTCTCAGCGATCCATGGACGTTGAAAGCCCTGGGTTTTGCGCGCAACGAGTCCTGGACCGGAGGAGGTGCCGCGTCTGGCCGAAAGCGCCTGGAAGAGTTTCTCCCACATCTTTCCAGCTATAAGGAACACCGGGACTTCCCGTCGCGTTACGGCACGTCGGGCCTCTCCGTCCACCTGCGCTTCGGTACGATCTCCATACGGGAATGTGTCCGTGCGGCTCGCTCTGACGACTCACAGGGAGCGCAGACATGGCTCAGCGAGCTGATCTGGCGCGAATTCTACCAGATGCTGTTGGACCGCTTTCCCTATGTCGTCAACCACGCGTTCAAGCGTGAGTACGACGCCATTGAATGGCCCGGAAGTCATGAACACCTCGAGGCCTGGAAGGACGGAAGGACGGGGTATCCCATCGTAGACGCCGCGATGCGCGAATTGCGCAGCACGGGCTGGATGCACAATCGCCTGCGGATGATCACGGCGATGTTTCTCGTGAAGGATCTGCTGATCGATTGGCGGCACGGCGAGCGACATTTCGCCGAGTATCTGCTGGACTACGACCTCGCATCCAACAACGGCGGATGGCAGTGGGCCGCTTCCACCGGGGCGGACGGCGTGCCCTATTTTCGCGTATTCAACCCCGAGTTACAATCGCGCCGCTTCGATCCTGATGGCGGATATATTCGTTCGCAGATCCCTGAACTCGCGAACTTCTCCAATAAGCTCATCCACCGGCCGCATGCTGCAACCGCGCTCGAGCAGGAGATGGCGGGCTGCACGATGGGACGCGACTATCCGCATCCCGTCATACAGCATGCCGAACAGAAAGAGCGAGCGATCGCCTTATTCAAGAAACTGCGGAAGGGCTGACCTCCCGCAGCTTTTCAGATTTTCCGCTACACCCCGAGCAGAATATCATTCTTTGATAAAGAAAAAGGGGCGATCCGCTGGATCGCCCCTGCAAATATCGGCCTGATCGATTTTCTGTCAGGCGGCAAAAAAGGGGCGATCCGCTGGATCGCCCCTACAAATATCGGCCTGATCGATTCTCTGTCAGGCGGCGTTGACTTTTTTCAGCCAGTTGTTGTAGAGCCACATGCTGAGGGCGGAAACGAGACCGATCGCCATCAGCACGACCCAGCCCATGGTGTTCCAGAAGGGGTCGAGTTCCAGCAGGCCGCTTTCGAGCACGGTGGAATTATTGCACATGATTTCATTGAAGATGGCTGCTCCGGCCGGACCACCGATGAGCGAGCCGATGGCCATCGGCAGGTTGGCGTAGCCGAGGAAAAGTCCTTCCTGACCCTTCGGTGCCAGCGCGCCGATGTATTCGTACGTACGGGCCGAGGTGAAGAGTTCACCAAAAGCGATCAGCGCAACGGTAAGGGTGATGAACAGCGAGCCGATGGGCAGCAGATCCCAGACATCGATCCGTACACTGTCGGCCATATAGATCGGTACGACGTTGATCAGCATCGAGACGCCGATGATGACGATACCGACGATAATGGATCTGATCGGCTTCATCTTTCCGAAGAGCTTGGTGATCAGCAGCTGGAAGAATACGATGACGAAGGGATTCGCCATGGTATAGATATCCACGGCGGGATCGGTTTCCACGACCTTTTTCAGGTACAGCGGAAGCACATTGTACACCTGAGAGTAGATAAAGAAGAAACCGCTGGAGACGAGCAGGAACAGCGCGAAACGCACATTCTTCAGCACGAGCACCATGTCGAGCAGAATCTTGCCGATGCTGCGCTGACCCTTCTTCTGGTGGCGCGCTTCGGTGTCCTCTTTCGAATCACGGTAAAGAAAGAGGACGACGATGAATGCGACGACCGAACAGCCGACGGCGACGGCGAAGATAAAGCTCAGGTCGTAGGAGGTACGCACGACATAGCTGATACCGCGTCCGAGCAGCGAGCCCACATTGATCACCATATAGAAAATACCGAAGGCGAGCGTTGCGCGTCCAGCGGCGGTTTTCTGTACTGTGCCCGAGATGCAGGGCTTGATGACCGAGCCGCCCATTCCGATGAGCAGGATTCCGATCAGCACCGGCAAGAGCACTCCCATGCCGGCTGTGACTTCATCGCCGACCATGTCGTGCAGGATTTCACCGCCGAACCAGACCGGATACCCCATCAGGAAGTATCCCATCGATAGCAGGACGAAGGCCGCGAGCAGCGAGCGCTTGAAACCGACCTGATCGGCTATGGTGCCGGACAGAATCGGGAGAAAATACACCAGCGTCCACAAAATGCCGTTCAGCGTGGAGGGCCAGTAGTCACCCAGTCCCAGCTGTCCCAAGTACAGCACGACAAAACTGGCCATCGCATAATAGGCTCCGCGCTCGAAGAGCTCGGTGAGATTTGCGGTCCAGAATGTGATGGGAAAGGATTGTTTCTCGGGGGGATTTCCGCCGGAGGGTGCTGAAGCAGCGGGAGTTGTTTTCGACATGGTGCTCTCCACGGTAACACAGAATATTAAGCAAGTATAGCACTTTTTTTCGGTGGAAAGAATATGATTCTCCGATATTCGGCAACCGGCAGCCGCATTGAATCTTCATCTCCTCGTTCGTATTATTTGATGACATGCCTCCTCGCAAAACAATTCCCAGGAATGCCATGAAACGATTGCTGCTTCCCTTCCTGCTGTTTGTATTCACCCTTCCCTCAGGTGCACAGAACGTCCTCATTCAGCGTGACAGCGGCACTCCCGCCGGAGCCTATTTCAATGCCGTCTCGTTCATGAATGAATCCGCTATCGTGGCGTTCGACGGGCCATGCCAGGTACTCGAGATTCAGATATACTACATGGGAAACTCCGCCGCGAAAGACACCCTGTTTATCACCGGTGACGCTTCCGAGGGGGCTATTCCGCCCACGCACTGGGTGTGGGAATACAATACGCTGATCCCACCGATCGAGGTGGACTATTCCGGCACGGAAGGCTGGGTCACGATCGATGTGCGCGACCAGAATCTGCGCAGCGACGGCTATGACCGGATCGTCATTCAGCACTGGCTGCAGAAGCCTGCAGGTCCCTGGTGGGCCGTCGATAACAACAAGCAGAGCGCGCCCTACTGGTGTTTCCTGATGGATCCGACGATGACCAACGGTCTCGGCGGACCGGGACAGTACTTCCTCGTCAGCAACGACTACATGGTGCGTCTGCTGGTCACCTACGATTTTCCCGAGGGCGATGGTTCGGAGGACCCTCCGGCGCCGACGCTGGGCGATGTGGCCGTGGAAGTCGGGATTGAGAAAGACGGCGCACCGATCACCGCCGCCATCGCCGCGGTTGCAGACTGGAATGGCGACGGCTGGGATGACATCGCCATTGGTTCAAATTATTTCCGGAATCGTGGGGACGGGAATTTCGAGAATGTGAGTTCGTCCATGGGACTCGCCGGAGGCTACCCCGTCTGGGCCGATTTCAACAATGACGGCGAACTCGACGTGTACATCGTCAATGGGGGCGACAACGACAAATTGTACCGCAATGACGGTGAAGGTGCCTTTACCGACATCACCGCGTCGTCGGGACTCAGCAATCCCTATCCGACCGTGACGCCGATCTGGCTGGACTACAACGGTGACGGCGAACTCGATCTGTTCATCGCCAATGGACGCCGAACGGTCAACAGCCAGGAGGTGTATTTCCAGGATAAGCTCTGGCGCAACAACGGCGACGAGACGTTTACCGACGTCAGCGTCCAGGCAGGGATCGCCGCGGCTGAGCCCGCGCCGTATATGGACTGCTGGGGTGCCAGTGCCTGTGATTTCGACAACGACGGCAATACGGACATCTTCGTTTCGACCTACCGCCTATCGCCCGATCTCCTGTACCGCAACAATGGAGATGGTACGTTCACCGAAGTCGGTGCTGCTACCGGTGTGCGCGGAGTCACGACGGCTTCACCGCAGTACTTCGGACACGGCATGGGCAGCGACTGGGGTGATTTCAACAACGATGGCTGGAACGACCTCGTCGTCGGCAACCTGGGTCATCCAGACTGGCGCGGAGCCGTTTCGAATCCCTCTCTGATTTTCCGGAGCAATGCCGCGAATGATTTCACCGAAATGCACCATGATATGGGATTGAAATTCCGGGAAATGAACGCAGGCGTGACCTGGGCCGATCTCGACCTCGACGGCTGGCTCGACCTGTGGCAATCACAGTATGCCTATCAGAAAGAAGGCGTGGAAGGCGAGCCCGGCCGTTACTCCCGCGTGTACATCAACGCCGGTTCTCCGAGTTTCGAACTGCTGGACCGCACCTGGCATTTCGGTTCGAAAGTCCACGGTGCCTGGACCGTTTCTCGTCTCGACTATGACAACGACGGAGACATCGACCTGCTGGTCGCGAGCCCGCGTGACGGCGTGAAGCTGTTCCGGAACGACCTCCCGCGCAGGGGCGACTGGGTTGCCGTGCGTCTCGAGGGAAGTCCCGACCACGACGTCCCGCTCAACGCCTTCGGTACACGCGTTGTCGTGTATGCCGGAGGACGCAATTATATGCGTACACTCTCCACGAATGCCGCTGGTTCGCGAATGGCGACCAACAGCACGGAACTGCATTTCGGACTGGGCAACGCCGCGCGTATCGACAGCATGGTCCTGCACTACCCCAACGGAGAGAGCATCACCCTCACGACGGTTGAGATCAACAGGCGACACGTCATCGCGTATGGTGGACAGGTCTCGACGGAAATCAGCGATCCGGCGGCGGCAGCTGCCTGGCAGATTTCCACGGCTGCTGTCAGAGAAGGGGTACTGGAATTCACGTTGAAGCATTCGCGTCCGCTGCAGAACGCACAGATAGAGATCTACAATGCGATCGGCCAGCAGCTTCTGAGCCATCACGAGACCTCGCTGCAACCAGGACGGCGTGCTCTGGCACTTCCGGTCCGTATTGACAGCGGCATGTATTTTCTCGTTGTACGCTCGGATGGAGCAGTGCG
>PKTF01000069.1 GCA_002869275.1 Ignavibacteria bacterium | reverse complement strand
GTGATACCCCAGGCGGGGAATACTTCCATGTCCGCCCCGGGGGTACCGTTGTACTGTGACGCCGAACCGGTGTTATTCAGTGCCCATTGATCACGCGTGTATGGATCGTTGGTACTCATGCGCGTGAGCAGCCGGATGAAATCCGGTTCGGCCCAGCGCACCATGCCGCTTTCCTGCAGCAGCACTGAGAACTCAAAGGCATTGTGCCGGGCAGCCGGAAGCATGCGAAGCGTGTAGATCTCCGGAGTATACCTATCCGATCCGACCACTTCCGCGTCGTGCTCACGCAGGAAGCCTTCGAGGGAGGCCGCGTCTGATCCAGCATTCAGGCACACATGCAGCCTGTCCTGGATTCCGAGGAAGGACCCGTCTTTGTATTCGAGGAAGGGGTTGGCATAGCGTACACCGGGGACGTTGGCGAGCCGCTGGAGAAGCTCCACGACCTCCTGATCCGAAGCGC
The DNA here is from genome assembly GCA_002869275.1 of Ignavibacteria bacterium. Classification (GTDB taxonomy): domain Bacteria; phylum Bacteroidota; class Ignavibacteria; order SZUA-365; family SZUA-365; genus BM516. Next base: position 5,094 of record PKTF01000069.1, on the reverse strand, counting down.
CCTTGCGCACATTGGCAACGACAGCGTCAGCAAATGTCAGATCGTTGCCCGCTTCCTCAGGAGACAGCAGATCGAATTCGCGAAGGAGCTCGTCCTGCTGCTGTCCGGAAACATGATCTTCAAAACGAAGGAGCACGTGCTGCGTCGCCAGCCGAAAACGGCTCGTTCCGGCTGGGGTACTCAACACAAGAGATTCGGGGCTGTATCGTTCAAGCGTGTGCTCGGTCCCGCGCTCACCCTGCGCCGTGGCAGGGGAGGACAGGCACAGCGTGAATATCGTCAGCGCTGCAAGGAATAGTATCGTACGTGACATATCCAGTCCTGTGGATGTTGAACATGGTGGTTCTATCCCTTGAAGGCGAGGCAGGCCGAGAGCATCAACGACCGCGCTACTCTCGGCGACAGGGATGATGGATCACTCGTGTGATCAACTTGACTGATTATACGTCAACCCGCGAGACCGTGCAATGATTCAACATTATAATTCTGTAAGGTTTGCAACTTGAAGAAGAATACTCCAGCCGGCGCTTGCACGAAGCCCCGCGATTATTCAATTTGCACTGCGCCCTGCGGACAGAGCAGTAATCACCGGAGCATCGCATGACAGCAAGATTAGATACAGAGCGACTCATCATACGCCCTCTCCAGCTGACAGACAGCAGCGCTGTGTACGACTACCGCTCAAACCCCGAGGTCGTGCGCTACCAGATGTGGCGCCCCGAGAGTGAAAGCGATGTGCGACAGTTCATCCGCGAGCAGCTCGGATTGACCCCGGGGATGCCGGGGATCTGGTATCAGTTCGGACTTGTTCGCAAAGCGGATAATGAATTGATCGGCGACTGTGGTATTCATATCCCTCTTGAACATACGGAAGCCGCCGAACTGGGGATGACTCTTGCACAGACTTCGCAGCGACTGGGCTATGCAACCGAAGCGATCGTCGCTCTTCTCGATTACTGCTTTACCTCACTCGGGTTGCTGTCTGTCCTTGCGCGGACGGAGAAGCGAAACATGCGTTCAATCGCTCTGATACGGCGCATGGATTTCTACCCGGCACGTGCCGAAAACTTCGGTCTGGCAGAAGAGGAGGATGAACTGCTGTTCGTGATGGAGCGGCCGGACTGGGAGCGACGGAAGGCGGCTCAGGGCCGGCACCCTTCTCCCGGGGGTCTGTTTTTAAATTCTTGATACAGGTCGTACCAGATTTTATATGCCTGCATGTCCCCACGCTGCAACGCTGACTGCGTGACTTCACCTGTGGTTCGCGTGACGCCAGGTCCCTGCGGCAGATACAGGTAATCCATCTCGGATAGTGATTGTTCACGCACTTTTTCACGCGCGTACACATATCCGAATCGAACCGTCTCCCGTAAGAGCATCTGTCCCAGCAGCTGCAGCAGTGTCGTCCCCGATCCCTGACGCCACAGGTGTATTCCGAAATTGCTGCGCATCACGAGATAGTCACGCATAACTGATGGATGTGCTTCGTCATGCCATGGCACTCCCTCTCCCAGCAATGTCATCGAGCGGTGTATCGCGTCCCGGTCTTCTTCCAGTCCTTCGACCAGATACTCCCGAAAGCCCGGGAGGAAGACTGCGTTATCGCTGGAGAGCACTTCTGCCTCCATTACTGAGGATCGCATACCGGCAGGCGGAGTGGATCGTTCGCGAGAGACTGTCAGACCGTCCTGCGCCGCAGCCACGTTCGCGGCGACAAGAAGCGAGCAGATACAAATGAATGTGCGCATGGCGTTAACCTACGAAGCAATCGGGAAAAAGGCCATGCATGAAGCGATCAATATGAAAGAAAAAAGGCGGCTCGAGGCCGCCTTTTTCATTCGGGGTTGTACCGTTCACCGCACGACGCTGAATGTCCGGCGCGTGAGAATGCGAGAACCGTCGAGGATGGTGACGACATACACGCCGGGCTGCAGCTCGCTCGTGGACACTTCGGCGCGATAGGGTGCTCCATGTACGTCTTGCGACGCGCCATGCAGCATTTTCTCGCCGAGCATATTATACACCTCATAGTGCAGCGACGCGCTGCCCGTGAACTCGTAGCTGAGCGCGAGCCGGTCGTTGACCGGATTCGGATACAGTTCAAATCCTTCGGCAGGAGTTGCCAGGTCTTCTACCGCGACGAGGTTGGAGTAGCGGAACGGATACCGTGCACTGCGACCGAAGTCTGGATTCACACTGTCCCAGAGTCCGCCGCCGACCAGGCGGAACTGGAAGGACCCGGTACCGTCGTTGTTGGCCCACCAGGAGATACCGTCGTCACCGCTGTCGTAGAGAATGACTTCGTAGCAGCCCGGTGAAAGGTCGAGCGTGTCATAGTAGGTATTGTTCGCACCGAAGCTCGTGCGGCTGTAAACCACACGACCGTCACGGTCACGTACCTCCCAGCGGTTCTCCGTCGGAACATTATTCGTCTTGAAGCGCACGATGAGACGGCTGTCAAACACAGGCACGGCTTCAAACGCACTGTACTGGGCGTTGTTGTTTTCGTACTCGTCTGCACCGCCGTTGGCATCGATGATTTCAACATCGAAGGTCCCGGGCTCCGTCATTTCACCCCAGTCGAGAGCCGGCAGCACAACGGTCGCCATTTCACCGAATTTCAACTGCCCCGTCCACGCGTAATTATCCATCACGCCTCCGCGCATACCATAACGTATCGTTGCGCTGGTCAGGTCCTGTGCACCAAGGTTGCGTATCACGATGCTGGGCTGGCCGCAGATTGGATTGAAGCGGTTATTAAGGTTGTCGGTACTCGGCGCGATGATCTTCTCGATCGCTGCGTCGACCTGGTGGTTGTAATCCCCGTAGGTCACGAGCTGTGACTCGAACACGTAGCGGCCGAATTCATCATACTGCGAATCATAATCGAGCTCGACCTGCGTGCCGGAGACGTAGGGAGTGATTTCGAATTCCTTCACCGTGGCTTCCATTCCCGGACACCAGCCGGCGCGGTCATAGATCCACGTGCCACCCTGCGGGTACAGCGGATTGGTGGCACACTCCTGGATGATCTGCCAGCTCCAGTGCTGCGAGCCGTCAACCTTGACGCTGTGGATCTTCGGACAGAATTCCGCGCAGTTGGTCGCGTTGCTGAAATCGTGTCCCGTGGCGGAGGTACGCAGTTTCCACATCTTGCCGTTCTCATCGAGATCGACAGTTCTGGGAGGCACGAGGGTTTCGAAGTTCTTGAGCGCGAAGGTCCCCTGCCACAGATTCTGCACCTTGAGGACGTCACGCGGTGGAGTACCTTCAATGAACATGAACTTCATGTCGAGCAGCTCCTGGAAATTCCCGGCGGTCAAGTGGACCGAATCGCGGAGCAGCGGTGCGAAATCCGTCACGTCAAACACCCAGGTCCAGCCTTCTCCGAGATCGAGCCCGATTCCGTATGGCGTGATGTAGCGACCGAGTTCGAAACGATTGACGATTTCGAACGGATTCTGATAGTAGAAATGATCCTTGCGGTACAGCCATTCATCTGCTGCGACGAGCTGCGAGTCGGTCACGCTGCCATCCGGCGCGAAAGTGTATGTATAGTAGGGCGCCCAGACAAACAGCGTATCGGTTGCGACGTTCGCCTTCGTGGTGTCTCCATAGAGAATGACCATCATCTGACTCTGCTTGACGCTGTCGATCACGACCGTGTCTTCAACGTGCGACGTGAAGCTGCCCTGTTCGAACACGACGTCCGGTCGCAGGGTGGACGGCGTGAACTGCTTGACGCGTTCGCCTTCGTATCCGCGCCACTGTGGCACGAGCAGACTGCCCGGGTGATTTCCCGTCCAGTCCATGGCGATCATGCTGCGCCCCTCGTTGAAATCATAGTACGCGAGCAGGTCACTGAACAGCGGGTCGTTTGCTTCCAGCCGCTGAAAGGCCCGTTCCTGCACCTGCTCCGCCGTGAGCGGGATATCCCAGATACGCACCTCATCGATATACCCGGTGAGTGCGTCACCCTTGAACGACGAAATCGTCATGTCGGCGTCGTTCACGGCGGTAAACGCCGGAATGGTATTCGTGAACTCGAGTGTCTGTTCTTCGCCGTTGAGGTACAGCTTCAGGCGGCCTTCCTGCGTGTTGACCGTGCCGTCGTATACCATCGAGATATGCACCCATTCGCCCTCCCTGATCGGACGGCTGGTCGTGTGTCCGTGAGAATTCGCGCCGTTTCCGACCAGGCAGTACACATCGCTGCGTCCGCTTTCGGGGGCGTTGAGCTGAATGCCGATGCGGCTGTCGTTGCCCGCACCCTTGATCATGAGGTTCGACCAGTTGCGCAGCACATCGGCGCGCATCCAGGCTTCGAGTGTGAACGCCTGCGTGTCATTAAGTTCGGGCATCGGACCGCAGTTCACATGGTCGAAGCGATCGAAATGCAGCAGGCCGTCTGCCTCGTTCGATGTGAAGCTCCGCTCTTCTCCGATATCCGATGCGCGGAGCGTGTATCCCTCGCCGTCCACGCGGTCCACGCTGATCTCGGCGAGAATATCGCCGGACCAGTAGCTGAACGGCTGGAGGAAGTGGATCGTGTTCCATGCGTCGGGCGTCGGTTCGTAGGCGCCGTCGTAGACGGTGAGCCAGCCGATGCTGCGCAGGGGAATCTCACTGTTCCATCCGTCCTCGGTATAGCGGCGCAGCCGCACTTTCATCCGGTGGATGCGGCCGTTGCCTTCGCCCACGTAGAAGCGCAGAGCCGTGATGTTGTCTTTGGCCACACCGGCGGCGTCAAGTTCCTCCGCTGTCCAGATCATATACGTGCTGCCGTCGAGTGACCCGCCGCCGAGGATTCCGGCGAAGTCCGTACTGCCATTTCCCACGGCGGTTTCCGTCAACGAAGTGGTGTCATCGTACACGATGCGGCTCTCGGTGCGCGGGAAAAACTCCCAACCCGGTGTCAACCGGTACCCGAGCGTATCGGGCGTGCTTCCGTTGATACGGAAATTCGGATGCGTCACCTGGGTGGAATCATACTGCCCGGTATGCTGAAACAGACGCGCATACGTGAGATAATCCCACTCACCGCAGGCGGGATTCTGCGACGGATCACACTTAAGGGTATAGTACATGAGGATT
>PKTF01000068.1 GCA_002869275.1 Ignavibacteria bacterium | reverse complement strand
CGCAAATAAACACCGCGTCTTCTGAATATCTGCCGGCTCCTGCTGTTTCTGCGGGAGCCGGTATTTTTGTATCTTGAATAGAGTTAATCTGTTACGCATAACGTTCAGAGAACAATGAGCGAACGCAAGAACGATAATATCAAATGCTCTTTCTGTGGACAGACGTCCAAGGAAGTCGACAGCATTATTGCCGGACCGAACGTCTACATCTGTAATCACTGTGTGATGAGTTCGGTAGATATACTGCGGAGCAATTCAGCGGCATTTACCTCGGGTGTGGACAAGAAAAAAGCCAACAGGACCCCGGCCGAACTGAAAAAAGCTCTGGATGAATATGTCATCGGGCAGGAAAGTGCGAAGAGGACGCTTTCCGTCGCTGTATATAATCACTACAAGCGCCTCGAATCAAAGCAGCTTTTCACGGACAATGACGTTGAGATCGAGAAAAGCAATATCGTGCTGATCGGTCCGACCGGAACGGGTAAAACCCTGCTCGCGAAAACGCTCGCCCGTGTGCTCGATGTCCCCTTCGCCATCGCGGACGCCACGACGCTGACCGAATCCGGCTATGTCGGAGACGATGTCGAATCCATCCTCGTGCACCTGCTGCAGAACGCGGAGTACAACGTACAGCGAGCCGAACAGGGTATCATTTATATCGACGAAATTGATAAGATTGCCCGCAAGAGTGAGAATATGTCCATCACCCGCGATGTGTCGGGCGAGGGCGTACAGCAGGCCCTGCTGAAGATCCTCGAGGGATCCACTGTCGGCGTGCCCCCCAAGGGCGGACGCAAGCACCCCGAGCAGCCATTGATCAACATCAACACGAAGGATATCCTGTTCATCTGCGGAGGAGCATTCGCCGGACTCGAGGATATCATTCAGAGGCGCATCGGCAAGAATCCGGTCGGTTTTGGATCGGATATGCATACGATGACAAAAGCTGAGCGGCAGTATATCATCACCCATGTCGAGCCCGAGGACCTCCTGAGGTACGGACTGATACCCGAGCTCATCGGTCGCCTGCCGGTGATGTCCTCACTGCATCCGATTTCCAGAGAGGGATTGATGAACATTCTCTCGCAGCCGAAAAACGCACTGGTGAAACAGTACGTCAAGCTGTTTGAGATGGAAAATGTGGAACTGGAATTTGATCATGAAGCGCTCGAGGCCATCGTGGAAAGAGCACTCGAACGCGGAACCGGTGCCCGTGCCCTTCGTTCCATCATGGAACGCAGCATGATGGACATCATGTACAACCTGCCGTCCAAGGAACACGTCACGCGTTGCTTCATCACGCGCGATACGATCGAAACAGGCGCGGAACCGATGTATACTGTTCAGGAACAGAAGAAAACTGCCTAGCGGCCCGCGCAGTACGCAAGAAGTTATTTGCGCGTTCCAACGCTGGAGCGTTGGAACGCGGTCCCTAAGTCCTAAATCCTAAATCCTAAATCCTACGTCCTAAGTCCTACTCCCCCTTCGGTTTCCGGGGACGGCGCTGCCGGGACCTCGGTCTTGTATCCCCGCCCTTATTCCCTGACGATTTCGATCCGCTGCCACCATTACTGCGCTGCTTGCGAGCGCTTTCCTGGACTTCGAAGAGTCGGGCGTTCTGTGACTGGCGGTATGTGCTGTCCAGCAGCATCGCCAGCATCATGCGCAGATCCTCGTCTTTGTCCAGTTCGTCTACCATGGGAAGGAAGCGTCCGACGCGCTCGCGATCCATCGGAGAGTAGTCGTTGAGCTGATCTTCGAGACGGACGATGAGTCGTTCGGTGAGACGCTCCTGCACCTCCTCTTCCGTGGGTACTTCGCGCTGCTCGACTTCGAATCCATACTGCTTGGCGATCCCCATCAGTTTGCGTTCCTGGATGCTCTCGCAAATCGTGATCGCCACACCGGTCTTACCCGCCCGGGCCGTGCGTCCGGAACGATGCACGTACACTTCCACGTGCTCGGGAATGTCATACAGGAAGACGTAACTCAGATCACTGATGTCGATGCCGCGAGCGGCGACATCAGTGGCGATCACATAACGCAGTGAACCGTCGCGCAGCTGGTCCATGATGCGCTCACGCTTGTTCTGCCGCAGATCGCCGGTGAGATGCTCGGCATCGATGCCGCTGTTCTTCAGGAAGGCGGAGAGGTATTCAGCGTCGCGCTTTGTGTTCGTGAAGATCAGGGCGTTATCCGGATTCTCATATTCCATCAGACGCAGCAGCACGCGGTCCTTCTGCAGGGAGGGAGCAATGTAATAGCGATGCTCCAGCTCGGTGACGGACTGGTTGCCTTTGCTGAGGCTGAGGCGGTCGGCCTCGTGCAGGAACTCATGCGCGAGCTGTTCCACGTGATAGGGTATGGTCGCGGAAAACATGTACGTGCGGCGCTTCTCAGGAATCTGCCGCCGCAGTTTTCGCATCGAGGGATAGAATCCCATGGACAGCATTTCATCGGCTTCATCAAACACCAGCGTGCGGATATTCATCAGCGTCAGCGTGCCTTTGTACACGTGATCGAGGATGCGTCCGGGCGTACCGACGATGATCTGTGCTCCTTCCTTGAGGTCCTTGAGCTGACCGGCGTAGCGAACACCGCCATAGATGACGGAGGTTTTAATCTCCGTATCCTTCGTGAGCTGATCCAGTACGACACTCACCTGCTTGGCGAGTTCGCGAGTGGGAGCCAGAATGAGCGCCTGGCAGAATTTCTTGCTGATTTCAATGGTGCGGATAATGGGGAGGAGGTACGCACCCGTCTTGCCGCTGCCCGTGCGGGCCTGGACAATCATGTCGCGTCCCTCGAGCAGATACGGGATGGCCTTGCGTTGCACCGGGGTCGGTGTGGTCCATCCGAGGGACTTCACGCGTTCGCGCAGATCCTCGGGGAGGTCGTCGAAAGAAAAATCGGGAAGCGGATTATCCGGTTCAAAAAGGACATCCATGTCCTGGGGGGTATTGTCTGTCATGTTCTTCTCTTGTTCGTATATCATTATAGTATACGAAAATTAATGGGATTACGGGTTGTGAAAGGCAACCACAGGAAATGCAACCACAGAATGCGCCGAATACGCACAGAATTCACAAAATGATGGTTTTTCTTTCCGTCTGCGAGTTCTGTGTGTATTTTGTGAATTCTGTGGTTGCCTTTCCTGTCTTTGCCTTTCCTAAAACACGATGCGTTGGGCTATCTCCCTTAGCCCATTGTCCAACCCCATGAACTCCACACCCGTCGCACGAAGTACTTTCTCCGTCACGAGGGAGGTATCATCCGTCACAGGCAGTTCGGTCTTTTCCATCAGCCCTGCCGGGAGATCGAAGTGTTCTGCGATGCGCAGTCCGATCTCGTAACGGGTCATTCTCTCCGGACCGGCACAGTGATAGATGCCGTAACCGGCATTCGATTTTACAAGCGATTCAATGCTGCGTGCAAGGTCCGGTGCATATAAGGGCATGCGGTACTGGTTGGTGTATAACTGCACGGCCGCTCCTGCCGCTGGTCTGCCCACGTTCCATGACAGGAAGGAGCCCGGGGTGTCCTGCGCAGTCTGGCCGTACATTAACGCCGGTCGAAGGATATAATGCTTCGGACAGACGCCCGCCACTTCCAGTTCTGCCGCGGCCTTGGTCTCGGCATACACCGATGCCGGCGAAACGGGATCCTCTTCACGATACGGAGCCCGGGATCCGTCGAAGACGAGGTCCGTCGAAATGAAGACGAACGTCGCATCCCGTTCGGCGCAGGCTTCCGCCAGACGGCGTGTCGCGTCGACATTGACCCGCCGCGCCAGATCGGGATCGGCATCGCAGGCAGCGCGAGACGCGAGTGCCGCACAGTGCACGACGACATCAGGCGATGTGGCAGCGAGCAGCGTTTCCGCGTCATCCTGCTCGAGGTCGAACTGCATGCAGTGTCCCGAGGCACAGCGATCAGGTTTGCTGTGATGCCAGGTACCGACAACGGTGGATTGTCCGCGTATGAGCATGCGCCCCAGATTCCAACCCAGGAATCCCGCCGCGCCCGTGATCAGGTATGTGTTTGGAGCCATTTGCTGCCTGTTGCTGTATGCCGATAATGTGCGGAGGATTCTTGCGGTATGCAATATGCTGTATGCCGTAGGCCGTATGCTGTATGCAATATGCCGTAGGCCTCCTCGTTCGGACGCTGGAGCGTGGGAACGAGCATCGGCATATAGCATATGGCATATGGCATACAGCATACAGCATATAGCATATAGCATACAGCATACGTACTTTACACTTTCGGCAGATGCATCAATGATCCAAAGACCCCATGGACAGACTATTCGAGCTTGTATCAGAGTACAAACCTACCGGCGATCAGCCGCAGGCGATCCGTGAACTCATCGAGGGACTGGAACGGGGCGACCGTTACCAGACGCTGCTGGGGGTGACGGGCAGCGGCAAGACGTTCACGGTTTCCAATGTGATCAAGGAAGTCAATCGTCCCACGCTCATCATTTCGCATAACAAGACGCTGGCCGCACAGCTGTACGGGGAATTCAAAAGCTTCTTCCCGAACAACGCGGTGGAATTCTTCATTTCCTATTACGACTACTACCAGCCCGAAGCGTATATCCCGACGACGGACACCTACATCGAAAAGGACATGTCCATCAACGACGAGATCGACCGCTTGCGCCTGAAAGCCACCACCGCGCTCATCGAAGGCCGTCGCGATGTGATCATCGTCGCGTCGGTGTCCTGCATCTACGGTATCGGTTCGCGAGAGGCCTACGCCGATCAGCTCGTGTTCGTCAAAACTGGTGAGGTGGTCTCGCGCAACGACTTTCTGCGCAGGCTGACGGATATTCACTACATACGCAACGACTTTGATTTCTCGCGCGGCACCTTCCGCGTCCGCGGCGATGTGATCGAGATCATCCAGGCATATGAATCGGACGAAGTCCTGCGCGTGGAATTTTTCGGCGATGAGATCGACTCGCTTTCTCTCGTCGACCGCATGACAGGCAAGGTGCGCGAAAAAGTATCCGAGGCGGTCGTCTACCCGGCAAAACACTTCCTTACAACGGAAGAGGAACTCAAGCGCGCGATCAAGAGCATCGAGGTGGAGCTCGAGGAACGCCTCGCGTATTATCGCGACTGCGGGAAATTCCTCGAGGCACAGCGACTGGAACAGCGCACGCGGTACGACCTGGAAATGATGAAGGAAATCGGGTACTGTTCGGGAGTGGAAAACTATTCCCGCCATCTCGCCGGACGCGAACCGGGAGAACGTCCGGAATGCCTCGTGGATTATTTTCCGGAGGATTTCCTGCTCGTGATCGACGAGTCGCATCAGACGCTGCCGCAGGTGCGCGCGATGTACAACGGCGATCGCATGCGCAAGGAAACATTGATCGAACACGGTTTTCGCCTACCCTCGGCACTGGACAACCGGCCGCAGAAATTCGCCGAGTTCACCGAACTGATCAGCCAGTGCGTGTTCGTCAGTGCCACGCCCGGACCCTACGAACTCGAACAGAGCGACGGGGTGGTGGTCGAACAGATTATTCGTCCGACCGGACTCCTGGAT
>PKTF01000343.1 GCA_002869275.1 Ignavibacteria bacterium | reverse complement strand
GGTTTCTGCCGTCCTCTCGGTGCTCGACAGGAAGCACGCGGTGCAGGTGCGCGTCTGGCAAGACAAGGATACCGCGGATGAAATCGCAGCGGCATTCGAGCAGCTGCGACAGGATGTTCTGGCTCCGCTGCGGCAGAGGCTGTATGCGCATCGCTACCCATGGCTGCTCGCTCTGATCGCCGGAGCAATGCGACGGTATGACGCGCTGCGTGCGGAAGCCGGCGCCCTCAACCACAACGACCTGCTGCTCCGCACGCGCGACATGCTGCGCGACAATCCCACCGTGCGGCTTGCGCTGCAGAAGCAGTTCACCCATCTGCTCGTCGACGAATTCCAGGACACCGATCCGCTGCAGGCCGAAATCCTCATGTATCTCGTCTCGGAAGAGGCAGTGTCGGCCGATTGGAGCGCCATGCGCATCAAGCCGGGCGCGCTGTTCGTCGTCGGTGACCCACGCCAGAGCATCTACCGGTTTCGCCGCGCCGACATCACGATCTACAACAGGATGCGGCGTGCGATCGAACACAGCGGTGGCGTGGTGCGCACACTCAGCAGCAGCTTTCGCTCTGTCTCGTCGATCTGTACGTGGGTGAACGGTGCGTTCAACGGACCGGTCTTCGGCAGGGAGTCCACCGACGCACAACCCGCCGCCGCGGCGCTCCATGCGGTGCATTCCGATGCCGGAGCTCTGTGCGGCGTGTACGAAATTCCTGTTCCTCTGCACGGACCGAAGCACGACGCGGAGAACCTGAGAATAAACGAGGCCGATATCATCGCAGACTGGATCGCCATGGCCTGTTCGGCGCCGATGAAGATTTCCGGACATGACCATGAGCAGGAAACTCGTGCCCTGTTACACGAAGACATTCTTGTGCTCGTTCGCGAGCATGCAGACATTCTTCCGCTGGCCATCGCGCTCGAGAAACGCCAGGTCCCGGTACTCGCTTCCGGCGGACACGCCCTCGCCGCGCATCCCGAGGTCCGGCACCTGCTCAACGCCCTGCGCATTCTCCTCGACCCGGAAAATCCCGTTCCGGTGATCGCCTTCCTGCGCGGTCCGTTCTGCGGCGCCGACGACCGGGCTCTGCTCTCCTACAAACGCGCAGGAGGGCTGTTCGCGTTCAATGCGCGCGCTCTGCCGGGGATGGATCCACGCATCAATGAGGGAATGCAGTTCATCAAGGATACGGTCCGTCTCGTGCGGTCGAATCCACCGGGCACGGTGGTCGCGAGCATGATCGAACGACTGGCCCTGCATGCAGCGGCCTCGACCGGTATGGCAGGATGGCTGCAGGCAGCATCTGTGCAGACCCTTGTCGAACAGGTGCAGCAGTACTCCACGCAGGGAGCGTCCATTCCCGACATCATCCAGCATCTCGAACAGCTCTTCGCGGGCAGCAGGGGACCGGGCGTTCCGGCGGACACCTCCATGGACGGGGTGCGCATCATGACACTGCACAGCGCCAAGGGGCTTGAAGCCCCCGTGGTCATTCTCGCGAGCGGTCGCGGTGTCAAAGCGCCTGGTACCGATATGGTGATCGACCGCAACGCTGCGACTCCCAGGGGCATGCTGCGGCTCAGAAAAACCGGCACGTTCCGTTCCGATGTCATCGCACAGCCGCTGGATTGGCCAGAGCACGCGGCACTGGAACTGGAGTTCCTCCGTGCCGAACAGCTGCGGCTGGCATACGTTGCGTCTACCCGAGCACGGTCCGCCCTGATTCTGACTCTTCCGGAAGTTGTCGGGCGTGGGAGGTCCAGCCCGTGGAGCATGTTTGATGAGGCAATGCTCCAGGCCCTGCCTGATCCTGCCAGCTCGAAACCTCCGGGAGCGCAATCCACCGCTCCAGGGGATCCGGCTGCCGAGGATGCGGCTCCCAGCGATCCTGCTGCCGTGGAACGGGCGATAGCTGACAGGCATGCGGCTCTGCGCGCGGAGACCTACCTGCGACAGCGTCCGAGTGCCCTGAAAAGCGATGTCCCTGCGAGCGCACCCGGCGGTGATGGCGGCGACGGACGCGCGTTCGGTTCGGCCATGCACCGTTTGCTGGAAGAAGCGGCCCTGGGTGAAATCGAAGATGCCCATAGCCTCGCCTCCTCCCTCGCAAAGCGCGAGGGACTGCCGTCGGACGCGGCCGATGACCTGCTGAGCCTTCTGCAGCAGGTTCGCGGGCATGAACTGTGGAAACGTATGAGATCGGCCGAGCGGCTGTTCGTCGAACTTCCCTTCGCCCATCCCATCACCGAGAATGGAATATCGGGAGTGATGCATGGCGTCATGGACGTCGTGTTTCATGACGGTGAGGGCTGGATCATCTGCGACTACAAGACCGATGCGGAGGGAACCGAAGAGGAACGGGCGCTGCTGTATCGACCGCAGATCACGGCGTACTGCGAGGCATGGCAGATGATGACCGGCGAGCCCGCCCGCGGGCTGCTCTGGTTCCTGCGCTCCGGAATCGTCATGGAATGAAACTCGGCCCGCAAAAAAATCGTATAATTAGAATATCCCGCTCATCAAAATTGTACGCCCATGCGCATGGTCATCGTCATTTCAGCGCTGCTTCTGTTTTCGCCGCATGCATTCGCCCAGGATGGATCGCACCTCATCCTTTTCTCAGGCATGGCCGGATACTGGAACGGCACCATGGAGCTGAGATCGGAAGGTGAAATCGTTTCCGTTTATCCCGCTACATTACATGCGCGGCTTGCGCAGGATGGCTCACAGCTGGTCATCCGGCTGTTCGAGCGCCCGGATGGGGCCCTGACAGAATCGACACAGGTATTCACGTTCGACACCGACAGCCTCCTGCTGAGCAGTACGGGCGTCGCAGGCGGACGACGCGAGCTGCAGCGCTACCACGTGCAGGGATTGCAGAAAATACGCTCGCCTTTTCAGTGGGTTATCCGTCGCGTAGGCGCAGGACCGGTATCCACACTGCGCATGACAGATGTCATGCAGAACGATTCGCTGCTCATCGTCACCGAACAGTCGGATAACGGCATCGACTGGCGGATGACGCGGGTGCTGCGACTGGCCAGGCGTCCGCGACCGGAGCCGGTGCGCTTTTATCTCCCCGGGTATGATCGCGCAAATGTGGTAGCGGTCGTCGGCGATTTCAATGACTGGAACCCTCGCCGCGCCATCCTGCACCGAGTGCGCGGAGGATGGAAACTTGTACTGGAACTCCCTCCCGGTGAGTATCAGTATGCATTCAGTGTCGACGGAGCGAAAGTCCCTGATCGCCTCGTATCCACGACCATCAGCGATGGTGCCGGTGGTCAGCATGCGATTATCCTGGTCCGTTGAACCCTGCGCACGCAAATGCGTGCTTCCCCTCCAAATACAAATCAGCGCAGCACAACCGCATCAAGCGATTGCATTGCGCTGATTCCCTGCTTCCCGAAAGATCAGTCGCGTTCAGTCTTGAAAACGCAGAACGAAGCCGGCATAGGCCGTCGAGAGCGAGCCATTACCCGTCAGCGATTCGTCACCGGCATTGAAGTACCAGTCGAGACCCATACGGAATCCGACCTGCTTCAGGCACTGCACCTCTGCGCCGATTCCCACGAAGGGTGAGAAACCATTGCTGTGCTGCGTGCTGCTGGAGCCGCCATCGGTAATACTGCTCTGACTGACATTCAGATAGCCTACACCGCCCCTGCTGTACAGGCACGAAAGCGATGTGATCGCGAGATGTCCGGTGACGTAGGCCTCCGCACTCAGGGCACGGATCTCTCCAGTCTGCGTGACGGCGCTGCCCGAACTGGACTGCACGCCCCGAAAGGCCGTGGACCCGATATCAGCCATTCCGATACCGACGCCGAGGTATTCGATCGGACGGTATCCGAGCATCACGCGGTAATGTGGCGTCGAAATTTTCTCCACACCGGCAAACTGGCCGGGGTGCTGGAAATCAGCGTGCCCATAACCAATGCCAGCCATGACGGAATAGGATGCGTGGAAACGATCGGGGGTTGAAATGGTCTGCGCTTTGACGGCTGATGCAGTGAGCAGCACACAGATGGCTGCCAGTGCGCTCACTTTTGTCACGATCCTGACAGCGGATCGAAACTGGGTATTCATCACATACTCCTTTCGAGAGTAATGTCGTCTGCATCCGCCGGCAGGCATAGACGTAAGGACGACGATGATACATGCACCCCGCAAACATACTACGCTTGTGCGCGAGGCGTACGTGAACATCCGAGAGATGGAGAGAAGACAGTGGAAGAGTAAGGCATTATTTTTCAAAACGCAAGAAAAAAATGCAAAAAATAGAAAATATTTTCGGATAACTGACCGTTTTCAGGACGTTTTTCCGCTGATTTTCAGTTTCTATCCATTTTTCCTACCCTTTTTTGCATTACTCCGAGAAGCGTGGCAAGTTACAGCACATTCCTTACGCAGTCGAGGTGCTCATGAAACGCATGATCGCGGTGTTTCTGCTCGCACTGTGCGCGCAGCTGCCGGCACAGGAGATCCAGGTCTTTCACCCTTCGGACACCACAGAGGGTTATCATGGTTTCACCCCGTTACGTCTGTTCCCACTTCCCCCGGGACGAAGTTGGGAGGGCGCGGCCGACGCGGGACGCGGGGTGTTTGCGCTGCACTCGTACGCGGTGCCGCACTGGGGACCGACACGCGACCGCGCCAATGAGGCAGTCACGCTGGGGTGGAATCCGATGGGGGCGCTGGCACCTGACCAGCCAGGATTCTGGTGGCAATACGAGTGGGGATACGGACAGAAAAGCGGTCCGCTCTTCGAGTTGAATCTCGACGTCCGCGACAGCGCGTCCCTCGGCAATAAGCCGGGCTTGCGAAGAATCAGCTACAAGATCGAGCGGCGCTCGGGAAAGGGTGTGTCGGCCGATTTCTCCTTCGACAACGTCACCTTCGTCCGCGGCATACACAGCGCGGGCGACAAACTCCGCGAAAACTACCTGCAGATCGCGCCGCGAGCGAACCGCATGCGCACTGCGCTGAACGCGGAATTCAGCAAGCTCGTACAGCACACCGTGCTCTCCCACAGCACGGCCGATGCGCGTCTGTTTCTGCCGATGGAGCGCGCGATCATGTTCTCTTCGCGCCTTATCCCTCTCTACGGCGCAATTTCCGACAGTACCGATATTCAGATGAATGATATGCAGCCGGGAGTGCAATACGTCATCAAGATCCGCAACACGAGGGAGTACGGCGTGGATTTGAGCTGGACGCCGAATATGGGACGGACGCTGTACTGGGATACGTCACACGCCCCTCCGCTCCGCATCGAACGTGGTGAAACGCTGGTCGTGCGCGTCATCATGGATGAGGGATTGCACGCATTCGGGAGCGTCCACGGGAGATTCCGCGAGGACGCCGACGCAGCGGACGTCGACGATGTCGATCCTTACTGACATGCTGCCCGGTGAGAGCCGCTTATGCTCTCCGGATGCTGACAGCGTGTCGTTATTCCTGCCCGTGCCGCACTTCTACCGTCACGATAAATTTGCGCTGATAGGGATCATCGAGCCGGCGGCTGTCGGGATCCTGAGCGATATAGGCGCCTTCCGCGACAATTCGGATTCTGTCCT
>PKTF01000017.1 GCA_002869275.1 Ignavibacteria bacterium | reverse complement strand
TGTCCCCACCAGAGCTGGCGCGAGATCGTCCAGTCGCGGATGTTGGTCATCCAGTGCTCGTAGGTCTTCACCCAGCGTTCGGGATAAAATTTCACCTCGCCGTCACGCACGACTTTGAGTGCCGGCTCAGCCAGTTCCTTCATCGCGATGAACCACTGGTCGGAGAGGTACGGTTCCACGGCCACGTCCGTGCGATCGGAGTAGCCGACGCTGTGCGTATAGTCTTCGATCTTCTCAACGAGACCACGCTCTTCGAGATCCGCGATGATGCGCTTGCGAGCTTCGTAGCGATCAAGTCCCTTGTACGCGCCACCGTTCTCGTTGATCGAGGCGTCGACGTCCATCACGTTGATCTGTTCGAGTTCATGCCGCGCGCCGACCTCGAAATAGTTCGGGTCGTGCGCCGGAGTGATTTTCACCACGCCCGTACCGAATTCCGTTTCCACATAGGAATCGGCCACGATGGGAATTTCTCGGTCCATCAGCGGCAGCAGCACGGTCTTACCGACATACTTCTGGTAGCGCTCATCGTCGGGATGCACGGCTACCGCGGTATCGCCGAGCATGGTTTCGGGCCGCGTGGTCGCCACGACGAGGTATTCGCTGCTGGAAGGCTTGCCGTCGATCATCACCGGGTAGCGGATATGCCAGAGGTGTCCCTGCTGCTCCTTGTATACGACCTCTTCGTCGGAGAGTGCAGTGTGCGCGACGGGATCCCAGTTGATGATGCGCTTGCCGCGGTAGATCAGGCCTTTTTTATAGAGGCGAATGAAGACTTCGCGCACAGCGTTCGACAGTGCCGGGTCCATGGTGAACACCGTACGTTCCCAGTCGCAGGCGACGCCCAGCTTTCGCAGCTGGCGGATGATAATATCGCCGAACTTGTCACGCCACTGCCAGACCCGTCCGAGAAACTCCTCTCGGCCGAGATCGTGACGGCTGACGCCCTCTTCCTTCTTCAGCGTCTTCTCCACCACCGTCTGAGTGGCGATGCCCGCGTGGTCCGTACCCGGGATCCAGCAGGTATGCTCGCCCTTGAGCTTGTGCCACCGCAGAAACACATCCTGCAAACTATTGTTGAGCACATGTCCCATGGTCAGCATGCCGGTGATGTTCGGCGGCGGAATGACGATGGTGAACGGCTTCTTGTCCGTCTCCGGCTCTGCGTGGAAGAGTCCCTGGCCTTCCCAGAAGCTGTACCAGTTATCCTCCACATTGGCGGGATCGTAGGCGGAAGCGAGTGTGTTGGTCTGCGGCTGTTGGTCCGACATGTATACTCCAGATCGACGATGAAGCAGGGCGTCCGCCGAATGCGGACGCATTTATGCAATCATTAAAGATACGAAATCACGGGGAACGAGGGAATGGCGAGTGGGTTGCAGGCTTGCGATTCTCCTTGTATTCGCTACGGAATTCACGTAATTTTGTGTCTTGAGCTACTGATTGTACGTGGAGACAGTGAATAACAGCCTTTCTGACAGCAAGCGTATCGTGCTGCTGGATGTCATGCGCGCCTGGGCGGTGTTCATGATGATTCAGGGACACACGATCGATGCCCTCCTCTCGAACAGCTATTACAGCGGCGATTCGCTGCTGTTCAATATCTGGCAGATCAACCGCGGACTGACGGCTCCGATCTTCCTGTTCGGCTCCGGCTTCGCCTATGTGATCGCAACGTTCAGGAAAATGGACGGCGGCGGGAAACTGCCTGCCTCAGTCATTTTCAAACGTCTGCGCTGGATCGGTGTACTGTTCCTCATCGGATCGCTGATGCACCTTCCCGCAGGCACCATCAGCAGCATGTTCTCCCTTTCGCCCGAAAGCTGGGAGCGTTTTTTCCATGTCGACGTGCTGCGGCTGATGTCCGTCACACTTCTCGGCATGTTCACGCTCTTCATGCTCGCGCGGAACCGCAGGCGCCTGTTCACATCGGCGCTGAGCATCGGACTCGGTTTCATCCTCATCGCGCCTTTGATCTACCAGTTTGACTGGGCATCGTTCTCCCCTCTGTGGTTCGCTGCCTGGATGACTACAGCGACGGGATCCTGGTTCCCGGTCTTCCCCTTCGCCGGCTACATGTTTCTCGGTGCTGCCGGTGCGGCTCTTTACCTGAAATGGCAGGAAGAGGGGCGCGCGGCCATGCTGCCGAAGTACTATTTCATCGCGGGGGCAGTACTGTTCCTGGCCTTCTTCGTCCCACGCGAATTCATCGGCTGGAAGATCACGCACCTCGGCGCCTCCTCGAGCATCTGGCTGAGTTTCAGCCGCCTCTCACTGGTGCTGTTGCTCTGGGCCGGCGTTGGCATGCTGCTGCAGTATGTGAAGAACGTTCCACGCATTATCCAGATTGCGGGACAGCACACGCTGTTCATCTACGTCTCACATATCGTCGTGCTCTACGGTTCCGCCTGGATGCCCGGACTGCGGCAGACCTTCGGCAAGACCCTCGAACTCGGTCCCACACTCATGATCATCAGCCTCCTTCTCGTCAGCACTTCTCTGGCGGCATACTGGATGCACACCCAGAAGCTGCAGAAGTCCGTGGTGTACCGCTATCTCCCGTATGCGGCGATGGTGGTGCTGGGAACGATACTGCTGTTCGCCTAGAAATTATTGCATGATTGCATACGAAAATCCCCGCCACAGCGGGGATTTTTCATATCGCACAATTTCAAATTTACAGACTGAAAACAAGCCATCGTTACACGGCTCCTGCCGTGTAACGATGAAGACTTCGCTGGCTACTCGGGATGACGGAACTGCATACAGCGGATCGCTTACCGCGGCTCCGCGCAGCGGAGCCTAGAGCAGCGCTTTGATCTGCTCTTCCCACGCCGCCTTGGACTGCAGGCCGACTTTGGAGGACACGATGTTGCCTTCGCGGTCGAGCAGGAAGGTCGTGGGAATGCTGCGCACGCCGCCATAGGCCTGTGCGATCTGTCCGTTACCGTAGAGGACGTCGTAATTGATGCCGTTCTGTGTGACGAACTGCGCGACCTTGGCTTCATCTCCGGGCTGGTCAAGGGATACACCAACGATCTCGAATCCGTCGTCTCGGAAGGCGTCCTGCATCTCAATGAAATCGGGGATTTCACGCTTGCAGGGACCACACCACGTCGCCCAGAAGTTGAGCATCACGACCTTGCCCCTGTAATCGGCGAGGGATTTGCTTCCCCCGTCAGAGGTCGGAAGTGTGAAGCCCGGGGCAGCACTGCCGCCGGCGCTTCCTGACTGTGCCTGGTTCTGCTGCATCACGACCGTGGGTTCCGGTTCGTTGAGTTTACTGATGAGTACGATGGCCACGATCACCACGGCAAACATGGTAACAACCCAGGCGAAGGGACTGATGCCGCTCTTCTCGGGCTGTGCGGGCGCTTTCTTCTTTTTATTCTTGCTGAGATCCTTTTTCATATTCCTGCTGCCTGTGATGGGTGTCAGACTGATTATGCTTACGAGGTTGGCGTCTTGTCGAGGTACGTGCGCAATTCCTGAACGATGGTCATCTGCCGTTCAATGGGAAAATCCTTTTCGTCCATCGCGGATCCGAGAGTTCCCCAGATCGGTTCGCCGCAGCGCAGACAGCGAATCCCCTTCTCCATGAGAAATGTGATCGCATCGGGCCAGGCATCGACCAGGTCTTCGATAATCGTATCGCGTGAAATTTCTGCAGCCATGGCGCATTCCTCTGATGTTCTGTCATATATGATGCAGAACACACGATGTTGGTTGCAGGATCAGATCAGTTGGAAGGAGAGCCCGGTAAGGATGCGGGCGGCTTCGGGTGCAACCGAATCCCCGCGCACACGAAACGCGCGAAATTCACGCCGTAGCGGGTATTCAGCCCGCAGCGTTCGAAATGCGGCGGCACGTGTTACCGGATCCGCGTCCATCGTGGAACGCAGAGCGGCGTCATCACGCAGGGGATCGTATGCCTGTCGCACGATCTCGTGGACCTGGACAAGGGGATCTCCGGAGGTTGCCTTCGCCTCCCCGCTGCCCTCGAGAATGGGAGTTGCGGGAAGGACGGCCTCGTATCGCCACGAAGTCGGAATTCCAAGGTATGCGGAAAGGGCATCCACCAGCATCTGCGTGCCGAGGAGTTTGCCGTCGAAGGAGTGTCCGGCCACATGTGGTGTCGCGATCTGGACTTCATCGACAAGACCTGGATCGATGCGTGGTTCGTCCGGAAATACATCGAGTGCGGATGGTGCACAATCCTGCTGACTGCGTCGAAGAAAAATGTCGGGATCGGCAACATCTCCGCGGGCGGCGTTGACGACAACGGCTTCAGGTTTCAGTAATGCGGCCGATGCTGTATTGAGCAGATGGAAGGTCGGGTACGGTCCACCTGTTTCAAGCGGCGTGTGCAGGGAAACGATATCCGCACCGATCGTCTGTTCGAAGGATGAAAACGCGATGTCACTCCACGCCAGCGCGCGCTCTCCACGTTCCTCGCGTGGCGGATCATTGAGGATGAGACGGAGCCCGAGGGCCTCGCTCAGCCGGGCTGTATGTGTTCCCACATGTCCCACCCCGACAATGCCGATGCTTCTGTTGTCCAGATCGAACGTGCCATCATGATGCAGTTGCAGCAACACGGCAACCATCCATTCCGCCACCGAACGAGCGTTGCTGCCCGCGGCTGAGGTCCAGGCGATTTTCTGCCGTTCGAGCCAGGGGATGTCGAAATGGTCCGTTCCCGACGTGGCCGTCGCCACGAAACGCACCCTGGTACCTCCGAGCAGGTCCTCATCGACACGGATCGTGGAGCGGCACAGGAGTATCTCCGCCTCGGCCAGCGCTTCACGGAGTTCAGCGGGACGGCGCACATCATACAGTCGCACCTCACCCAGTTCCGCGCAGGCTTCTGCGATGAACGGGATGTTATTGTCGGCCGCTATGATAGTACGTCGCGCTGAGTCCATGGTGATTGCAAAGTACGGCAATTCGCATTGAACCTGAAAGTGCTGCAGATCGCTGTATGTGGCATACGGCATACAGCCTACGGCAATTTATTCACCCTCCTCCCCTTGACATAAACCATTTGTGGATGTAACATGTCTTATATACACGCACGAACATCATTCCTATCATCCACATCAGGTACACTGCGATGGACAGAAGATCTTTCCTGAATTCCAGTGTCCGATCATCCGGAACAGGCATCGCCATGCCGGCGAAGGAAAAGCCGCGCAAGGGCACAACGGGTCCGGAGATCGCACGCCTTCATCAACATGCGCTTGCGGAACGTGAGGGTAGTCTGAAGGGACTGCCGGAGCCCGTGGCGCTGCCCCGGCTGGTGACGGCCGGACTCGATCCGTACGTCCCCAGCGGCGAAACGCCATGGGACAAGCAGCGGGCCGGCTATCTCCTGCGACGGACACTGTTCGGAGCCACACGTTCCGACATCGACACGGTCTTGACTCAATCTCCGGGTGATGTGGTCGACCAGCTGCTGCAAGGCGGCACGATGCCCACGCCGCCGGGATCCTGGGTCACCGAAGACTATTACTACGACAACACGAATAATGACAGCGTCAACCGCGGACGCCTGAAGGATCTTCGCGAGTGGTGGACCGGACT
>PKTF01000384.1 GCA_002869275.1 Ignavibacteria bacterium | reverse complement strand
GACATGTTTCGTGTTGTGGATATCATCAGCGGCAGACATCTTTCACCCGGTCAGACACAGGACCTGCGAAGGTTGATCAGAGAGGTCTGTGCGGGTGAACTCGATGCAGAAAGGCTGTACATCCGATACAGACGGAAATGGATTCGTCGGCTGCGAAAGCTTCCGACCAGCAATGTGAAAACGGATGTGGAGTACGTCGTACAAACCGGGGAAGAAGGAAAACCACAAACGATTATTGAAGTCTACGCGCCTGACACCTTCGGATTGCTCTACAGGGTCACCAGTGAAATATCGGCGTTTGGATTGAACGTCGTATTTGCCAAAATTGCATCGCGGGTAGATGGCGTCGTGGATTCCTTCTACGTTGAGGATCCGGAAGGACGCCCCTTCGACAATCCCGTTCACCAGGCAACGCTGAGAGAGAACATCCTCGGCAACATTCGTGATTTAACCAAAGACTGACGGATACAGCTGAACATGCCATCCTGGAATATCCCAGAAACACAGAAGAGCATCGGCGTTTTCGATTCGGGTATCGGCGGATTGACGGTCGTGCATGCTCTGATGCAGCATCTTCCGCAGGAGAATATCACGTACTTCGGTGACACGGCACGTGTGCCTTATGGTAGTAAATCCGAAGAAGTCGTTCGCGAATACGCTTTCGAGGATACCCGCTTTCTTCTGCAGCAGGGAGTGAAGATCATCGTGGTGGCCTGCAACACCGTGTCCGCGGTAGCAATCGATGACTTGAAGGCACATTTCGATATCCCCATCATCGGAATGATTGAACCTGGAGCTGCCGCCGCATGTAAGGCATCGAAGAACGGTCGCATCGGTGTTATCGGAACGCTCGCTACGATCGGCAGTGAATCGTATCCCAGGAAGCTCAAGGAATGTAAATCGTCGTTTGAGATATTCTCCACGCCCTGTCCGCTCTTCGTTCCTCTCGCGGAAGAAGGCTGGAGAACACATCCCGCATCCGACTTGATTGCCGAGGAATACCTCGCCGACCTGCGCAAGGAACAGATCGACACACTCATACTTGGCTGCACGCATTATCCTATTCTGCGTGATGTCATACAGAAGCATGTCGGACCGCAGGTAGCGCTGATAGACTCAGGGGAAGCAGCCGCCATCCAGGTTGAGCAGATGCTCAGGGAAAAAAATCTTCTCAACACGTCCACCGCCCAACCCAACTACTCGTTCTTCGTTTCCGACGTCCCTCAGAAATTCAAGCAGCTCGGAGAACTCTTTCTCCAAAAAGCCGACCTGCGTGTTACCAAAGTGCACCTCCAGTAATTCCCGGGCTTTATCAGCAGGGAATAAATCGCTAAATTTGTCACGATGGGCGCGATTGTATCAAAGTTGATGCTTTCGCCTTACAGTTTCACGATGCAGAGTGCAGAAATGAATACCAGTGAAAAAACACCCTCCGGCAGTTTGTTCGGAGAATTCAGCCCTGTGAGCAGAGAAGAGTGGTCCGAGAAAGCCACCGCGGATCTGAAAGGTGCTGATCTGAAGAAAAAATTACAGTGGAATACCATTGAAGGTATTTCCCTGGATGCGGTGTATTTCCGTAACGAAGTGGAAAAAATTCCGCATCTGGGAAGCTTTCCCGGCAGCGCTCCTTTCGTCCGCGGAAACACGCCTCTTGGAAATACCACAAACCCCTGGTCGATAGCCCAGGTATTTGATACCCCCGATGCGGAAGAACTATCCGTGTTGATGAAAAACGGGGTGAGCAACGGTCAAACGGTGGTCGGACTGCAGATGGACAGCGCGCTCGTTCACGCTGCCGATACCGAGGACGTCCTCGAACTCGCGGGAAGAAAAGGTGTGCAGGCACACAGTCTGAAAGACGTACAGACGCTTCTCGCAGCTATTCCCACTGAGACTGATATCGATGTCTATGGAGGGCTCTCATCACCCACCTTCCTCGCCTTGTTTGCCGCGGCTGACCGCTCACCGAAGCATGTAGAGTTTGATCCGATAGCGGAGCTCCTGCGCAGCGGAACGCTTCCCTATGCGCTCGATACAGCCATGAGATTAATGGCGGATTCGGTTCGCTTCGTATCCGATACCCGTACCACGGTTATCGGCATCAGCGGCGAGACCTTCCACAATGCTGGAGCCAGCGCGGTGGAAGAGTTGGCTTGTGTTCTGGCCAGCGCGGTGGAATATATGAGCCGTCTGCGCGATATGGGATTGGAAATCGGCGAAATTGCACCGCGCATGCGTTTCACCTTCCCGGTCGGTACACGTTTCTTCATGGAAGTCGCAAAACTGCGCGCCGCCCGCCTGCTGTGGGCGCGTATCGTAAAACATTTCGGTGCGACATCGGACGATGATATGATGATGCGCATGCATGTACGCAGTTCGTGGTGGAAGCAGACAGTGAGAGATCCTTATGTCAATATGCTTCGCGCAACTGTAGAAGGGATGGCCGGAGCAATCGGCGGCGCAGAATCGATGCATATCGCCACAT
The DNA here is from genome assembly GCA_002869275.1 of Ignavibacteria bacterium. Classification (GTDB taxonomy): domain Bacteria; phylum Bacteroidota; class Ignavibacteria; order SZUA-365; family SZUA-365; genus BM516. The sequence continues at coordinate 30,407 of PKTF01000384.1, read as the reverse complement.
TCGACGATGTTGCCGGCGCACCGGGAAGGTTCTCCCACCGCATCGCACGCAACACGCAGATCGTACTCCAGGAAGAGTCGCAACTGACGCAGGTGGGTGATCCGGCCGCGGGCTCGTACTACGTGGAACAGATGACCGATAGCCTCGCACGCAAGGCGTGGGAACTGTTCCAGGAAATAGAGTCTCAGGGTGGAATGATCGCCGCAATCGAGAAGGGCTTCGTACAGCAGCGGATCGCCGCCACGGCTTCCACCAGAAACGAAAATATCTCTCGACGGAAAGACGTGATCGTCGGTACGAACCAGTATCCCAATCTGACGGAAAAAGAGCTCGCCCCACCGGCATATAATCCTGAAAAGGTGCGCGAGGACGTCTGCAGCGCTCTGGCTTCTCAGCGTGAGGAACGCGCAGCGCTCAGCGAAACGGAGGCGCGTCTCAAAAAGGCTCTCGCCGAGACAGGCAGCAGCCTGGCGCAGTTGATTCGTGACGAAGCAGAGTCTGGTATACTCGTCTCGGAGATCAACGACATTCTCCGTGAAGAAAACGAGAACCCCATGCTGGTCACCCCGCTTCCACAGGTTCGCGCAGCAGAGAAGTTTGAGAATATCCGGGAGGCCGTCGATCGCGCGGAGAAGCGTCCCCGTGTCTTTCTTGCCACGCTGGGACCCGTTTTCTGGCGCAGGGCTCGCGCAACGTTCGCATCGGGCTTTTTCGGTGCAGCGGGAATGGATATAAAAGATAACATCGGTTTTGAAACAGCCGAGGAGGCCGCACAGGCCGCGGCTGCAGACGGAGCGGATGTCGTCGTTGTCTGCAGCGATGACGAAAGCTATCGCGATGGGGTTCAGCGGCTCATCGAAGAGCTTAAAAAGCAGAACAGCAACGCCCTGGTCATCGTTGCCGGCAATCCGGAAAATGACATCGATGCACTGACCTCCGCCGGCGTGTACACCTTCATCCATGTCAGAACGGATGTCGGCGAAACACTGTCGGAACTGATCAACACCCTCGGAATCGATGTTCAATAAGGAAGCAAGGAACAGAATAATGAAACCCGATTTTTCCAGCATTCCCTACGGCATCGAAGAGTTCGTCTTTGGCGAAAAAGCCGACTGGGAAAACGCCGCCCGCGAACAGAACACGGGCAAAGCACTGGACTCTCTCAACTGGATGACACCCGAGCATATCCCCGTCGCTCCTCTGTACTCGAAAGAGGATTTGCAGGGACTCGAACACCTCGATTTCGCAGCGGGCATCCCGCCGTTCCTGCGCGGGCCGTACAGCACGATGTATGCGACGAGGCCGTGGACAGTGCGGCAGTACGCCGGTTTCTCCACCGCGGAAGAATCAAACGCATTTTATCGCCGCAATCTCGCTGCCGGACAAAAAGGTCTTTCGATCGCGTTCGATCTCGCGACACACCGTGGATACGATTCCGACAACCCCCGTGTGGTCGGCGACGTCGGTAAGGCCGGGGTGGCGATCGATTCGATACTTGATATGCGCATTCTCTTCGATCAGATTCCCCTGGACAAGATGTCGGTGTCCATGACCATGAACGGTGCGGTGCTGCCGATCATGGCCCTGTACATCATCGCTGCCGAAGAGCAGGGTGTAGGTCTGAACCAGCTCGCCGGAACGATTCAGAATGACATTCTGAAAGAATTCATGGTGCGCAACACCTACATCTATCCACCTGTACCATCCATGCGCATCGTTTCGGATATCATCGCCTTTACGGCGGAGTACATGCCGAAATTCAATTCCATTTCCATTTCCGGCTATCACATGCAGGAAGCAGGAGCCACCGCCGACCTCGAAATGGCCTACACCTTGGCGGACGGGTTGGAGTACGTACGCGCGGGTATCGCAGCCGGACTCGACATTGACGCCTTCGCACCGCGTCTGTCGTTCTTCTGGGCCGTCGGGATGAATTTCTTCATGGAAATCGCAAAGATGCGTGCCGCCCGGATGATCTGGGCGAAGCTCATCAAGCAGTTCGACCCGAAGAATCCGAAATCCATGTCCCTGCGTACACACAGCCAGACGTCCGGCTGGAGCCTGACCGAGCAGGATCCGTTCAACAACGTGACGCGCACCTGCGTCGAGGCGTTTGCCGCGGCGATGGGCCATACGCAGTCGCTGCACACGAACGCGCTCGACGAAGCAATCGCCTTACCGACCGACTTCTCGGCACGCATCGCGCGTAATACACAGCTGTTCATACAGGATGAAACCAGCATCTGCCGCGCTGTCGATCCGTGGGCGGGTTCGTACTACGTCGAGCGTCTCACGCATGAACTTGCGCAGCGGGGCTGGAAACTGATCGAGGAAGTGGAAGAACACGGCGGCATGACGAAGGCCATTGAGGCTGGTCTGCCAAAAATGCGTATCGAGGAAGCGGCCGCGCGCAAACAGGCACGCATCGATTCGGGTAAGGACACGATCGTGGGCGTGAACAAGCATCGCCTCGAAACAGAGGATCCCATAGACATTCTCGAAGTCGATAATACGGCTGTGCTCGAGGCCCAGAAACACCGACTCCAGCAACTGCGCAGCGAACGAGATGACACGGAAGTACAGGAGGCTCTCGCCAATATCACACAGGCGGCAAAGGAAGACGGAAATCTCCTCCAGGCCTGCGTTGATGCGGCACGGAAACGTGCGTCCGTCGGTGAAATGTCGGATGCCATGGAAGAGGTGTTCGATCGTCACAAGGCTGTCGTGCGTTCGATCTCCGGCGTGTATTCGAGTGAAGCAGGTGATGACAGTAACTTTGTGGCAGCGAAAGCGCTCACCGATCGTTTTGCCGAACAGGAAGGACGCCGTCCGCGCATCATGATAGCAAAACTCGGACAGGACGGACACGACCGTGGCGCAAAAGTCATTTCCACGGCATTCGCGGATCTCGGTTTCGACGTCGATATTGGTCCGCTTTTCCAGACTCCCGGCGAAGCCGCGCGTCAGGCAGCAGAAAACGACGTGCATGTCATCGGAGTCTCCAGCCTCGCCGCAGGACACAAGACGCTGGTTCCTTCTCTTGTCAAGGAGCTGCATGAAATCAACCGCGAAGACATACTCGTCGTCGTCGGTGGTGTGATCCCGGTGCAGGATTATGAGTACCTCTATGAAAACGGTGCTGTAGCGGTCTTCGGTCCCGGAACGGTGATATCTCTGGCCGCACAGCAGCTTATGAAAATTCTCCTCGGAGAATAATTTCATAGAATATCGATGTTGCTACGTATTCACCCCGTTTCGCGCATGCGAAGCGGGGTGTTTCTTTTCAATTGAATCTCTCAGACCAAATGAATACAATACAGTATTACCCCTGAACAACACTGCCTGAATGCACGGGATGACACTATGACACATCGGTTTGGCTTAACGACATTTTGTATTGTTGCACTGCTTCCTGTTCTTCTCGGTTTTGCCCCGGCGCAGGAAATATCCTACATGCTCCCCGATGTCGGGAGCCCCGGAATGAATATCTATGTAGAGTTCGTAGCGCCGCACGATGCGCCTGGAAATTTCGGATCCGACGGCTTCTTCCTGAATCATGCCGATGACGACACGCGTCTCGAATGTGCTGACCCGGCCGATACCGGTGTTGTGAAAATTGGTCCCTTCGTTGTTTCATGGAGCGGACGCCTGGTCTCCGCGCAGCTTTTAATTCATCCCGATGTGAGTCCCACGAGCAGTGACTGGGAGGCTGTCGGTGCGGCGTTTCGCATTCCCATCCGTTTTGTGCGGAACGGTACACCTTCCAATACGCAGACGTTCTACATCGTCCGCCCCCAGCCGGCCATTGTTTCCTCGGCAGATGGTACGCTCGGCAGCGGCGGATCCTGGGGCCAGCGATCACCCCGCGGCGCCATGATCGTGGACAGTCTCATTCTCTCGGGAAGCAATTACTCCGTATCGGTCGGCGACCCCGATGCCGCCGCACCGGGAAACCAGGGATATCTCCCTGCTGTGATTATTTCACGCGGACCGGTCCGCACAGCATCAAACACTCTCTTGCAGGTTGACGCCAACGGAAAACATGCAGGTCCTGGCGGTGGCGGTGGAGGCGGAAACTTCTGCGATTTTACCGGCGATGGAAGCGACGGGGGAGACGGTTTCACCGGTGGCGGTCCCGGTGGACGCAACCGGGCCGGCAATCCGTTCAGCAGTGACGAGTATCGCAATCCCGGTACAGGCAGCGGCGATTTCATCGGCATGACCGGTGGAAGTTTAAATGGAATTCGCGGCGGAAATGCACCGGCGTACGAAGCGTCAGGTGGTGGTACCGGGCATCCTTTCGGCACTTCCGGCGAAGGCTGTAACAGCGGTTCGAATTGCGATCCCCCGGGTGGTTACGGTGGTGGAAGCGGACAGCGTCAGCTGCAGAACGGAGGAGGGGCAGGATATGCCACCGATGGTGCATCGTCCAACCTCGGCAACGGTGGCAAGACACACGGAAATGAGTTCATCGTTCCTCTCGCCGGTGGATCCGGTGGCGGGGGCGGCAATCCGCAGCAGGGATTCGCATGCTCGGGTGACGGCGGCGGCGGCGGCGGAGCGTTGCGTCTCTTCGCCCCTGAGATGAGTACCTATCTCGTGACATCCAACGGCGCAGGCGGGCGCGACGGGAGCAGTGCTGATGGGGGAGGCGGTTCCGGCGGAGCGGTGTCGATGGAGACGAAGCTGTTGTCTTCGGTGTGGAAAATATCTGCGGTCGGTGGATCCGGTGTCGGATCGATTGGTGGAGCGGGACGCATACGCATGGACGGACCGCTCGGCTGGACCAGCAGCGGAATGCCGGTCGACGAAAGCTTGTTCGTCGGACCCTCGACAGACACCACGATGTTCGTGCGCAAGACCTTCACCCTTACTGGAACGGGAAACGGCGAAGCCGTCCATCTTTTCCTTCGCTCCGACCGCGAACCCTGGACGGAAATAGCCGTCATCAACGGTTACGGAACTTCGTGGAGCCATGATATTACCTTCGAAGGAGAAGAAGGGTTGTACTATCTCGCCGCGCTGCAATCGGTTCCTGATCCATCTTCGAATCAATTCGCCTCGCGTCCGCAATTTGTCATGTCCCAGGCTGCTGCAAACATTTTCTGGTTCTCCACGCGGCCTGAGCTTGTGGCTGATATCGCACGCACTCTTCCGGATCTGCTCTGCGAGGACGAAAGTTTCGACACCCTGCTGGTTCGCAACGACGGCGATGGAACGCTTGTCATCGCGGAAGCCGCTTTCGTGCGAGGCGACCAGGGCTATGAATTGCTGACACCTGCGGCGTTTCCCGTCTTCATCGCTCCCGAGGAAGAAGAAGTGTTTATTGTGCGCTCGAGACGAGTTCCGGGACAGACAGGGTTAAAAACAGACTCGCTTTATCTCATCAACAACAGTCCCGGCGGCAGTCCCCATTACATCGCCTTCTCGCAGCAGGTAGATCTGGCAGAGTTCCTTGCATCTGTCGAGACACTCGTCTTTCCTACTGTTCTGATCTGCGACGATACATCGAGCGCCGTCGCCAGTTTCTTACTCACCAACACCGGGAGCATCCCGCTTACCATTCCGGCCCCATTCAATGTTGGTCCGGAGTACACCGTCATCGCTCCGGCGAGTTTTCCGATCGTGCTGAATCCCGGCGACGATGTTTCAATCAGGTTGAGAGTGACACATGTCACCACCGGAGCATTCACCAACCTGTTGCGATTTCGTATTGATCTTGGCGACTGTTTGATCGACGAAGAGGTCACGCTTGAGAGCGATGCCTGGGAACCCGATGTCACCCTCGCACCCGTGGCAGAGGGCCGGGTACAATGTCCGGGAGATATGGTTTCGCTGGCGACATTCATCTTCAATAACAGTGACGGAACCGTGCAGATTACCGGAATTTCAACAGATAATCCGGCCTTTACCATCACATCCCCCATGCCGCCATTTTCACTCGCACCACAGGAGGGTCGCGATGTGGAGATCGTGTTTCAGCCCGCAATGGCGGGAGCAACGAATGCGCGTCTCATCGTTGAGTCGGAACCATGCGGTCAACAGCTCGAGACAGCCCTGACCGGTTATCTGGACTCCCTTCTGCTCGTCGCGGATGCACTGGATTTCGGTATGGTCAGAGCTTCGACGCTGCCCATGACCGCCATGGCAACACTGCGAAATGCGGGTCTGATAGACATCACCATTACTTCCGCATCATCGGCAGGACCCTTCCGCATTATCAGCGGATTGCCTGTGACGATTCCCGCCGGCGGTTCAGCTGATGTGGAAGTCGAGTTCGAAGACACGATGCAAGACGGCGACTACAGTGAGGAGCTCGAGCTGATGCACACACCCTCCTGCGGTCCAGTGATGCTTCAGGTCAACGGACGGCGGGCAACAGCACGGGTAGTTCTCATCGCGGACACTCTCAGTGCCGAACCTTCCAACGTGATCGATGTGCTCCTCTATCTGCGAAATGCGGAAAACATGCAGCTGTTCGGCGCTACGGGAATTCGAGCCACGTTACGGTATCACAAATCGTTACTCGTACCGCAATTCGAACCTGCGGGCAGCATCGTCGGAGATGAGCGTGTCATCGAGCTCGACATCCCGTTGACGACGAACGCAAACAACGTTGCCATGAGGCTGCCGTTTATGGTGACCCTGGGAACCGAAGAGGAGGGGCAGTTGCTTCTGACGGATGTTCAATCGATAGGCGGAGATCTCACCGTCGATGTTGAGCAGGGATATTTCACCTTACTGGGTGTTTGCCGGGAGGGTGGAACGCGCCTTTTTGATGCAGACGGACAGATCGCTCTTCGCCCGAATCACCCGAACCCGTTCAATCCGAGGACTGAAATCGTATTCGAAGTACTAGAAGCGGCACATACAGTTCTATACGTGGTGGATGGTTTGGGCAGACGCGTTGCAACGCTTGTCGACGCAGTCCTTCGTCCGGGCGTGCATTCCGCGACCTTTGATGCGAGTACCCTTCCATCCGGATTTTACATCAGCGTGTTGCAGACGCCCACCGTTATCAAAACAAGGAGGATGCTTCTCGCGAAGTGAGGCAATGATTTCGGCTTGCATCGAGACACGTGATTGACGAAATTGTGTTCCGCGCTCGAGTGGCGGAATTGGCAGACGCGCTGGACTCAAAATCCAGTGGGCTTTAAAACCCGTGCCGGTTCGACCCCGGCCTCGAGTACGAAACAGGCCGTCCATAAGGACGGCCTGTTCATGTATACCCATCAATACTTGAATTTATTTTGCCCAGCGGACGGACACGGATCCGACTCCCGACTGCAGATCCAGAAGAACACGACGTTTGCTCTTTTTATAGTCCGGTGTGATGTAGACATCATCGCTGTGCTGTATGAAGCGGTACATCTTCGTCGAGCTGAGGAAATGATCGTTGGTAAGGGCTTTTGCGCCGACACCCTTCGGGAGCACCAGGGTGAGCGAACCGACTCCGACATCAGTATGTATCCGAGATTTTCGTGGAAGGGCGCCTGAGCAGTCGAGACGATATGTTCCCATGCCTCCCTCGAAGTCGAGTGTCTGGAAGCGCAAATTTCCGAGCCGCTTCGTGGTCACAGAACCAACTCCGGCACTGATCGCAACGTCCTCGATTTCTTCGCGGTTTGCCTTGTCGACATTGATGCGCACGGTTCCCGCGCCGGCGTCGAGGCTGAATGCACGGATGTGAATGCCGGTAAGATTCAGTGCGGCCGTTCCCGCCCCGAGTGTGATATCGAGACGAACGGGTATACCATCACTGATGGTTGCATACCAGATGCGGGATTGCTTTCCCTGGATCAGGCAGGCTAACGCGTTCATATCGCCGTCATCACCATTGGTGAGATCCACAGTCAGATAGCCGATGCCATCTTCTATATAATATTCCGTTTCGGGCTGACTATATTCTTCACGATCTTCGTGATCTTTCTCCCTGAGGGTGAACAGAGCGGGTTTTTCACTTCGCTTAAGGTAGAATGTTCCGAAGCCGGCATCAATATCAACCACGATTTCTCGAACGTCACCGAGCGCGAGCCTGGTGGAGTATCCGTCCTGTGCTGCAAGTTGTTGTGTGGTGAGAAGCAGCAAAAGGGCGGAAAAGAGAATAAATCCTGGAAGTCTCATTGTTTTTCTCCAAACAATACTGTGTATTGTACGAATAAAAATGATTTGAGTTTCGTCAAAGCGTTTTCACGCATTGATTTGCAGAAACCGGTTTTGTAAGTTCTATTAATTACTTGTTCAGGAGCATGTTACCTCAACTGAAACTTGACGCCTCGAACATCACCGATCTTCTGACGGAGTTCATTCGCAGTGAATTTACGCGAGCGCGATTTTCCCGCGCCGTCATTGGACTGTCCGGTGGTGTGGATTCCGCGCTCGCTGCCGCGCTGACTGCCCGCGCGCTCGGACCGGAGAACCTCCTCTGTGTGATGATGCCGTACGCAACAAGCAATCCTCACAGCATGGAACACGCCGTGCTGCTCGCAGAACAGCTTGGCGTTCGTACTGAAACCGTGGAAATCACTCCGATGGTAGACCCGATGATTGCGACGGATCCGGACATGAGCAATGTCCGCAAGGGAAACATCATGGCACGTAATCGGATGATTGTCTTGTATGACAGATCATCGAGAGAGCGGGGGCTTGTGGTCGGAACGGGAAACAAAACAGAAACCTATCTGGGTTACAGTACGTTATTTGGCGATTCTGCCTGCGCGATCAATCCGCTGGGGAATTTATACAAGACGCAGGTCTGGCAGCTGGCGAGGAGTATGGGTGTGCCGGACGTTATCGTGAACAAAGCACCGAGCGCAGACCTCTGGGTCGGTCAGACCGATGAGGAGGAACTCGGATTTTCATATGAACAGGCGGATGCTCTGTTGTATTTTATGATTGACGAGCATTATGACGATGCGCGACTGCTCGAGCAAGGTTTTGATCAGACGCTCATCACGTCCGTCCGCAATCTCGTACGACAAAATGAGTTCAAACGCCTTCCTTCGGTTATCGCCAAGGTTTCCTGAGGAACCGTTACATTGTTTTCTGATACTTGTGTGACTGGAGAAGCCGACGCTTTCTCCCGGTCCTTCATGTGTACAACCCTATTCGATTCACACACAACCGTGGACAAGGCTTATGTTCGAACGGAGAATTGAAGACACCATCGCGTTTCTCTTGAAGGAGACGCTGGATGATCAGGACACGATCAGCTCGAAGCAGATCTTTGCATCGGAGATGCCCAGGGCACTCAAGCGCATGTTCGAGCGTGACGTCGAGTCCTGGATAGATGATGAGAAGGAACGGCTTCTGAATTCTCCGCACTTCCGTTACGATGAAGATGACATCAGGAATGTATTCGAACACATCATTTCACAGGCACGTGATTATGCTGTGTTCAGCGAAGAGGAATACAGGAGCACGCTCGAAAAGAACGTCAAGCTGCTCTTCAACTATGTGTGTCGACCGCAGTGGACACTGGAGAAGTATCTTTTTGCTGATCGCGAACACGCATCCACGGATGATATTCTCGAATCGCTGCAGTGCTTCTGGGAGTATGAATACTATCAGGTCATTCTCCGGGAATATTTCACGAAGAAGCAGCTGACGGTGATGACGTCGAAGAAATTCACCGAGATGCTCGAATATATCGATCAGGAAGTCGTTCGCAGTTTTGACAGCAGAAAGCTGGCGCATCTGACAGAGCCCATTTTCAACCTTTTCGCGGTCGAATCGGCAGCGGCCGAAAAGTTCGTTCCAATAGAAGCCCTCTCCATTTTCTTCGATGACAAGAAGCAGAATGCTATTGTTGAGCGTCTGGACCGTGAAAAAGAGCAGAGGGAACAGATTACGCTGCACGACCTGGTGATGATCATCAGTGAAGTCGACTATACCATGAGTTTCGACATTTCCACAATCGTGAGTCAGCACGTGAAAGGAACCACACCGATGAAGCCGGAGCGGAATGTGACAGCCGGACAGGATTTCGACGTGCCGCACGTGGAAACCCCCGAACATGTCGACCGAACCCGCAAGGAAATCGGCGACGACGACGACCTCGATTTCATCATCAGCGAAGAAGAACACTCCGTTACCGCGCATACGCTTGACAACATTCCAGAGCTCGATGAGGACGGTTTGATCATCGACGAAGAGCCTACGCAGGAAATAGAGGTTCCCGATGCCGTCGAAGAGCTCGTGGAGGAAGTGCTGCCCGATCTCGGCGACGATGAGGAGTTGATCGATGACTCACCGCCGGACGTGCAGGAATTCACCGAGGAAGACGAAGCCTTCCTTGCCGGTGACGATGCGATAATCGAAGAAGATGAACCGGAAATGGAAGAGCTGGGTGCGACTGACACATCGATTCTTGAGATCGAAAACGAACTCGACGAGAGGGACGAAATACCGGATATGTCCATGGAGGAAATGGAAGACTACGCTCTTATCGAGGAAGTCGGCCAGGAGGAATTCCCGGAAGCGGAAGAGGAAGAGGTATACACGCCGGAACCTGAAACGCCGGTCTCTGATGATGTCCCTGATCTTTCGCTCGATGACGAGGTACTGGAAGATGAGGAACTCGAGATCGACTGGGACAAAGAGGCAGAAGACATACCCGACGTGCAGCTCGACGATGATGAGAATGTGAGCGCCGCACTCGACGCGGTACTTCCCGGCATTTCACTTGATGAAGAAGACACCCTCAAACCTGCCGAGGAACTTCTCGGGCAGCTCGACCTCGATGACATGGATTCCGAAGAGACCGCGCCGGCGAAAAAGGTTTCTGAGAATGACATCCCCATCGTGGAAGAGGAGACGCCGCCTGAATCCGAGAACGAGCAGGAGGAAGAAGTTCAGGATGAACCCGCTGTTCCTCTGGAAGAAGTCATGGCACAGTTCGGTGACATCACCAAGCAGATTCCAGATGCAGACAAGAAGAAGTACGTCAAGAAGCTTTTTCAGAAAAACGAAAGTGCATTCACCCACGCATTGCAGACAATCAACGGTAAGGCAACGTGGCGTGAGGCTTCCGAGTATATCGATGAGCTGTTCATCAAGCATGACGTAGACATGTATTCGCGTCTCGCCGTGAAGTTCACCGACGACATTTACAAGCGTTACCTCACTAAAAAATAGAATCCAGTGTTTGTTGACCAGGTACGTATTTCCATCCAGTCCGGCGATGGCGGGGCCGGTTTTGTCAGTTTCCGACGGGAAAAATTCGTGCCGAAAGGTGGTCCCGACGGTGGTAACGGCGGTCGTGGTGGTGATGTGATTTTCGTAGCCTCATCACAGCTGCATACGCTTCTTGATCATCGGTACAAGCGGGAGTACAAAGCGGAGAAAGGTGCGGACGGGATGTCTTCGCGCAAGTTCGGTCGCGCAGGTCAGGATCTCCTGATCAAGGTTCCCTGCGGTACCATTATCAAGGATGCGGACACCGAAGAAGTGCTGGCCGACATGGTGGATGACGGGCAGACGTACACTGCGGCAAAAGGCGGGCGCGGTGGAAAGGGTAATGCCCTGTTCGCGACCTCCATTCGTCAGACCCCTCGTTTTGCCGAACCGGGTGGTTCGGGTCGGGAACGAACACTGATGCTGGAGCTGAAGCTTATTGCGGATGTCGGGCTGGTCGGTTTTCCGAATGCAGGCAAATCGACGCTGATTTCGACCATTTCCGCTGCGCAGCCAAAGATAGCGGATTACCCCTTCACCACGCTCCAACCGAATCTGGGTATCGTGGGGTACAGGGAATACGACAGTTTCACGGTTGCCGATCTTCCTGGGCTCATCGAAGGAGCACATGAAGGGAAGGGCCTCGGTATCACCTTTCTCAAGCACGTGGAACGCACGCGTGTATTGGCAATCATAGTTGAATGCCTGAGTGATGATTATGAGCGAGATGTACGTGTATTGAGGAATGAGCTGTCTTCTTACAGCCGCGAACTTGAATCAAAGCCCTGGTTTGTGGCCTTTTCCAAGACGGATACGGCCGATGAAGAGATTAACGAGCGTATGGCCGAGTTCATATCGCAGCATGACGGCATCGTAATGAAGTTCTCTTCGATCAGTGGCCAGGGGATCACGGAGCTCAAAGATCAGATGTGGAAGCTGGTACAGGACGTACAGCGCTCTGACACGGAGTAGCTGAACGCATGGATGCTGCGCGACCACTGACCGTTCAGTATACAGCACGCATTTCATTGCTGCTTGGTGGCGTATTGCTGCTTAGCGTACTGGCCGGTTTATCCGTGGGTGCATATGATATCACATTCAGCGATTTACTGAAACTGCTGCAGCCGTGGTCCGATGACGGGGGCGTCGATCATACCGCACGTTCCGTGTTTACCGAGATTCGTCTCCCACGTGTATTACTGGCATTGCTTGTCGGCGGCGGACTTGCAGTGGCCGGCGTGGTGTTCCAGGTATTGCTGCGCAATGTACTGGCGGATCCATACATCCTGGGAGTTTCCGGTGGCGCTTCCGTAGGAGCTCTCACGGCAATTGCCACGGGAGTCAGTGGCGTTTTCCTGCTTGCCCAACCGCTCCTGGCTTTTGTCGGTGCCCTGGCTGTGGTCATGCTCGTTTACCGTTTCGGCGCAACGAGGACGACCGGTGACAATACGCTCATTCTCAGCGGGGTAATGATCGGTGCGTTCCTTTCCGCCGTGATCCTGACTTTGGTCACCACGATGGATCGTCCCGTGCGCAATGCGCTTTTCTGGCTCGTGGGATACCTGGGGAATGCGACACTTCTCGAAGTGGTCATCCTGATCCCGATTGTGTTTCCTCTTGTCCTTCTGATCCTTCTGTTTGCTGGAAGGATGAATATTCTGGCCCTCGGATCGGAGGCGGCCGGGCACCTGGGAGTATCCGTTCGTGCAACCAGGGGCGTATTGTATGCGGCGGCTTCTCTGCTGACGGCGGCTGTGGTCAGTTTTTCTGGTGCCATTGGATTCGTCGGATTGATCGTCCCGCATATCTGTCGACGTGTTTTCGGCCCGGATCACCGTCTTCTGCTTCCTGCGGCGTTTTTCACCGGTGCTTCCTTCCTGATAATTTCCGATATTATAGCACGATCGGTGATTGCCCCTTCCGAACTTCCCGTAGGAGCCGTCACGGCAGCTCTCGGTGCTCCTGTGTTTCTGTACATTCTGCGCAGAAAAACATGATCAAAAGACTTGATTTTTAGGCAGGTTCATCACTAACTTTGTAGTTCTGTAAGGAATATCACCAGGATAACGAAATATTATGAAACGTACATTTCAGCCCAGCAATCGCAAGAGAAAGAACAAGCATGGATTCCGTGCGCGTATGGCCACGAAAAACGGCCGAAAGGTTCTCGCACGCCGCCGTGCACGCGGTCGCTGGAAACTTACGGTCAGTGACGAGCCGAAGCACCGATAAGTCCCGTAGTAACGGGTTATCGAAACTTCAGATCCTTCGAGGATACCGCGCTTTTGGACGGGTTCTTTCTCGAGGGCGGTTCGTGCAAAGCGGTTATATCCGATGCTATTATGAATTGCATCGGGAAATCCCACCATACCAGTGTACGGTGGGATTTGCTGTTAGAAAGGCCCCATCAGCGGTATTTCGCAATCGCGCGCGCAGGTTGATGCGCGAATGCTACCGCGAGCGACGGCACACATTGACGTCCATCTGTGAAGAGCGTGCGTTTTCGCTATCCCTGGTGTTTTTACTGGACAGCAGGAGAGTACGCGAACGGCTTGACTTTGACGCTGCAGACGCATCCATGAAATCACTGATAACGGATTTGCAGAACATTCTGGCACAGCAATGAAACGAGCCATCGGCGCATTGCTGATATTTCTCATACGGGTGTACAAAACAGCACTCTCACCATTGTTTCCACCGTCATGTCGGTTTTATCCGACCTGTTCCACGTACTCTCTGGAAGCAATCCAGAAGCATGGCCCGCTTAAGGGAAGCTGGCTGGGCTTGCGCCGCATACTACGCTGTCACCCCTGGAATGAAGGGGGATACGACCCTGTTCCGTAACGACAACAAACACAATTAGAAGCAGTCATGGACAGACAAGCTATTATCGGATTTGTAATTATCGCAGTCCTATTTGTCCTCTGGATGTTCTACACGGCTCCTGACGCAGAGGAAATTCAGCGTCAGCAGGAGCAGGAACTTGCACAGGACAGCGCGAAGGCGGCACAGCCTGCCGACGAACAACCGGACAATGCCCGGAACATGACCACAGATCGTTTCAGTGGCCCAACGGAGCAGTCTGACAGCCTGGGATCGGACGAGGCGACACAGCGCTACGGAAAATGGTTTGGCCATCTGGCTGTCGGAAGCGATGCCACGTTCACCGTCGAAACAGATTTGTATGAAGCAGTCTTCTCAACAAAGGGAGGCTCGGTGAAGCGATGGACACTGAAAGAGTTCACGACGTGGAGGGATAACCCCCTGCAACTGCTCGACTGGAAGCGCAGCAGCGACTATAACATCGTCTTCGCGAGTACAGACGGGCGCTTTGTGGATACTAAAGATCTGTATTTCCGATTTAACGAGTATCCAAAGAACGGACGCATCGTGCTTGCGGACTCCATGACCTATAGTTTTGATGCAATCCTCCCTGTACAGGGTGACAGCGTTGCCATCATCAAGCATTATGTGATTCGCAACGGATCCTACAGTGTGGACATGGATATCGAGATGGTGAACATGGCGGAAGTCATTGCCAACTATGAATACCAGGTGACGATCCATTCGCCGGCACATTCAGAGCGCAACAGCGTCGAAGAAGCGAGCTTCACGGAAGTAAACGTCTTTATCGATGATTCACGCCAGTACTTCAATGCCGATGATGCAGATGAAGTGATGAAGGAAAACCTGCAGGGCGAAACCGAGTGGGTGGCGATTAATAATAAGTATTTCCTGAGTGCGCTTCTTACAAGGAACGACTTCAAGGGTACAGGTACCTATATCGAGGGTATCATGAAGCCGCTTCCCAATGAAGGACAGCGAGAACTGTATGAAGCCGGAATCAAAGTACGGTACCGCGGCAACGAGAGAGAGAAATCTGAGTTTGTCATGTTCATCGGTCCGATGGATTATGATCTGCTTCAAGCTCAGCACGAGGGCCTTGAGCAAATCCTGAGCCTGGGTTGGGAATTCGTGGTTCGCCCGTTCTCGGAATATTTCGTTATGCCGCTGTTCAGCTTCCTTCACACATTCATTCCGAACTATGGATGGGTGATTATCATTTTCTCGATTATCGTAAAGCTGATTCTTTATCCCCTGACGAAGAGCAGTATGCGCTCGATGCAGCGGATGAAAAAGCTGCAGCCGATAATCACCGAGATGAAGGAGAAATATAAAGACGATCAGCAGAAGCAGAACGTCGAGATGATGAAGCTGTACAAAGAGTACGGGGTGAATCCAGCAGGCGGCTGTCTGCCAATGGCATTGCAGATGCCGATTCTCTTCGCACTCTTCACCATATTCAGGTCCACCATCGAGCTCAGACACCAACCGTTCATGTTCTGGATCGATGACCTTTCTGCACCTGATATCCTGATTTCTCTCCCGATGAAACTTCCCGTAATCGGAATGAGCTTCATCAGTGGACTGGCACTTTTGATGGCCATTACCATGTTCATTCAGCAGAAAATGACAGTGAATGACCCGCGTCAGAAGTCCATGGTTTATATCATGCCCCTGATGTTCTGGTTCCTTTTCAACTCTTTCCCCTCCGGACTGAACCTGTACTACTTCATGTTTAACATCCTTTCCATTGGTCAGCAGTACCTGATCAACAAACGCCATGAAGATGAACCGTTGACCAAAGTTGTTAAGAAAGACGGAAAGAACAAGAAGAGCTGGTCTGAGCGAGCAATGTCCTCGATGCAGGAAAAAGCGAAAGAACAGGAAAAATCCAGAAAAGCCGCGAAGAAGAATCGCAAATTCTGATAGACCGTGTTTCACGTGAAACAGCCCCCTCCCTCTGGAGGGGGTTTTTTTGTTTCACGTGAAACATGTTTCGGGGAGTTACGAGCGATCACATGTCCTTATGATGCATGAAGGGCTCCATGAATACGGGCTCACGTTCCGGTCCGGATTGGAGGAGTCGTATCCGGGAGTTCTTGCGGAAGCGCAGGATGTGGGCTTAATAGACCGAATGACTGCGTTCACTACCACCGGAGCTGGTCGTGTAAGACGAGTTTGGCACCATGCGTGTGTTGCAATATCTCCCCTACCCTGGTTCTGTGTATGCAGCGGGTCGAGAGTGAGTTCATAATGAGGTATGGAGTATCAATGCATTTCTCGCGACTCGCGACAGTAGGTCGACACCGGGATCGCGTTACAGCGTACTGTACTGAACAGAAAGCATCTACTTCCTTGATTTAAGGAAAGCTAAAATGGTCGGTTCAGACGGGCTGGGATGGGTTGGTACGACTGAAGACTGCTTCGATGGGTGTGCGCATATTCGGCGGTCGTGTCGGTTAGATCGTCCAAAGCCAATAGGTATCTATATCACTGTTTTTATTTGATTTATGATAGTTTCTATGTGATCTCGACATTCAGGTTCTCGACGCACCCAGTTGTGGTTCTTTTGCTTCATATCCGAAAATAGCGGATACGGACAGGCTTTGTTCATTGGCGTTCGTTTCGTACATTTACTCTCTTGCATCAATATCCGGTAGTGTTCATGCAGCCTTCTACGTATTCCTGTCGAATCTGGACGCACCTTCGAGGTGCGACGGTTGTTGCTGTTCTCCTGCTGCTCGCATCTTCGGCGCACGCACAGGTGACCTTCATGCAGCAGCGGAATTCGCTTATCAGCGAGGAGAGCGCTGGACTGCTGGCTCCATCCGAGTATCGCTCCGTCATTGATCTCAATGGCATGTGGCAGTATCGGACAGAGGATGACGAGTCGTGGAAGCAGGTGAACGTTCCTTCGTCATACAAGGGCAGGCATGCCGTCGTCTTTCGCAGGGACTTCAGTGTTCCCCGCGCCATGGCCTCGCGTTCGGTGTTCCAGATCGTCGCTCTCAGCATTTCCTATTACTGTGAAATAACCATTAACGGTCAGTTTATCGGAAAACACGCCGGATTGACCTCGTTCAATTTCAAGATCTCACCGGGTATCATCAAGCCGGGAACGAACTCCATTGAGATCAGCGTGCATAATTTTCTCGACACGCATGAAACCATTCCCCTCTATGAGCAGATGTGGGATCGTCTGAATTACGGCGGCATCGTGCACGACATCGGACTGGCGGCACATCAGGGAGTGTGGGTTCAGGAATCGTTCGTCACCACTCAGGTCACCGGCGCCGGACGTTCGGCCAGGCTGCATTACCGGGCGCTTCTGAACTCCGGTGAAGTTTCGTCCCTCCCCTCCGACACCATCGGCGGCACGCAGTCCTTCGGCAAATCCAGCGTACAACATCTGATAGAGATTGTGGAACCGATCAGCGGCCTTGTTCTCGCCGGCAGTGAGCCGCAGCGCGTCACGGTCGAATCGGATCGTCTCAAAGAAGTAGAAATATCGATCTCTCTTCCCTCAGTGAATCTCTGGTCTCCGGAAGCACCAAATCTTTACGAATTGCGCCAGCGCACGCTTCGTGGCGGTGTCGTGCTTGACGAAACCCGCCAGCCTATCGGATTCCGCAGTATTCAAGTGCGGGACGGCAATCTCGTTTTAAATGGATCACCGCTGTACATCAAGGCGATGACGTATCTCGAGGATTCCCCGCGGCACGGGCGCTCTCTTTCCTTTGATGAGATGGAACGGGATGTGCTGATGATGAAGAATCTCGGCGCCAATACCGTACGGCTCGCCGCTGGATCACCGCATCCCGCGTTCATGGCGCTGTGTGACCGCTATGGCCTGCTGGTGTTTCACGACCTTCCGCTGCAGGATGTACCGTCTTCTCTCCTCTCCAAAGCTGGTATTCACACCTCGGCGAAAAATATCGCCCGCGAGGTCATTGCACGTGATTTCAACCGCCCGTCGCTGATTGCGCTCGGACTGGCACAGGGGGTGCAGCACCTGACACCTGCGGTTCTGGATTATGTCGACAATGTCTCTCAGGTGACTCGCGAATCGGAGAGACTGCTGAAGTATATGACCTTCCAGTCGATGCTTCCATCGGAACTGCCGGAAGGATTGCATTTTGCAGGCCTGGATATCATGCCGCAGTCAACCGAATCGGTCAGCGCAATGATCAGCGGACTTGCAGACAAGCTCGAAGGGCACCCTGTCATTGTGTCTTCGCTGATGTATCCGGTGCAGATCGGAAACTACAATGGGTACAGTGATCCTCGCTCCATTGACGCACAGGGACAGTTTTATCTTCAGCTCTACAAGGAAATCAGAGATCTCGGATATGACGGAGTGACCGTTCACTCGTTCTCTGACTGGGCCGTCTCGCGTCCGATCATGGCGGTGGATCGTGTGTATGAGTACGTCGCCACCACCGGTGTGGTTGATCGATTTCGGCAGAAGCGTATCGCGTACGATGTGCTCAAGAGCAGTTTCAACAATGAAAAGCCGCCGGTTCTTGTTACGGGAAATTATGAGGAGCAGCATCCGGTCAGCTTCGTCATTTTCGGTATTCTCATCATTTTCATTTTCGCGATCGTATATAACCTGTTCCGCCGTTTCCGTGAAAATGTCGTCCGCTCACTTCTCCGCCCGTACAATTTCTATGCGGACGTACGTGATCAGCGCATGCTCTCGATATTCCAGACATCGATGGTTGGGCTTCTCGGTTCGTTTTCCGCTGCGCTGCTATATGCGAACGTTCTGTATTTCTGGCGCATCAACATTTTGATGGATAAAGTACTTTCACAGTTCGTGCATACGATCTGGTTGAAGCAGTGGCTGAATTTCGCCGCATGGAATCCGTTGGAGCACACCCTGGTTCTGACAGTGCTTTTCTTCGTCCTGCTGCTGTTCTTCGCCCTGTCCCTTCGCGTGCTGTCCCTGATTGTCCGCCGCAAGGTATTCATGTTCGATGCATACAGTGTGAGTATGTGGTCGGCCCTGCCGATGATCATTCTTGCACCGTTCGGCATGGTGCTGTACCGCATCATGGATCCGGTACTTCTGGAAATCCTGATCATCCTTGTTCTGGTGATATTCCACATCTGGATTGTCAGCAGAATGCTGAAAGGTTCTGCGATTGTTTTTGACATTCGCCCGCTCTTTGCGTACCTGGCTGGTTTTGTCCTGATCGGAGCCGGCCTGGCGTACTGCTTCATCTCCCTCAATAACGAATTTGAAATTGTCGCCTACATGCGGTACTACATCGATCTCTGGTGGTCGTTCGCAAACGTGGCGGTGTAGTTTTCTTCAGATAGAACAGAAACCATGTATCTCAGCAAGCTCGAAATCCTCGGGTTCAAATCCTTCGCTAACAAAACCAATCTTGTGCTGAATGACGGCATCACTGCCATCGTCGGTCCGAACGGTTGTGGAAAGACCAATATCGTCGATGCCCTTCGCTGGGCACTCGGGGAGCAGCGCTACTCCACCCTCCGCAGCGACAAGATGGAAGATGTCATCTTCAACGGCACGAAGATGCGAAAGCCGATCGGGCTGGCGGAGGTTTCCCTCACAATCGAAAACAACAAGGGGATCCTCCCTCTCGATTACAACGAGGTGACTATCACCCGCCGTGTGTTCCGTTCGGGTGAAAGCGAATACATGATGAATCGGACGACCTGTCGTCTCAAAGACATCCTTCACCTTTTCATGGACACCGGCATGGGTGCGAATGCCTATTCGGTGATTGAGCTGAAAATGGTGGAGACCATTCTGAGCGACAAGGTCGAAGAACGTCGACGTCTCTTCGAGGAAGCGGCGGGGGTGACGAGATACAAGGCCCGCAGGAAAGAAGCGCTGCGCAAGCTCAGCGATGTCGAATCGGACCTGCTGCGCGTTGATGACATCATTGCCGAAGTCAGCAAGTCCGTCAACTCGCTCAACCGGCAGGCAAAAAAGGCGGAACGCTACAACGAATACATGGACCGCCTCCGGGTGCTGGAGGTCGATGTGCTGCAGCGCGACTACGATAACCTCTTCCGCAGACTTGAGCCGCTCGAGAGTCGTTTAGCCGAGACCATCGAGAAACGCGAATCGATGAACAGCCGCATGGAAGAAGAGGAAACGCTGCTTTCGGCATATCGCAATGAGGAAAATGAAATTGAACAGCGCCTCGATGCGCGGCGGGAAGAGTATTCAGGACTTGTGTCCCGGATAAGTGAAACACGCCAGAACCTGCTCGTCAATGAAGAACGGGAGCGCTCCCTCCTCCAGAGGGCCGAGCGATTGAAGAAGGATAAAGAAGGTTATGAGATCCGTATATCTGAGATCGAGCAGGGAAAGAAAGACCTGACAGTCCGGCTCGAGGGGAATTCGCAGGAACTCGGTTTGCTTGAGCAGCAGAGCGAATCACGCCGCAGCGCCCATCGGGATATCGAGGAGCAGGTGTCGCAGAAAAAACTGCAGGCGGAAACGCGGCAGCAGCGCCGAATGGAACTGATGCAGCAGGGCGCCCTGTTGCAGAATGAACTGGAGAAGCTCAACGCGCGACGTGAAACAATTGATTCGGTACTGCAGCGACTTTCGGACGAAGACCTCGATGCTTCGGAACATCTCGAAACGCTGCGTGCGCAGATGGCCGAGGAGGATGCCGGTCAGGCCACGCTCTCGGAGACAGTACTCGAAGCCGAACGTGAATTCCAGGCGATGGAGGAACGTAAGCAGTCCCTGAGAAATGAAATCGATCTTCTGCAGAATCGCGCCTTTGAAATCCAGGGAATGATCGGCGAAAAGATGACGCGTATCGATTTCATCAACGGGCTCGTCGATCGTCTCGAGGGATATAACGAAAGCGTACAGCATCTCCTGCGAAACCGTGACTGGTCCACTTCGCGTTATGGGACAATCGCCGACGCGGTGAACACCCGTGACAACCTACGCGTGTCGGTGGAAGCCGTGCTTGGAGAGGCCGCACACTACCTGCTCGTCAACGATGTGTCTGAGGCTATCAGTGGTCTGCAGAATTTGAAAGAGCACCGCAAGGGAAAAGCCACCTTCGCCGTTCTCTCCCGCATCCCCGAAGCCACGTCCTCGACCTTCCCCATTGCGGGAGATGGTATCCTGGGCTGGGCGATCGACCTCGTGCAGTACGACACGCAGTATCATAACCTGTTCAGCATGCTGATGCGGCAAGTGTTGATCGTGCGAGATGCCGAGGTCGCGCATTCCTGCATCAGGGAATACCCGGATCTGCGCTGCGTGACGCAGACCGGTGACATGTTCGACAGCAACGGACTGGTGCGAGGTGGTAGCCACGGGCAAGAAGAAGGCAGCATGATCGGAAAAAAAGATCAGATTGCCACTCTCTCGCGTGAAGTCGAAAAGCTCAAAGCCCAGCTGGTGGAAAACCAGGAGCGGCTCGAAGATAAGAACCTCGACTACAGCGGCATCGATCTGAAATCTTATGCCGAAAAAATGAAGCAGACCCAGCAGGACCTTTCGGCACATGAACGACGTGTCGCACAGATGATGTTCGAAATCGAAAAGTTCGAGCGGATCCTGCAGAAGAACGGAGAGGAACGCGAGCGCCTCGCCGATGAGAATCAGGAAATGGATGCGCGACAGGCGGACCTGGAACCGCAGATCGAGGAACTCCGTGTTCAGCAGTCCAGCGTCGAAGATGATGTGCGGAGAGAAAATTCTCTGCTGACGGAATTGGAAAGCGCCTATAACCGCAGCAATGAAGAAGCCAACACGGCCAATCTTGCCGTCGTCGAAAAACGCGGCGAGATACAGAATCTGCGCAATGAATTCGAGCGGCTCAGCTCTTCGCTCCATGAGACGGAGCAGGCCCTTGAGAATGCAGCTCGGGAGATTGTTCAGTCGGAAGAAGCGGCGGCCGGACTCGTCGACCAGATCGCTGATCTCGGCAGGAACCTCGAGGAACTGGAGCGCGAACAGAGCACCGGCAAGGAGGGGCTCTCTGCGATCGAGCAGGAACTTGAAGCCAAACGGACCGAGCTGCGCGGTATCGAAGAAACGCTGCATGAAGAGCGCCAGCAGCAAAATCAGAATATCAATCTTGTACATGAGATCGAACTGAAGGTCAGCGAAATCAAGCAGCGTATCAGTTCGCTCGAAGAACATGCACGCGATGAGTTCGAGATGGAACTCAAACGTGTGAGCTCAGAAGAAGACGATGTGTTCGATCTCGCGCAGGCAAAGGAGGAGATCAACGACCTCCGCCAGAAGATTCGCGGACTGGGACCGGTCAATCCCCTTGCGTTCGAGGAATGGAAAGAGGAGAAAGACCGTCTCGATCTTCTGACGACGCAGCGTGATGATCTGATTCAGTCAGAGCAGACTCTTCGCGATACCATTCGGGAGATCAATGAAACCGCGAAGCAGAAGTTTTTCGAAACTTTCGGACTGGTGCGCGAAAACTTCATCAAAATCTTCAAGTCCCTCTTTGACGAAGGTGACGAAGCGGATCTGATTTTGCAGGAACATGACGATCCCCTCGAGGCAAAGATCGATATCATCGCCAAGCCCCGCGGGAAGCGTCCCCACTCCATCGACATGCTTTCGGGTGGCGAAAAGACGCTCACCGCTATCGCACTGCTCTTCGCGATCTACCTGGTGAAGCCGAGTCCCTTCTGTATTCTCGATGAGGTCGATGCGCCGCTCGATGACGCCAACATCGATCGCTACATCAAGATTCTGCGTGATTTTTCCAAGAATACGCAGTTCATTGTTGTCACGCATAACAAACGCACGATGGCCGCCGCCGATACCCTCTATGGCGTCACCATGGAGGAAGAAGGTGTGTCCAAACTGGTCGCGGTCGATTTCAACAAGGATGCCGTTGCCAAGTACGCGCATGCATAAGCATTCGATATGAGATCAGACTCTCAAAAAAGAAAAACCGTCCTGTATCTCGGGACGGTTTTTTTTGTGAGAACATGCCCGCGCATGGCAGGGATTGTCAGGGGTGGAGTCCGTCAAACAGGCTCGAGGCGACGGACTGAGGCGTTTCCCTGTAGAAACTGAAATACTCCTCTTCCCATAGCATCCAGTTGTCGAAATTATTCTCCTCGACATCGCGGCGTACACTGCGATGCGCGTGGACAGCACGTTCCTCGATATCCCGCCATGGAGCCACGTCGAGAACGGCATGTATACGATCGTCATCAACTCCGAACACGGCGCGCGGCCAGGACATGATTTTCTTTTTCGGAAGCACGCAGAAACACAGTCGCTGCAACGCCGGCAGCTGCTCTCGCAGATCGACAAAAACTCGTTTCACCACGTGGTGCAGGGTAATGTGATCGGGGTGGACGGACCCTCCCTGTACATCGAACGTACAGAGGACGTGCGGATTGACCGCGCGGATCTTTTCAGCAAGATCCTTTTCGATATCACGCGGATCATAATCTCGCAGTCCGCCGTCGGGATAATCACCCTGAAAATGGCTTGAGATACCAAGTATCTCCGATGCCTCGAGCACTTCCGCGGAACGGATTTCCGCAACTTCAACGGGAGACAGATTCTGCTCAGCAGCGTTACGGGTTCTTTCACCCCGTGTCAGTGTATAGAGTGCCACATCGCCTTTACCCGTCTGCGTGATCGAGGCGATGGTTCCGCCCATCAGGAAGGATTCATCGTCCGGATGCGGGAAAATGCAGAACAGACGAAAGGGCGAGACTGAAGTCATACAGGTGTCGCATCGTGATGAGAATGGTGCGGAAGAAGAATCCGTAATGCTTTTTCTGACTAGATCACAGGTTCATGGGATCAGCGCAGAAGGAGCATCCTTCGGATGGAGATCGGCCTGCCATCGAGACGTAAGAGTGCAAAATAATAACCACTCGGCAGGCCGGCAGCATCGAAATGAAATCTGTGAGTCCCCGCTTCCAATGTTCCCTCGTGCAGCGTCGTCACTTGACGACCGAGGGCGTCACGGACTTCAAGCGAGACCTCTCGCGTTTCCGATATGCTGCAGTGAATAACCGTGACGGGGTTAAAGGGATTCGGACTGTTCCCGATGACAAACTGCTTCGTCGCTTCGAGTGGATACAGGCAGTCACCGCTGACCATGACCTGTCCGTTATAATACCGGGCCAGCACGCTGCCACGATTTACTGCGCTGGCAAGGGAATCGAATTCTACCGGACTGACAGCCCAGCGCAGGATGTCGTCGCCATCACCGAAACGCACACGATAACGCATGCGGATCAATTCACCAATTCCCTCGAGCGCTTCATCCGATCGTTTGGCATGGAAAGAAATCCGTCCGTCACCACCAGAGGCGCTGATGCTCCAGTCATCAGCAAGCAGGGTACTGTCACGCTCCCATTCGATGAAGTCGATCAGGGATGCATCGTAGTTGATGAACAGTTCGATATCCTGGATATCTTTGTTCTGTGATTCATCGATGAGAATCGGAACTGTGAATTCACGTCCATGGCGCTCGACGATATTGCGGGGAACCGTGAATACAGTCACAGGAGGAATCCCGATGATGAAGATGGCATCGAAGCATTCGGCCGTCAATTCGCCGGCGCGAAATTCAACGCGAATCGTGTCGAGAGTCCCGTTCCGTTTTTTCTCCGGAACCAACTCCCACTGCACTGTCCATGTCGAATCCTCTGGAAGCGGTCGGCCGAGATACTTGATAGCCGACTCGGTTGCGGGCAGACTGATATTGGGTGGCAGAAGCAGGGTCGCTTCGAGCTCCTGTGCTGCGATGCTTCCGGAGTTACGCAACGTTGCGGTGAAATGCAGTGGATCATATTCCAGGGTCGCAATGCTGTAATGCAGCGTGTCTTCCGGGAGCGTCGCCGCTGCGCAGTGCAATTCGGGCAGCAGGGCGGCCTCGATGTGAACGGTACATGCCGTCGTTACCGTCGGATTATTTCCGCTGGAAATGCGCAGACGAATTTCGAGGTCGCGAGGTTGTGGCGTGGGCAGCGGCGCAATGCGCCATTCAACCTGCTTCAACGCCGAGGGTGCGATCTCGGCATCGACAAATACACGTGTCTGCTCAGGTTCCAGCAGCCTGATATCCGGATCCGCGATGATGATCTCAGCATACACGGAGTCCGCTGGATCAGTACCGATGTTGCGGAGAATCGCAGTAAACGTAAAGTCCGTCGGTTGATACAGGCCGTTCTGCGTATTGACGCGAATGGTGTCGGGGACGATTTCGCAGCTTACCTCGAGATCGGGTTCGCGCATCGCCGGCAAGATCAGACTGTCACCACATTCCGCAGTACGGTTGAACATGTCGAACACCAGCACGCGGAGTTCGCTCGTGTCGGGTTCAAAAACCTCACGTGCCCTGATTTTCCATGACACGGTCGTCTCGGAAAACGCATCCATGTCTCCGATGATAATTTCCGATGTCGATGGCGCTTCGAGCACGTAGGCCACGGGTAACGAAACCACGGCGCGAACATCTTTTGCGCGGCTGTTTCCGGTGTTGCGTACCACGACTTCCCAGTCGAAGGGGTTGGGATTATACTGCCCGTCAACGAATTCGATTTTCGGTGCGCTTTCACACTCGAGCTCGAACAGCACCTCCCGGATCGGGGGTATGTCGATGTCGTGTTCGCAGCCGCTTTCGATTATCCTGTCGCCAAGTCCGCCTTTTCCCTGCACGGTGAACGGCAGCGTCACCGTCGTGTCGTTTCTTCGAGGAACCGCACGCAGGTAAAACACTGTATCAATGCGCTGCATAGGCGCAAGTACCCCGAGATCAAGTGTGCGGCTCTGTCCGTCCGCCGGTGTGATGCCTTCCGTCGCAGCGAACAGCAGGCGGGTTTCCTTCGATGGTGCATCGCCGTTGTTGATCACGCTCAGGTATACGGGGATAGGATCGGGGATGTAACTGTTCAGCGTATCGACGAAACTGATACTGATGCTTCCCGGTGCGGGACAGGTCAGGATGTTATCCGGCTTGTATTCCTTTTCGACCCAGATCACAAGCTGGCATTCCGTCCGTGCACCTTCCTTGCCGGAGATGGCAACGAAGATGGTATCGAATCCGCTGGTACTTCGGGGATTCACCTGAAGCTCGAATGTCGCACGCGCACTGTCACCCGGCAGCAGCTGATTGGTGAGAAGGATACTCGGATCCGAGATAACTGTGAAGCGCTGATTCGAACGTGGGAAGGCGACCACACTGTCGACGGGAGTCGAGCCCGTGTTCACCAGGAGCACATCGATGATGAAACTGCTCGGGAGATAGGTGTTGAAATTCACCTTGTCGAAAAAAACCGCGTCCGGTCCCGCCACAGAACATTCCATCTCGAACCCGTTGGTGTTGGCGTTCGCGTTGATCAGAAATAGCAGCAGGAACAGTGAAAGGACCAGAGCGGTCCTTCCACGGGTACGTATTGTTCGTCGAACTGTCATGGGCCTTTTGTCATCGCGAGAGGATCATTTTTCGCACTTCATAATGCCTCGGTGTCGAGAGGCGATAGAAATACAGTCCTGAAGGGAGATCATCGGCAACGAATTCGAACGCGTGTGTTCCCTTCTCGAGCATTCCTTCGAACAGCACCGACAACTCTCTTCCATGTCGGTCAAACACCGTGAGGCGCACGCGGTCATCCTGTGGGAGGGTAAATTCGATCAGTGTGCGCGGGTTAAACGGATTGGGCCTGTTCTGCTGCAGATCGAATTGTTCTGTCGCCAGCAGCGGCTCGAGACATTGGTTGGTCGCAATAACGCGTCCGTCCCGCGTTCCCACGGAGATTTCACCCCGGTTCATCAGGGCCATCGTCGAATCGAGATGTATGACGGATTCGCCGAAATCAGCGTATCCGGCACTGCCGTTGAAGATACCTTCGACCTGCAGTTTCAGGAGTACGCCTTCGTTCGTTGCCAGCGGTGATCCCGTTGTGTAGTCGCTGATCTCCACATGTCCGCTGCCCCAGTTTTTCATCTGCACACCCACCCATCCGATGCCGGTGAGCGTCCCGCTGTTGGTGACGCCGTGCAGTGACATCACGTCAGGATCGTAATACAGGTGCACGACATACTCGGAGAGGTCTTTGCCGATGGTGCGGTCGATGTACACGGGAATATCCAGTTTTTCACCATACCGCAGCAGGACGTACTCGGGAAGCGTGAGGAGGACGTGCCGCGGCGAACCTTCGATGAAGAGCAGGTCGGCGCATTCGACGGCGTCGGCATTATCGGCGCGAGCGACGAAACGGAATTCACGAAGCATGTCTTCGTTGAAACGTTTTGCGCGGAAACGCCAGCTCGCCGTTCCGCTCTCACCGGGCTTCAGTACCGACGGTACGACAGGTTTCTGCGTCACTTCACCATTGCTCAGAAGCACGCCCGAGGGTACCACGAGCAGGGCGGTTACATTCTGCGCTTCCACTGCTCCGTTGTTGCTGACAGTCAGGTGCAGCGTGCATTCGGGATATTCGAAATCACCGGTGTCCCAGTCGAAGAACAGCGAATCCTCGGGGATGGACGAACAGAACGCGCTCAGCAGCGGACTCTGTGTCGCCGGAACATGAACGACCACCTGGCATTCACGGGTTTCGTGGTTGTCGGACTTGATGGTCAGGACCATGGGGATGTCTGCGGAAGCATCGCGCTTCAGGGCCTCGACGGACCAGGTCACACGCCGCGATGCGCCGGCATCGATGTCACCGAGTGTTTTCAGCCGGGCATCGACAACATTTATGAAAGACCCCAGCACGCTGATTTCCGTTGTCACGTTTTCGGCGATGCCGAGTCCGATATTGGTGAGGTTGAGCACGACATCAAAAGGATTTCCGAGATAATTTCCAGTGGTGACATCAATGAAGAGGGTATCGATGGTCCAGCAAGAAGGCATGAGAATGGGATTTTCGGCCTTCGGAATAAATACGGGCTGGCAGCATTTCTCCGACACGCCGATAGAATCGACCACGTGAACGCAGATATCGTATATATCGTCATAGGCACGCATTTCCGGATGCAGCAGCCACGTGAGATCAACGTGTTCGCCGATATCGAGTGCGGGCACGGATTTTTCCGCGGTTTCTCCCTCCACGAGTGAGATCGAGGGAGGAATGACTATCGTCGGCGACAGAGCGCGTCCTTTCGCGTTGCCAATATTTTCGATTCGCGCCGAGAATATGATTGGATCAGGACTGTATCGGTTGTCGCTGTAGGTGAGCGAGTCGACTGTCGAACAGGTGACGGTGTATTCGGGGTGCCGGACGGCCGGTACATACACGGGAAGAAAACAATCCGTGATGACAATCTGCCTGCCGAGTCCGCCGCGTCCCATGATCTGAAAATGCAGGGTATCCCAGCCGGCAACGCTGCGCGGCAGAGCCTGTATCGTCCATTCCTGCCGGCGCCATTCATTGACCTGCATCGTGCCTTCGGGGCGTGGATTGCTGCCGATGGGAGTAAAGCGTGCCGGCCCGAGGAACATGATCTGGCAGTCCTCGGCATATGTTTCACCGATATTCTCAGCCACCGTGGTAACGACAAACGGGTTGGGTTCGTAGTCGTAGGTCTCGTCGCTGAATTCCAGTGTATTGTCAGGCGTTGTGCAGAGCAGTGAAAATTCGGGCATGCGCACGCGCTGCACCCAGATGGGATAATAGCACCAGGCGGGATTCGTATCGTCTCCCTGCACATTGACACGTACGGTGTCGTACCCGTCCGTTTCTCGCGGGTGAATTTTCACACGGAAAGTACCAGAGGTTTCTTCCAGCGGAAGCAAAACATCGGCGAGCTGTTGATTTGCAGGCGGCACAATGGTGAAACGTGTGTCCTGCAGAAGCTGTGCGCGCACGTCCTTCGTCTGCCCACTTCCTACGTTGGTCGCGTGCACCTGTATATCGAATTCCTCGGGTTCGTAATACTGCTCCCTGAAGTAAATCGTATCGGGAGCCGAAAGGTCGCACACCAGGGCCGAGGAAAGGGCCGGATCAACCACGATGCGTTTCCAGCAGGCAATCTGCGAGTGATTGTCGGAGATGATGGAAAAGTAGATCGGGATGGAATCGAGATTTTCCTGTTTCGTCGCACGCAGAGTCCAGTGTGCCGTTGCAGCCTGTCCCGGTCCGATCGTCCGCGGCGACATCAGTTGTGAGGTTTCGGTGGGTGTGACGAGTTCGACGATGTCGGGATCCGTCACGAGAATAGCGCGGACGTTAAACGCTTCCTTGTTCCCCTTATTGTAGACAGAGACAGATACACCGAAGGGGTTCGGTTCGTACTGTTTCTCTTCATCATTCCAGTTCAGGGCGTCTGGTGCGAACACCTCACAGTTCAGCACCGGTTCACGGGGAAGGATTTTGATCCGTCCATTTCGGAGAAGTGGTCGGAGGCAGTAGGCGTCAAACTCCCAGCTGCCGAAGAACACGTCCGAGAAAACGGAATTGACAACATCTCCCGCGCGGAAATGAAGATAGAACAGCACCCCGCCGGTAGCGGTGGTGAGCTGCACATGTTCCTCCAGCATCACGAGCACGCTGGATGTAAAGGGTCTGAAACCGACATTTTTCCCTTCCAGAAGGGTTCCATCGGTACTGATGTACGGGTCGACGAGTCCCAGGACATTATGGTTGAAACCAATACTGATATTGCATTTTGAGAACACCGCGTCGACGGGCGTTTCCAGCACAACGGGAACGACGATCTCCTGTGTCGATCGCACCTCTCCCGAACCGATGTTAATAGACACGTATTCGAACTGCGACTGGTCCAGGGGCGCGACGTAGGTACGGGTGCGTGATTCCGATCCGCCGCAGAAATCCTTCAGCACGAGTTCGACAGTGCGCATCTGTCCGTCGGGACAACCGGTCTCATACGAGATCAGACATTCCTGGTAGGAGTCCTTGATGGTTCCCTTGATCGTCGCATAGATCTGCGCGATGTCCTTACCGTCGGCGGAAAAGTAATATGAACCGCCGGTGGCATTGGCGAGGTATTGCAACGCCTGTTGATGACCGGGCTTCTGTATGCCATACCCGATGGTGTAAACTTTGACATTGTGAGCGAGAGCAAACTGTGCAACGGCCTGGGCAGAGAAGAAGAACTGGCTGTCGTTGTCACCGCCGTCGGAGAGCACCACGACCGCGCGGCAGCGGTTCGCCTTATCGGCATTCTCCATTTCCACGACGCCGAGAGCGACGGCGTCCCACAGGGCCGTCTGTCCCCATGCCCGCATCGATTCGATGGCGTTGATAAGCTGCAGTTTATCACGCGTCATGCCGACCTTGAGACTGACACTGTCTCGCGAACAGAAGGTGACAACGGACGCTTCATCGCATGGCAGACCGTCGGGGTTCATGGAAGCGACGAAGGCGAGTCCCCCTTCGATCACACGCTCGAGCTTGTCACCCTGGCTCATGCT
>PKTF01000268.1 GCA_002869275.1 Ignavibacteria bacterium | reverse complement strand
TTCTCCGCGAAAACGGGGCTTAACGCCTCATCTTCCATGACCGGTATTTTCATTTATTTTTATATAGAGGACATCTCCATGAAAGCCAATCTTCGCTCCATGCTTCAGACACTCGGTCTTGCTGCCCTGGTTCTCACCGTTTCCGTACTTGGAACGAGCACTGCTTCTGCACAGACGACGAGTACCAAAGTTCCCGTGACAATTCCGGTATTCATTCCCTGCGCCAATGACGGTGATGGTGAATTCGTTGAGATGACGGGGACACTGCATGTACTCACGCATATTTCCACCAATGCGAATGGATGTGTGACGATGAAAAATCATTTCCAGCCTATGAATCTTTCAGGAGTCGGTGATGTATCCGGCGACAAGTATCAGGGCAACGGTGGGACTCAGTCGGTCACTCAGGACAAAACCTCCTGCGGCGACGGCTGTATCATCGAAGACCGCTTCGTCAACAATTACCGCATGATCGGTCAGGGACCCGGAAACAACTTCCAGGTACATCAGGTCATGAAAGTGACCTACAACGTTTGTACAAACGAGACTACGGTTGTCGTGGAGCAGGAATCCGTCGAGTGCTTCTGAGCCTCGCCGTAGATTCTGAATAGAAAATCCCGTCCGGCTCTCGTCGGACGGGATTTTGCTTTCTTCCCCACACGCTGGATTCATTTTCGCCCGACTGACGGGATCAACCCTACGTTCTACTCCTCATCCTCAAGGCCAAGCTCCTGGCGGGATTCCAGCATGGGGAGACGCACCACGTTTCGCTCCCCGGATCCGTCACGCGTGGCTTTCCCGGTGACGAAGCATTCCACGCCGCGATATTCGACCGATACGTTCTCGACGAAATGATAGTAGCCTTCGGGCATGAGCACATGCAGCGTACGCCCATGGTACAGCGGGTGCGACATGTCCCAGAACGCGAACAGCTCATCTCCTTCCATCAGCGAATATGTCGGGGTGCATGCCGAGAAACTCACAACGGCGGCGAACAGAATAGACGCAAGTATTCGGGATGTCTTCCAACGATCGGTACGGGCACTCTCTGGCATGGGAACAACCTCCTTCGAACTGGAAGCTAGGAATTCATGATGACAAGTCAATCTCGTACACCGGTATAGTAACACAGCAGATCTGGCTGATTGTCAGAGAATTGTCATTATTGGAGACGTGCTGAGGCATTGCAGAGAACAAGCGTATGGCAAAGCCGTCTTGAATATCAGGATATTCTGGTGTACAATAGGACAGGCCTGTAGCATTTCAGCACGAGGAAGGGTAATGAAGGGGTACATTGCGCATGTTCAGGGGGTGAACGGAGTGACGATGTATGATCGACGATCTTCATCACGACAGCCACTGTTCTGTGGGTGTTCGGAGGAATTCATTCACGGGTATTCCGTCTGCTCCGACGAGTAGAATGCGGTCAGGGTGAAATGCATCTGCGAATGCGGAAACACCTGGCTGCACGTCGCGCATTCGGCCGCTTTTCACTTCAAGTGCGACCAGACGTGCCTTGCTGCGGATGACGAAGTCCAGCTCTCGTGATCCCGCGCGCCAGTAGTGGATGTTCGTTTCAGGCGGCAGGGAATTGAGCACATGCGCACCGATGGCTGATTCCACCAGACGGCCCCAGTGCGCTCCGTCGCGTCGGGCCTCCTCGAAGGACTGATGCGCCTGTGCGGATATGAGCGCGGTATTGTACACCTGAAACTTCGGACTGGAAGCGCGTCGGCGTACATGTTCACCTGCGTATTTCTGCAGGCCGGTCAGCAATCCCGAGCCGGCGAGCAATTCCAGGTAATGTGCGAGTGTTGTCGTGTTGCCGGCGTCCTGCAGTTGTCCGAGCATTTTTGTGTAGGAGAGGATCTGCCCGGAGTATCGACATCCCAGTTCGAACACCCGACGCAGGAGCGCTGGTTTGTCGATACGCGTGAGCAGCATGACATCGCGTGAGATGGTGGTCTCGATGAGAGCATCCTGTACGTATCTTCGCCATCGCGTCTCGTCCTCGATCAGGGGTGCGGCACCCGGATATCCGCCGAAATAGATGTACTGTTCTACCGACCATCCAAACGCCTCCTGCATTTCCGCTGCGCTCCAGTGTGGCAGACGCAGAACTTCGAAACGTCCGGTCAGGCTTTCCGAGAGTCCGCGCTGCATGAGGAGCGGTGATGATCCGAGCAGTACGACTTTGAGATTCGTGCCGTTGCGTGAGTCCTCGTCCCAGAGGCGTTTCACGGTTTCGGACCAAGTCCCAGCTTTCTGAATCTCATCCAGAACGAGAATGGCGTCTCTGTCCATAGCCAGTGCACGCGCACGTTCCCACTGCTGCGCAATCCAGGAGCTGTCCTTGAGGGAGGGTTCGTCCGCGGATGCGAAGTGCACGGGAATACGCAGCGAGCGGACCACCTGCTGCACGAGCGTGGTTTTTCCCACCTGTCGGGCACCCGCGACAAATTGGATGAAACGGCGCTGCTCCAGAAGACGCGTACGTAATTCCCTGTACATCGGTCTGTGATAGGTGGTCATCTTCTCGCCGCTCTGTAATTTTACTCAATTGACTGAGTAAATTTACTCAATGTATTGAGTAAATGCAAGCTGTAAGAGTAGACTGCCCTGGCTTTCATCTCGATTCTGGAATGCCGTCGCAGATGACAGGCGCTGTTCGGAGGCGTTCAGGCAGCATGCGCGCGATTGATCGACAGAGGTCTCGCTGTCGAATTCGAAATGAGAAACGCTGAATCACACAGGCGCCCCTGAATGCTCGTGTTGGTGGATTGCACATGAATAGGAGTAACACATGACGACGGAATTCAATGTGGTCATAGAAAAAGACGCCGATGGTTATTTCATTGCATCGGTGCCGGCACTTCGAGGATGCCATACACAGGCGAAGTCTCTCGATGTACTGATGAAGCGAATTCGTGAGGCAATCGAGCTCTGCCTTGAAGTTGAAAATCCTGTCACCAATGAATTTATCGGTGTGCAGCGCGTCTCGATACCCGCATGAGTGATTTTCCGTCGGTGACCGGCATCAAGCTGATCAAAGCTCTCAGGGGATTCGGATTTGAGGTCAAACGCATCAGAGGCAACCATCATTTTCTACAGCATCCGGATGGCAGATGCACCGTTGTCCCGGTGCATCGGGGA
Organism: Ignavibacteria bacterium; assembly: GCA_002869275.1. GTDB lineage: Bacteria > Bacteroidota > Ignavibacteria > SZUA-365 > SZUA-365 > BM516. Next base: position 2,494 of record PKTF01000268.1, on the reverse strand, counting down.
GAAACGATAGGGAGGGGCTTGTTCGCACGCATTCTGCGCGACTGTGATCTCAAACGTGATGAGATTCAGTCAGCATTATAGTCCCCGTGAAATACGGTTCTTTCCTACCGCACCACCACCATCTCTCTCATGTAAAGCTGCCCTCCTGTGAGTGCACCTTGCATCAAAGGATATTCTGGTGTACAATGGAGAAAGCTTGTAGGATTTCAGAGTGAGGTAGCGCAATGATGTTTCTGTACCGCAATGGGACCGCTGTGCTCATCGTGGTGCTGCTGATTATGCCTCTGCTACCTTGCGCAAGCCTCCTCTCTCAGTATCGGATTCTCCATCCCACTGGTGAGGACTTAAGAAGGGGCACTGCGCAGGAACTCCATGACGAGCAGGCAGATTCAGGAGAGCGCTATCACTTCAACCTTCATGGCGGCATCGATGTCATTGCCAAGGGTGCTCACCTTGGGGCAATGGTTTATCTGCACAAGCATTTCTCCGTCGAGGCTTCGTATGGCTGGGCACTTCAGAATGTTCTCGATGACTGGAGCTACCGCGCATCGCTTGGTCTCAACTGGCACAGGGACGGAAACAGCAGTCTCACCGCCGGCATCGCGTTCAGCAACGCGCACTTCATCCAATTATCCCATGCCGATCAGTGGTTTATCTCCGCAATGGTCGGTTCGTATATCCTGGATGCAGGAGGCGTGCAGTTCTACTACCGTGGGGGACTTGCCCTGGAGGCGAAATACAAACCGGACGGAAGTCTGCGTCATATGCAGGTGTGGCCGAACGTCGATGTTGGTTTGAGCATCAACGTATTCTAGTACGAATGATTGCCTCAGTCCAAGGCTTGGAGCGGTAGACTCATCGCAGGATAATTCTGCTTGAAAACGCGGCGATCGACTTCCGATGATCGATTGTAGATAAAGTAGAGACGTGTACGTGTCCATGCGCTCCCCCGCGATGCAGAATTGACAACACTGAAACCATCGCGTTCCTTAGAGTCCCGTGTGTGCCATAGTTTTTGAAGACATACAGATTGTTGACTGCATGAAGGGTCTTGGGGGAAAGCTCTCGCATCTGCGTCTCCCATTGTAAGTGGATTACTATTCACAGCCGTCGTATGGTTCATTGATCATCAGACGAACACTAGGGTGTTTTCAGCGCTTTGAGGATCGCCTCGCGCCACTTGGCGGGAGTGAACTCGTCTACGAAACCGTCATCTGTATAGGAAATGCGTCCGTTGCGATCGACGATGACAGTGGTCGGATAGGCGGTGACGCCGTACTGCCGATCCACCATCCTGTGTGCGAGTAGTACCGGGTATTCGACGTGCATGGAGTCCAGCAACGTGCGAAGCGCCTTGCTTTCATTATCGTCGATTGAATTGAGTCCCAGGAACACGACTCCATCCTCGCGAAATTCGCTGTGCAGTTTTGTGAGGGTGGGCATCGCGCGTCTGCAGGGAGGACAGTGACCGCGTCGTCTCCGACAGTGCCGCTGGAGATGACGCGTTGCGAGATGTGTTCGTCCCGCAGGACTTCACGCATCGGGTTGTCGGATCTCGGAATGGGTGCCAGCCTCCATCCGGTCAGCACGTTGTTGATGCGGGACTGCGGCTGCCGCGCTGCCGCGTAGGATGTCATGCGTCCGCGTGCGGGATATCCTTCCAGTAGACGCGCACCGTCGAACAGCGCATGTTCGCCCTGCGACGTCGCTCCGAATACCATGCAACCTGTCCACAGCGTATCGGCGCGCTGGACGGTCATTGTGTAGGAGGATTCCTGGGTGTCCGGCCTACCTTCCTTCGTATAGTAGTAATCGATCTCCAACCGCACCGTCTGCAGCCGATCCAGCCGGTCTGCTGCTGCGGTGAGGATACGGTTGAACTCTTCATCGACGGATTGTGCCACGCTCTCCAGCGGCATGCATACTGCATTCACAAACAGAAGTGCGAGCACAAACACAAGAATAATCCGATAAAGCATATGGTTATCCGCAATGAGTGTGTGCCCTAAATTAGGCCTGAGTGCGCCGCGACGCAAGACATGGGAGAGGAAAAAGGTCTCCATCTTGCATCAAAGGATATTCCGGTGTACAATAGGATAAGCCTGTGCAAGTTATCATGAGGACGGGTAATGAAGGGATTGTACGCTGTGACAGCTGTACTGCTGTACTTTACATTCTATACCTGCGGATACGCGCAGATGCGTGAGAGTGTTACGGTGTATGACCGTATCGACCGTCTCCCACTGCGGCAGGTGGCAGACGAACTGCTGTCTGCGGATGACGGAGTTTCCTATGCCATGCAGGATTTCGAGTTCATGGTGTTCGCGAAAATCACGCACCGTGTCCGCGCCCTGTCGGATCTCTCACGATCGACGATTTCTCTCTGGACTCGTGCGGCGCACGGCGGGGTTCGCCTGCCGTTCTCACGCGACGAGGTGGAGATTGAGTGCGGGGAGCGTCGTTTCTGGTGCCCGATTTTCAAGCAGTACATCGG
>PKTF01000127.1 GCA_002869275.1 Ignavibacteria bacterium | reverse complement strand
TGCTTCCTGCAGGGTGGCGGACTGCTTGTCGACTTCGTACCCACGACCTGGACCATCCCCTACACGCGTATCCCAGTGTCGGGCTTCATCTCGGCGAATACGCAGGTGCGCTTCAACCTTGGCGTGGATTACACCTGCGGCTGGACGGGTGCGATCAACCTCGTCATCCATCATGCGGATGGGGACAGCTGCGTGTACTCTTACGGTCCGTGGGACGCCTCGCCACCGACTATCGGAGGCGGAGTGATTTCGACCACCGGCATTGCGCAGAAGGTCTATGGCAACCGCCTGCGTCTGCAGAATGCTAGTTCATCGAGTGCGGTGAAGTACGTATCGGTGAATGTGGAAAGCGACAGCACGGTGATCGTCGCCGGTTCGGGCGACCACTGGGAGGGCACCATGCTGGAAGCCGGAGCGGAACTTCTGGACGGATACGAACAGGGTCGCACCGAAGCGCTATTCAGTTTTGCGACACCAATCGCGGCGGGTAACACGTCGGACTTCTTCAATCTCGTGGTCGCACGCGACTCGTCCCACAGCGAACCGCCCACGATCCGCTGGGTGACATACGATGAAGACGGCAATGCCCTGGCAACGGACACGGTACGCATCACCACGCCGGTGCTTTCGATTCGCGGCGAGGGTGGAGCGGCTGTTCCGGGCGAATTCCGTCTCCTGCAGTACTTCCCGAGTCCGGCGGCCGATGCTACCACGATCAATTACCAGCTCGGAAAAGACATGACCATCCGGCTCGAGCTGTACGACAAGCTCGGCCGCTACCTCGAGACCATCGAGCAGGGCTTCACTCCGGGCGGCATGCGTTCGGTGCGCTTCAGCACGGCGCATCTCCCCGTGGGGAATTACTACCTGCGGCTCTCGTCGGGCGCCGAGCAGGTCACCAGGTCACTGGTGATTGTGCGGTAAAATACCGGATTGGTGGATTGGTGTGGGCCGAACCGGCGGTTCGGCCCTACTGTAGAGATTTAATCAGGATGCGGTTGCCTGGTACACGAACCAGCGGTTCGTGTACCGGACACCCACAGCCCATTAACTGTGATGGTGTAAGGCCGATCCGTTGGATCGGCCGACACACAACTCCAACTTGGATCGGCCTACACCTACCTCTTCAACCGCAGCTCGTACAGGTCCGTGCGGCGGTCCTTGAGCACGCGCACGCTGCCGTGTTCGTGCAGTTCCTTGAGCAGCTCGAGATCCACGTCGGCAATGAGGGTCATCTCGGTGTTCGGTGTGGCTTCCGCTTTGATGCTGTTTGTGGGAAACGCGAAATCGGAGGGCGTGAAAATCGCGGACTGGGCGTATTGAATATCCATGTTATTGACCTTGGGCAGGTTCCCCACGCAGCCTGCGATGGCGACGAAGCATTCGTTTTCGATCGCCCGTGCCTGCGCACAACGCTTGACGCGGTTGTAACCGTTCTGCGTGTCAGTGAGAAAAGGTACGAACAGGATCTGCACACCCTGCTCCGCATACAGGCGCGCCAGCTCGGGAAACTCCACGTCATAGCAGACGAGAATGCCGATTCGGCCTGCATCGGTATCGTATACACGTACGATATCCCCTCCACTGATACCCCAGGCATCCACTTCACTCGGAGTGGGGTGAATCTTGCGGTATTCTTCCGACGTACCGTTGCGACGGCAGAGATACGACGCATTATATAGTTTCCCGTCATCCAGCAGGGGCATGCTCCCGGAAATGATATTCACGTTGTAGCTTACAGCGAATTCGACGCATTTCTGCCGGATAGCCTCAGTGTACTGCGCCAGTTCGCGTATTGCCTTGGCCTCGCCGAGGTGATTGAAGTCGGCCATGAGCGGTGCGTTGAACAGCTCGGGGAACAGGATGAAATCGGATTGATAGTCGCTTACCGCGTCGATGAAGTATTCCATCTGTTCGATGAGCGCATCGAGATGATCGAAATGCCGCATCTGCCATTGAACGACGCCGAGTCGGACCACCGACTTCTGTCGCTTGATCAGTCGAGTTTCCTCCTCGTAGTATATGTTGTTCCATTCCAGCAGCGTCGCGTATTCCCGTGACTGGCTGTCTCCCGGCAAGTAGCCTTTCAGGATTTTCTTGACGTGGAAGCCGTTGGAAAGCTGGAACGACAGCGTCGGATCATAGATCGCCTTGAGGCGAACCTTTTCCATGTACTCTCGCGGCGTCATTGTATCAGCAAACTGTTCGTAGTTCGGGATGCGTCCCCCGGCAACCAGACCTCGCAGGTTAAGGTTTTCACATAACTCCTTGCGGGCGTCGTACAGCCGGCGGCCGAGACGCATTCCACGGTAATCCGAGCGGACGAATACTTCGATACCGTACAAAATATCACCGTCCGGATCGTGCGTGTCGAAGCTGTAGTTCCCCGTGATCTGCTGATACGTGTGTGAATCGCCGTAGGCGGCATAATCAACGATGATGGCCAGAGCGGATGCGACGACTTTGCCATTCACCACCACACAGATCTGTCCTTCGGGAAACACCTCCAGCAATCGCTTAATGGAAGCCTCGGACCAGTACGCACCGCCGATGGCGGAATAGGCGTCGCTCATGGCCTCCTTGAGATCCAGGTAATCCTCCAGTCGCAGGTGCCGCAGCTCTATTGTCGATCCCTGGTCATTCTTCTCGTTCGTGTCGGAACTCATTCTCATCTATCCTTTCTATGTCAGATTCACTGGAACAGCAATATGCATTCCAGTGGCTGCCGAAACTCAGCATTCGGCTACAAATATAGATGGTTTTTTCTCCAGTTCGATGATAAAAACACAACGCCCCGTGAGGGGCGCTGTGCTATGCGGCAGGCATGGGCAGGCAAATATGAAGGCGTGTTGAGAGCCGAAGCTCCGTCAGCTGGAGGGAAGGCGCAGCCGCCGGCTCTCCACGCCGAGTTATGGAACAGCGTGGCAGGCTATTTCATAAGCATGACCGGGTACATCGACCGCGTATGTGCTGTCTGCAGCACGCAGAGATACCGTCCGCTCGGAAGTGTGCCCGCATTCACGGTCACGGCATGCGAACCGGCGTTGAGATCTACATTATCCAGCATGACATTGACCTCTTTTCCGGTCATGTCAAAGAGGCTCAGGCGTACCGGATTACCCTGATCGAGGGAGAAACTCACCGTGGTCGTGGGATTGAACGGATTCGGGTACGCATCTGTGATCTCCACCCCGTGCACACCGCGATTGTGCACCATCGTGACCGAGGAATAGTCCGTAGTACCGTCGCGATCGACCTGTCGGAGACGATAGTATACCGCGGCGGCGTTGTGCGGAAGATCCGTGTCTGAGAAAGAGTAATAGAGAGGCACCTGGCTGTTTCCCGCTCCCTGGACGAAACCAATCTCATTCCAGCTGTCGCCGTCCGTGGAACGGAGTACGTTGAAACCATGATTGTTCGTCTCCGTCGCCGTACTCCAATGCAGCTCAGTGACACCGTTCTTCAAGTACGCCTGGAAGGACGAGAGCTCAACGGGCAGCGGTCCGCCACCGATGGTTTCCAATGTCGTACTGTTGACGCTGCCCCAGTTCACAGTTCCACCGATCATCCAGTCCTTGTTGATCACCCCTGTCTGGATCGCTGCTGACGAGGTTCCGAAGAACAACTGTATCGGGGTCGTCGAAGTGATACCGAGCTGCGTGTTGCCGCCATCGAGCGCTGCGATAGGAACCTGGAAATCGAGGTAACAGTTATCTGCGGAATTTGCCACCGAGGTGATTGTCGGCTGTGACCACACATTCGAAATCCTCACGGCATTATTGAAAGGCGAGGTCTTTCCTTGTTTCACGTAGATCTGGTCTTCCGCGGTGGGTGCGGTCAGTTTACTCACGCTGATGACTTCCCCGGCACCGTCTAACAACACCGCGCCAACAGTTCCCGTATTCAGGTTTTTGATCTGCGCTACCCAGGTGACGCTGGCAAGCGAAAGCACCGTACCCGGTGATCCCTGCAGCTGGATGCGGAAGAAGAAGGTATTGTTCTCATAGGCAACCTGTGCGGTGGCCGAATGCGGACTGTCGGAGTAGTAAAGATCGAGGTGACCGGAACTGGTGCCCTGGATATCATCAGGATCCTGTGCGATTGCATTATTGCTGAGTCGAACAGGGGTCCAGGTCGTGGGCCAGGTGGCAGGAGTGTACTGTGAGAATGCGGACTCGCTGAATATCGTCACAATTGCGAGTATGATTCCGAATATCAGGGTGAGGGTTTTAAAAATGTTCATTTCAGCCTCCAGCTTCAGAGAAATTGTGTCGTATCCGTGAGAATAAGCTGGCAGGCTGTTCTCCGCGGTTGCGGTTGCCTGATATTTTACCATAACCGTGCCATCATAGATAAACGCTCAAAACAGCCAGATTATGGCGTATTCTTAACCTTCAATCCACAAATCGTTCGGAATCCGAACAGGTTGGGTTACGGTTTCCGGATTGAATATCGATTGGGGGGGTATATGTGTGAGCCGATCCAACGGATCGGCTCTACAGTATCTAAACGGGTGCCATGTGGTTGCCAGGTACACGAACCGTTGGTTCGTGTACCGGATCACCACAGCCCATCAGCTGAGATATTGTAAGGCCGATCCGTTGGATCGGCCCGGACAGAGGACAAGGCTCCTCTCAGGATCGGCCCATACAGCACATCTGACTGACTTGGATCGGCCCACACAGCACATCTGACTGACTTGGATCGGCCAGCACAGGGGACAGGCTACTCTCTGGATCGGCCAACACAGTGGGCAAAGCTCAAGGCTTCTTCTTCAGCACCACTGAGATCGGGATCGCGCGGTCCCACTGTCCGATGGCCGTCGGGTGCTGCTGGTTTTCCGTGTCGCGCTGCACCTTTTCGGACACGTAATCCACCAGCTCACCGAGTTTGACGAAACGGTCGTTGTCACGGTCGGCGGCTCCCTCGATGCCCTTGATGAGATACCAGGTGAAAACCCCATGCCCACCACCCCACCTCGGCGCTTCGTAGGACTTCTCATACACTTCACTCGCACTGAACAGCAACCGGCCTTCCTTGGCCGAAGCCGTTTCATACAGGAAGCGTCCGATGCTCACCGAGTCTCCTGCGTCACGCCCGGCCAGGGCCTCCGATACCGCGGCCCCGTGACAGGCATCGAAGAAGCCGATGACCTTACCTGCACCGACGTAATTGTTGAGGGCGAAGTTGATATCCGATTGCGGAAGCGCGGTGCTGCCCAGGCTTTTTGGATCGCTGTCGTAGGGAAGGAAGTAGTACAGGTTCGGCCGAAGCGGATCCGCAGTCCCATGCCCGGCGAAGAAAATGATGAAAATATCGTCGCGCACAGATCGCTTCGAAAACTCGAACAGCGCATAACGGATTTGACGGTACGTGGCTTCTTCATTGCGCAGCAGCAGCACGTTTTCACGCGGTACCCCGCGTCCGCCGCCGGCTATCGGCCGCTGCAGATAGTCGACGAAACTCTGGGCGTCGTTGTCCGCGTACTTCAAAGGCGTGATCCCCGGGTGTTCGTAGCGTGAGATCCCGATCACTACGGCAAACACCTGGTTGCGCAGTTGACGGAGTTCCTCCGCTTCGACTTCCTCTTCCGGCACGCGGCGAATGCGAACTGTCGCGGTACCCGTGTTTTCGTAAGGATCGTACGCTTTGAC
>PKTF01000004.1 GCA_002869275.1 Ignavibacteria bacterium | reverse complement strand
GGTTGCAGACAGATATCACTGCGAAAGAGTTCAGCGCATGCTACTTCTTCCGAATACAGGTATCGCTAATCCTCTCATCATCGCACACACACAGGAGGACCCCATGCAATCATTCATCCACGCAGGCGGACCATTCATGTACCCTATTCTGCTGCTCGCTATTATCGCTGCCGTGCTCTTTGTCTGGCGCGTGGCGCAGGCATTTCGAGGCGATAAAACATCCCTGCCGACAGCATTACAGGCGCGCACGGTACTGCATCTCGGTGTATGTGCCCTCGTGATCGGCATCGTCGCACAGCTTACCGGACTGTACAGGGCCGCGACGGCTGTTCTTGAGGCCACCGAGATCAGTCCCGTCATCCTGGCTCGTGGCATACAGGTTTCATTCAATACGACGCTGCTGGGCATGTACGTGCTCGTCATCTGCATGCTGCTCTGGCTTATTCTCCGCGCCGTGCTCGCGCACCGTTCCGCGGCAGTGTGATTTCATCAAACAAAAGAGGCCGGATGTACTCCGGCCTCAGGCTTTGTTCTCCGGGCTTGTCCCGGCGGCCTGCCACGCCGTAGCCTGGAAGGCGAAGGTGGGTAGTCCGCAGGACGAAGCCGGACATCACCGCACGACGCACACACGCTCGGAGCGCACGTCATCCCTGCCGCGAAGGGTCAGGATGTACATGCCCGCCCGCAGCGCGCTGACGTCGATCCAGGAGGAGGTCGCCGGACCTTCATACACCTTCTGTCCGAGTGCATTGTGCAGCTGCACGCGCATGTCGGCTTCGGCATTCGTCGTGAAATGCAGCTGATCGCGCACCGGCTGGGGATAGATTTCCAGCGTGAGATCCTGCGGAGCAGGCACCTCGCCTGTGGCGAGAACGCTGCCGTCGATGTCGATGTACTGGTTCGCCGGTACGTCGGTGAGAAGAGTATGAGCGAAGGGCTGCCGCGGCCAGCGCACCACGATGCTGTCGACCGTTGCGTTCTGCGCGAGACCGAAAAGCAGTTCCATCGGCTGCTGTCCCGAGAAATGTCCGCGTCCCGCCTGCACCTCGCGCATCTGTCGCACGCCGCCGGCATGCACATACACGCGGGCGCCCACGCCGAAGCTGTTCACACCTGCCGGACCCGACAGCTGCACGCCGATCCAGTTGTTCTGATTGCCGATACGGTTTTCGAGGAAGACCAGGTCGGCGCGGTCGGTGTTGCCCTGCGCGGAAAAATGATTCGAGTTCATGATGATGTCGTAGTCGCCATCGCGGTCGTAGTCAAGTGCCTCGATCGAATGCGGGCTATGGATGGCGTTACGCAGTCCCAGCGCACCGGTGATGTCGTAGAAATGGTTGTCCTCACCCTGCAGGTAGAAGAACGGGCGGTCGGTGGCATCGAGATATTCGCACTCCGTGACGATAATATCCGCCAGCATGTCGTTATTGATGTCCAGCCACTGCGCATCCATGTTGCCGAGGTGATACGATTGCGGACTCTTGCGATGCAGGCGGTCGAGTTCCTGTACGAGGTCGTAATCCTCGGCCGGACCGAGGTTCGTGGCAATGGTCGTGCGTCCCTCGCCGGAATCGAGTCCGCCGTGGACGAGTACCTGCAGCACATCCATGTCGCCGTCGTTATCGTAGTCGTAGGGATAGGCGCCCCACTGGCAGAGGTTCTGTCCGTTGTCGCCCTGGAGCGTCCGCGCATTGTAACCCACCATCGGAGCGACATCACGGAATTTGCCGACCTGCTCATTGCGCAGCAGGCTGCCGTTGCTCCGGCAGTACGGTGAAGTCAGCACATCCTGCCAGCCGTCGTTGTTCCAGTCCGTCACCGACGCTCCCTGCATCGGCCACGCGGTTGTCACACGCGCTTCCTGTGAGACATCGACGAATGTTCCGTCGCCGTTGCCCTTCATCAGCCTGTCCGGATGGAAGGGACCATCAGGTGTGCGCCAGTACGCCGCGATATACACATCAAGGATACCGTCGAGGTCATAGTCGAGGTAGGAGAAACCCGAGCAGCTCAGCGGCCACTGGGGATCCGTTGGATCAGACAGCGATTCGAAGCCGTCGTTCTCCACGTGCGTGAATACGCCATGTCCGTCGTTGAGCATGACTTCACAGCGGTCCTCGGGGAAGGGAATGTTGTCGCGATACATCCACACGCCGTTGATCAGGTCGAGGTCGCCGTCGTTGTCCATATCACCGAAGGAAATGCACTCCACCTTCTTGGTGGTGTCCAGCGAGGGATGCTGATTGACACCGCTCGCCACGGTGTTGTCGACAAAGCGCCGGGGTGCGGCACCGGGCAGCACAGTCGTACCGGGCTGGTTCATATAGACGCGGATGTCGCCGCGCTTGTATACACCTCGCACCACCGCGATGTCGGGGTAGCGATCGCCGTCGAGGTCCATCGCGTTGATGCGAAGGGCCTTGGTGTCGTTGCCGAAGCCGACGTCCTGTGTGATAATTTCGAACCAGGTGTTGTCTTGCGCGTGAAGGGAAACGGTGAGAAGGAAAAAAGCGAGCAGGGTAAGCAATCTGCGCATGAAGGGACCTCCGCTGATGAATCACAGATGCGGCATGGAGCCGCAGAGGTAATAACCATAGTATCGGAAAGAAATATACGAACATTTCTCAGGCGAAAAAGCCCGCCGGGAACCATTCTCGTCGCCAGAGCGTATAAATAGAATACGACGAATTACATTCTAGTTTACAGAGGAGAGATATGGAACTCATTCAGCAATTGACGTCCACGCTTGGAATCGGTGAAGACCAGGCCAAGGGCGGCGCCGGACTCATTTTCGACCTTGCAAAGGATAAGCTCGGTGACGGCGACTTCAGCCAGATCGCCAATGCAGTGCCTGGAATGGACTCCCTGCTCGGCGCGGCCCCGTCGGAAGGCGGCGGTGGTATCGGCGGCATGCTCGGCGGCATCGCCTCGTCGTTGGGCGCGGGCGACCTCGGCGACCTTGCCGGACTCGTCGGCGGCTTCGACAAGCTCGGACTCGATTCCGGCATGGTGCAGAAGTTCCTGCCGATCGTGCTCGACTTCGTCGGAAGCAAGGGCGGCGACACGGTGAAGAATCTGCTCGCCGGCGTACTCAAATAATTCGATCGAAACAGCACACTCGTATACAATCACATTCGCACAGGAGAAAATGCATGAGCAAGATCATTGACATCGAAGGCATTGGTCCGACCTACGCCGAAAAACTGAAAGGTCTCGGTATCGACACCGTAGAGCAGCTTCTCGAGAAGGGCGCCACGCCCGCAGGACGCAAGGACATCGTTGCACAGTCGGGCGTGAGCGACAAGCTCATCCTGCGCTGGATCAACATGGCCGACCTCTTCCGCATCAAGGGTGTGGGCGAAGAGTATGCCGACCTGCTCGAAGCCGCCGGTGTTGACACCGTACCCGAGCTGGCGCAGCGCAACGCCGACAACCTCGCTGCCAAGATGGCCGAAGTGAACGAAACGAAAAAGCTCGTCCGTCAGGTACCCTCCGCCGCCTCCGTGACCAAGTGGGTCGACGAAGCCAAGGAACTCGGCCGCAAGATTACGTACTAAGCGCGTTTGATGAATTCAGAAAAGGCCTCCGGGAAACCGGGGGCCTTTTTCGTAAAGGGTAAAGACGTAAAGGGTAAAGGCGCAAAAGGGAAAGACGTAAAGGGTAAAGCCGGCTTTACACTTTACGCCTTTACGTCTTTACGACTCAAATGCACTTTGCTCTTCTATCCTACCTGACTACCACGAACCTTCTCGACACACTCTGTCCGTTGCCTGCCACTCGCAGTACATAGGTCCCCGGGACGAGGCCCGCGACAGGCAGCCGCAGCGCATGCGCTCCGCCGTCAACACTGCGTTCAGCGATATACATCGTTCTTCCCAGTGCGTCGGCAATGGTGATCGAAAGCTGTGCCGCTGCTCGCGTGCTCACCTTCACCATGGCCGTGCTTCCCGCGCGCAGCGGCTGCGGCCAGATGGAGGAGATGTGCAGTGCAGTCACGCTTTCAGGAAGAATGCCTGTCCCTACCGTGGTGTAGTAGCTGCGGAACATGCCGCGGTAGCGCGTGCCGAGCAGAAGGAAATCCTGCCTGTCCATGGTGAAGGTAAAGAGCTCTCCGGGCAGTTCCAGCGTCTCCCAGTTCGTTTCTCCATCATTCTTGTAGTGCATGCCGTCAGCGTCCACGATATACACCGTGCCGACGCTGTTGGTGGCGATGGTGTTCAGCAGCGTGGAGGTCGGCGAACGGTAATCGCGCGTCCATGTGGCGCCGCTGTCCGTCGAACGAAACAGATCCCTGAACGTCGAGGCATACAGCACACCGGCCGCGCTGACGTGCAGGGCGTTGACATCGCGATGGATCCCGGAGACCAGCGTCAGTACCCACGTCTGTCCGCCGTCGCTGCTGCGGAACATACCGCGATCGGTGCCGGCAAAGATCTCCGAAGTCGCGTTTTCACCCATGGCGAAGATGACCCGTGTCACCGAACCCGAGAGTGGTTGCAGGGTGCTCAGAGGCTGCCAGCTCGTGCCCTTGTCCGTGGACACGAACACCGTACCCTGGTAATCCGCCGCAAGCAGTCCGCGAGCGGTGTACGCCATGGCACTGATGTTGTTTTCGCTCGGATCGGGAATGATTGCCCATGACTGTCCGTCATCCGTCGATCGCTGCAGTCCGGCATCATAGGTCACGACGTAGATCTCATCGGCATGCGTGACGACGAAATCCACGGCGAACGGCAGGTACACCGAATCGGCGGTGGACCAGTTCTTCCCGGCGTCATCTGAACGGTATAATCCGCTGTACAGCGATCCGGCGAAATATTTTTCTTCGCCTGCCACGGTGATGGCGCTGATGGCGGGAACATGCAGTCCTGCATCGCCGCGCAGCCAGGTACTGCCGCCGTCGGTGCTGCGCTGCAGCATGCCGTCCGATGCCGCGAACATCGTTCCGTCGCTCGAGACGAGGAATGTCCCGAAATTTCTGCGAATGGCGTTTTCCGCGATGCGCGTCCAGTTCAGCCCATCGTCGTCGGAGACGAAGAGTCCGCCCGTCGTCTCAGCCCCCAGCCGTGTCGCGCTTATCCGGTGTACCGCGTAGGTGTTTTCGCCGCGCAGTCCCTCGGCTTCCGCCCAGGTGCTGCCATTGTCCGTACTGCGGTAGGTCGTGGCATTGAGTCCGGCGAAAACGATATTCCCATCGATGGTGGTCATGGAATACACCTCGAGGTTGGGGAGACCCGCATCGGCATGTTCCCACGAAGCGCCCTCATTCGTGCTGCGCATGATGCCCTCCTGGTAGGCCCCGGCCAGCCAGGTACCGTCGCCCGTGACAGTGACCTTGAACATGCGCGTGCTCGCGATGATGGGAATCACGTACAGCCAGCTGTCGCCCTGGTTGCTGGAGATGTGCACCCTGCCCACGCCGCCCACCACGACATCACCCGATGACGTGAAGGTGATCGTGGTGACCGCATCGTTCAGCGCGGTCGCTTCCCAATTCTGTCCATTCGCCGACCGATACAGACCGTCATGCCTACCGGCATACATCGTACCGTCCGGACCAGTCTTCAGCAGGTACACTCCCTCGGTCCAGGTCTCCGCTGCGGCGACTTCCCAGCTCAGTCCATTGTTCGTGGAACGATGCATCGCCCCGGCATACTGTGCGGCATACAGCGTGCCGT
>PKTF01000208.1 GCA_002869275.1 Ignavibacteria bacterium | reverse complement strand
GCCGTGATCCTCGATCATGCGCTGGCGACCCTTGTGGATGGCCTCGAACGCCTCTTCCCAGCTGACTTCAACCAGTTCGCCGTCCTTGCGCACCATCGGCTTCTTCACACGGCTGCCGTCGAGATAATGCTGGTAGCCGAAGCGTCCGCGCACGCACAGCTCGCCGTAGTTGGGAGCGGACTCGGGCGAGGCACCCACGACGTAGAACAAGTCGTCGGTCTTCGTCTTCAGTGTGATGTTGCAGCCTACCGAACAGTAGTTGCAGACGTTGAACACGGCGTCCATCTGCCAGGGACCCGAGCGGCGGAACGGCATGCGTTCGACCAGTGTGCCCGTGGGACAGACGTCGATGCAGTTACCACAGGAAACGCAGTTGGTTTCGTGCAGGGCCTTCTCCATCGCCGGCTTGACGATGGTGCGGAAACCGCGGTTGACAAATCCGAGTGCCGCAACGTTCAGAATGTCCTTGCAGGTGTTGACACAGCGGCCGCAGTTTATGCACTTGTTCGAATCGATCTTGATGAACGGGTGCCGCGTGTCGGCCGTATAGCGGTTGAACTCGCCGACGAAGCGCTCCTGGTCCACACCGTACTCGGTGCAATAGTCCTGCAGACGGCATTCGAGTCCTGCATCGCAGCCGCATTCGGCGCAGCGAAGTGCTTCATCGAACGCCGCTTTGTCGTCGTAGGCATGTTCCACTTCCTGGAAACCCTTGAGACGCTCCTCGACGGGCATCTCAGGGACGTGATGGCGTTCGCTTTCCGCAACCAGCGGGATATCTTCACGCGTCATCTTGTGGAAGTTGTCGCGTTTGGATTCGAAGCGGTCGGTCAGGGGTTCCGTCACGCCTGTCTGCACGTATTTCTCGATCGCGCGCGCCGCCATGCGGCCGGCAGCGATCGCGTCCACTGCATCGGCCGGACCGGTGACCACATCACCACCCGAGAACACACCCGGGCGATCGGTTTCAAATGTGCCGGACTTGGCTTCGATGGTGTTCCACTTCGTGACCTTGATGGTCTCGTCACTGTCCACGCCCTCGAGATCGGGTTCCTGACCGATGGCCGAGATGATCCAATCGCAGTCGAGCGTATATTCCGAACCTTCGATTTTCACCGGACGACGGCGGCCGCTGTCATCGGGCTCGCCAAGTTCCATGCGCAGGCATTCGAGGGACTTCATGCGTCCGTCCTCGACGTTGACCTCGGTCGGCGCGGCGAGGAATTCCATTTTCACGCCTTCCTCTTCGGCCGCGACGATTTCCATCTCGTTGGCCGGCATCTCGTTGCGTGTGCGACGATAGAGCAGCACGACTTCCTTGGCACCGAGACGCAGAGACGTACGGGCGGCATCGATGGCGGTGTTGCCGCCGCCGACCACGACCACGCGTCCCTTGATGTCGGGGTTGGTCTTCATTTCCACCTGGCGGAGGAATTCAACGCCTGAGAGCACGCCTTCGGCTTCTTCATTCTCTACACGCATCGGCTTGCCGATCTGGGCGCCGAGAGCGACGAAGACCGACTTGAAGCCCTGGTCGAACAGGTCGTCCATGGAAAAGTCCTTGCCGAGCATGCGCTCTGTATGGACCTCCACACCGAGGTCGGTGATCCAGCTGATTTCCTTGTCGAGCACTTCCTTCGGCAGACGGTATTCGGGAATACCGTAGCGGAGCATACCGCCAAGATGCGGCAGGGCCTCGTAAATCACGGGGCGATACCCTTCGACTGCGAGGTAATACGCAGCCGTGAGTCCGGCCGGGCCACCACCGATGATGGCGATGCGCACACCGTTGTCTTCCTTGACTTCCGGCTTCCACATGTCGCCGATCATATCCTGGTCGGCGGCGTAGCGCTTGAGGAAATCGATGCCCACAGGGGAATCCACCAGCGTGCGTCGGCAGTTGACCTCACACTTGCGCGTGCAGACGCGGCCGCACACCGACGGCATCGGAAGTTTTTCCTTGATCAATGCGATCGCTTCGTGGAATTTTCCGAGGCTGATCAACGACATGTATCCCTGGATGTCGACGTCGGCCGGACACGCGAGGCGGCACGGACCGAAACAATCGGCATAGTGATTCGAGACGATCAGCTCGAGACAGGTCTTGCGCGCTCGGCGCACCTTCTCGGAGTGTGTATTGATGACCATACCCTCGCCCACTTTCGTCGAGCACGAAGGGAACAGGCGATTCTGTCCTTCCATCTCGACGACGCAGAGGAAGCAGGAGCCGAAAGGCGGCAGCTTCTCATCGTAACACAGGGTCGGGATCTGGTCGATATTCTGCTCGTGACACACTTGCAGAATGGTCTGGTCGGGGGAGGCGGTTACGTGCTTTCCGTTTATCGTAAGATTTACCATGATACACCTCAGTCCTTCGTTACAGCGTCTTCACGACACACGGTGAAGCATTTTCCACACTTGATGCACAGGTCCTGGTTGAGGATGTGCTTCTCTTTGCGCTCGCCGGTGATCGCGGCCGTCGGACAGGCTCGCGCACAGGCGGTGCAGCCGGTGCAGTTGTCGTTGATGTCGTAGGTGAGCAGCGGAGCGCATTCGTGTGCGGGACATTTTTTGTCCACAATGTGCGCTTCGTACTCTTTGCGAAAATATTTCAGCGTGGTGATGACGGGATTGGGGGCCGTCTGTCCGAGTCCGCACAGCGAGGCGGCGCGGATCTGTTCGCTGAGTTCCTCGAGGTTGTCGAGGTCTTCCATCGTGCCCTGTCCGTCGGTGATGCGTTCGAGAATTTCGAGCATGCGCTTCGTTCCGATACGGCAGAAGGTGCACTTTCCGCAGGACTCGGCCTGCGTGAAGGTCAGGAAGAATTTCGCGACGTCCACCATGCAGGTGGTCTCGTCCATGACGATCAGACCGCCGGAGCCCATGATGGCGCCGGTTTTGTTCACTTCCTGGTAATCGACGGGGATGTCGCACATGTCGGCGGGAATACAGCCGCCGGAGGGTCCACCCATCTGCACGGCTTTGAATTCCTTGTCGTCGTGGATACCGCCGCAGACGTCGAAGATGATGGACTTGATCGTGAGCCCCATCGGCACTTCGATCAGGCCGGTACGGCGTACCTTTCCGGCCATGGCGAACACTTTCGTGCCCTTGCTGTTCTCGGTGCCGTACGCAGCGAAAGCGGCTCCGCCATTGTTGATGATCCACGGCACGTTGGCGAAGGTCTCGACGTTGTTGATGTTCGTCGGTTTCTGCCACAGGCCCGACACCGCCGGGAACGGCGGACGGAAACGCGGCATGCCGCGGCGTCCTTCGATGGACGCGATCAGCGCGGTTTCTTCACCGCAGACGAAAGCGCCGGCGCCTTCCTTGATCTTGACCTTGAAATTGAAGCCCGTGTCGAGGATGTTCTCGCCGAGCAGTCCGCGCTTCATCGCCTGCGAAATGGCCTGGCGAAGACGCGCGATGGCCTTCGGATATTCAGCGCGGCAGTAGATGTACGCTTCGTCGGCACCAATCGCGTAGCCGGCGATCATCATGCCTTCGATCACGGAGTGGGGATCGCTTTCGAGGATCGAACGATCCATGAACGCGCCAGGATCACCTTCATCGGCGTTACAGATGATGTACTTCTTATCGCCTTCGGCGCCCTGGGTGAACTGCCACTTCTTCCCCGTCGGGAAGCCGCCGCCGCCACGTCCGCGGAGTCCGGAAGCGAGCACGTCTTCGATCACCTCGTCGGGCGTCATTTCCTTCAGCGCCTTGGTGACCGCCTTGTAGCCGTCCTTCTCGATGTATTCCTCGAGTGAACCGGGATCGATGATGCCCGAGTTGCGCAGTACGATGCGCACCTGGTTCTCGAAGAAGCCCGCTTCGCGATCTTCACCGGTGGCGAGCCATTCGTCGATGGTCGTATTTCCCACCACGTCTTCTTCGATGATGCGTCCGACGCGCTCTGGCGTCACTTCGGCGTACATATGGCTGCCGCCGCTGCCGTCGCGGATTTCCACGAGCGGTTCGCGATAGCACATGCCGACGCAGCCGGTTTCCTTGAGTTCGAATGCTCCGGGATTTTCCTTCAGCTCTTCCTGAAGTGCCCGGTAGACCTTTTCTCCGCCCGCGGATATTCCGCAGGTTCCGAGTCCTACGAGTACTGTTTTCATATATACCTCGCCGCCTTTACTGTTCGCTTTCTTTGGCGCGACGCTTGGCATCGCGGAGGATTTTGCGCAGCTTCGCTGCATTGAGGCGACCGAACACCTCTCCATTGATCGTGATCACCGGAGCGAGCGAGCAACAGCCGATACAGGCCACGGAGAGCAGACTGAACTGCGCGTCATCGGTGGTCTCGTCGTAGTTGAGCTTCATCTCGTCCTGGATCGTATTGTACAGTTCCTTCACGCCGTTCACGTGGCAGGCCGTGCCGTTGCACACGCGAATGATATTCTTGCCCAGCGGTTTGGTGCGGAACTGGGCGTAAAACGTGATAACGCCGTAGATCTCCGCGGCCGGGATGCCGGTGACGTGACTGATGTAATGAATGGCTTTTTCCGGGACGTACCCGTAGGTGTCCTGTGCCGACTGCAGCAGCGGGATGAGAGCACCTTCGTGCCCGTCATATTTCCACAGGTCGACGTTGAACTGCTTGAATTCCTGGGTGTGTTGTTCTACCATCTGACTGCCTCTAGATTTGGGTGAGGTCGATGATCCAGTCGCGCTTGACGCGGAGCACCCCGTCGAGCGGACGAATTTCCTTTTCCACGATTTTGTCCACCGCTTCGAAGGTGGGACCGGTGACGGCCGCCACCGCGCCGCATTCGCCGAAGGCGAGGACGCAGAGCGTGGTTGCCGGCAGCGCTGTGAGCGACGCCTCCACGGCATCACGTTTTGCGGTGTCGACTTCCATCGTCAACCAGGCGTACGAGGGCTCCGATTCCACGGAAAGCCCGTCGGAAATAATCTTGTCCACGGGACAAAACAGCATGGTTTCCAGGCCCGGGAGGGCGTTCAACGTATCGCGCAGCTCTGTGCTTCCGTCCGAAAGCGTGAGAGCCAGGTGATAGTGTCCGTCGACGGCATGCCACGTGGTTACGGCCGGCATGGCCTGTATGCTGTCGATGGCCGGGAGGAGCTGTTCGCTGTCCTGAAAGTACAGGAATGCATAGGCACCAGCGCTCATGATACCTTCCTTTGTATTGTTTCTGAGAGGAGAAAAGGCGAGAAGCGAGTATGGGAGGGATGTATTCGGTCGTGCTTGAACTTCATTCGCAACTTCGAATTCGACAGGTTTTTGCAGTGGAAAAGGCAGTTCCTTGCATGGCAAAATGTGAAAAAAACTAACGGATACCAAGACCCGATACCATTTTTTCAGGTCAATAAAAAATAAGGCTTTATGCTTTATGCCTTATGCTGTATGCAGTATGCGATACGCTGTATACAGTACATCCTCGTTCCAACGCTCCAGGGTGCATAGGAACAAAGCAGACGAGATCGATTGCGATTGCTCAGATCGAAACTGGGCCGAAATCGGCTTTGGGAGCATCGTTTTAGCTATTTTAATACACCCTAAGATTACTCTGCAATCAATTTAACATGCCCTAAAAAATAATTTAGGGTGTGTTAAATTTGGTAAAACGGTGTGAAAACAGCCCATCTTGGTGCCGCAGGCGCAGCAGGTACATTCCGGGGGGCAGCGATGACACATCGATGCGATGGGTGCTT
>PKTF01000079.1 GCA_002869275.1 Ignavibacteria bacterium | reverse complement strand
CGTAAGGGTTCATAATTCCCAAGATAGGGGTTTTCTCATGGTTCATGAAGCATGATCCTACTCCCTGAGCCCTGCTTCCCTGAGCCATGATCCTGCATCATGAATCATGACTCATGATCACCAATTTGGGCATGTCAAAAAGGATAAGTAAGTTTGTATTTATTGTCGAGATGATCGTCCGTTGTACGCCAACCACGGACGAAAGGGCCAAAAATCCCATCTCTTTGTCCACTGCAATAATTGCTTACAACTGATTCGAACCATTCCCAAGTGTTTTGGAGGCTTTCATGCTTACTTGGATCATCATCGCTGTTCTGGTCGTCCTTATCGCAGGCTTCATCTTCTGGATGACCCGTCAGTATCGTAAGGCCGGACCGAACGAAGTTCTGGTTATCTCCGGTCGCAAAACTCAGATCATGACCCCCGACGGTACCGCACAGGAAATCGGCTATCGTTTCCGCATCGGCGGCGGTTCCTTCGTGAATCCCTTTACCGAGCAGGCCGATACCCTGCCCATCGAGGTGGTCACGGTCAAGATCAAGACGCCTGAAGTGCTCTCCAAGGACGGCATTCCTATTCTCAGCGAATCCACCGCGCAGGTGAAAATCGATGCCAGTGAATATGCCATCTTCCTCGCCACGCAGAACTTCATGGGCGGCGGAACCGAATCGATCCACGAAGTCGCGCAGACCGTGCTCGAAGGCAAGGTGCGCGAGACCATCGGTGGTATGACGGTCAGCGAGCTCTATCAGAACCGCTCCGAATTCGCGCAGCGCGTCTACAACGCCGTCGTCAACGACCTCGGCAGCATGGGCCTCGCCATGATCTCCTTCGCACTGAAGGACATCAACGACACACAGGGTTACCTCGAAGCGCTCTCGAAGCCGATGATCGCCGCCGCCAAGCGCGACGCCGTCGTCAAGCAGGCCGAATACGATCGCGATGCCGCCATCTTCGCCGCCGAAGCGAACAAGGAAGCCGAAGTGGCCAAGCTCGCAGCAGCTGCCGCGGTTGCCGGACGCAACTGGAAGAACGAAGAACTCAAAGCCCGGTCGCAGATCGAAGTCAACAAGGTGCGCGCACAGGCCGACAGCTCCTACGAACTCGAACGCTACCGTCTGCAGCAGGACGTGAAGCAGGAAGAGTACAAGGTCAAGATCATCGAGACCCAGGAGCAGGCGAAAGTCCAGGCCGAGGAAATTCTGCGCAAGGAAAAGGAACTCGAAGCCAACATCATCAAGCCAGCCGAAGCCCGCAAGAAGCAGATCGTCTCCGAAGCCGAAGCCGAAAGCTTCCGCATGCTGAAGGAAGCCGAGACCAGGGCGCAGACGCAGGCCAAGACGAACGAGCTCGACGCAGCGCGCATCAAGATGCTCGGACAGTCCGAGGCCGACGCGATGATCGAAAAGGCCAAGGCCTACGGACAGTACAACCAGGCCGCCATGTACCAGATGGTGCTCGACGTGCTGCCGGAACTCACGAAAAACGTCGCCGAACCGCTGTCACGCATCGACAAGATCACCATCCTCGGCGGCGCCGACGGCAAGCTCGGAACATCGCAGCTCACCGGACAGATCTCCGACGTGCTCGCGAACGTGCCGGAAGTGGTCAAGACGCTCACCGGTGTCGACCTCGCGAAATTCCTCAAGGAAAAGCTCGCGGGTGAGGACTGAACCTCCCCGGGCTGCTAACCGTTTTTCCGGTCCGTGTCCGCTTTCAACTCAATCACGAGCGACACGGTGCATCCAGTAAACGATATTCATTGAGGTAGCAACGTGACGGCAGATAGAATTCATCTCATCGGTTCATCGCCGACGCTGAAAGTCGCCGCGAAGGCCAAGGCGCTCAAGGAGCAGGGGGTCGACGTCATCGACCTCAGCGTCGGAGAGCCCGACTTCGCCACGCCCAACCACATCAAGGAGGCGGGCCGAAAGGCGATCGACGAGAACTTCACCAAATACACCGCGAACGAAGGCATCCTCCCGCTGCGTAAAGCCATCGCCCGTCACCTCGAAGAGGAATACGGGCTGAGCTACAAGGCCGCCGGAGAGATCATCGTGTCCAACGGCGCGAAGCATTCCATCTACAATGCCATGATGGCCATCGTCAACGACGGCGACGAAGTCATCATTCCGGCGCCCTACTGGGTGTCTTACCCCGAGATGGTCAAGCTCGCCAACGGACGTCCGGTGATCATCCAGACACGCGAGGAAGACGGCTTCCGGCTGACCCCCGATCAGCTGCGCGACACCATCAATGCCAGTACGCGCGCGGTGTTTCTCAATAACCCCTGTAATCCCACGGGCAGCGGCTACACGCGCGAGGAACTCGAGGCCATCGCCGAGGTCGTCGTCGAAGAAGACATCATGGTCATCGCCGACGAAATCTACGGCAAGCTGATGTACGACGAGCTCAAGTTCACGCGCTTCGCGTCCATCAACGACGAAGTGAAAAAGCGCACCATCACCATCGACGGCGTCTCCAAAGCCTACTCGATGACGGGATGGCGCATCGGTTTCGCCGCGGCTCCTGCGGAAATCACCTCGGCCATGGCCAAGGTGCAGAGCCACGCCACGTCGAATCCGTCCTCGATTTCACAGCGCGCAGCGCTCGAAGCGTACAGCGGACCGCAGTACGAAATCTCCAAGATGTCGGCCGAGTTTGAAAAGCGCCGCAACTTCGTGCTGCACAAACTGCAGAGCATGCCGCGCGTATCCTGTCCGATGCCGCGCGGGGCGTTCTACGCCTTCCCCAACATGTCGGCCTACTACAAGATGGAGTACGACGGCGTACCCATCCGCAACAGCTATGGCATGGCGTACTTCCTGCTCAAGCATGCGAACGTGGCCATCGTGCCGGGCGACGCGTTTGGCTCCGACGATTTCATTCGCATCAGCTACGCCACGTCGATGGCCAACCTCGAAGAGGGAATGAAGCGCATCGGCGAGGCGCTCGCCATGCTGAAGCCCGCGCCGAAACGCAAGCTTATCAAGCTGGCGAACACCGATACCGTGGTCAAGCACCCCGCTCCTGTGGACTGGAATGTCAAGGTCGAGATGCGCGACGCCATCGTGGCGGAAGCCGAAGCGTACCTGGGCCACAGCAGCTACTTCGAGTGGAATGCGAATATCAACGGTATGATCGTGCAGCTGCGCACGAACATCGGCCACCTGTATGATTTCTGGGTGGAAAACTGGTATCCCGCGCAGCTCGAAGCGGACATCGAACCGCATGGCGTGATCTACGCCGTCGAAGGTGTGCCCGGACGTGAATCCCACGCATTCTACAATTCCGATACGAAAACCGGTGTCGTGTTCAACAGCGACCATTACGGCACGCTGCGTTCACTGGCTCTCGGGCTTACCACCGACGTGGCAGAGCGTCTCTTCGACATCCACGCGATTCGCGCATTGTCCATGGACATCAACGGCGAGGGCGTGCTCTTCATCGGTCCGTCCGGCACGAAGAAGACCGATCTGTTCTGGCGTCTGTTCCAGGACGACGAGGCGGCCGCGCTGCACAGCAACGACTACCTGTTCGTGCGTTACGGCGGCGGGTATGCAGCCGCGGATAATCCCGAGCGTAAGATGTACGTGCAAACCAATTCGGTGAAAGCGTACCAGCCGCTCGCGAAACTCTTCGACAAGAGTAAATGCGAAAACGTCATCACGAAGGTAGAAGACTGCCGTAGCGATGAGCACCGTCTGCAGGAAAGCTGTCCGCTCAACAGCGGCGCGCCCTACAGTTACGACTGTGCGAAGAAGAGCCACGCGATGCTCGACCCGTACTGGCTCGGCGGCATGGCGCGTCACGTGAAGCGCATCGATATCCGCCACGTGTTCATCATGCGCAACGACCCGGTTTCCGCATCCATGCAGAAGCTCGATCTCGAAGACGCACTGCACACGGTCGAGGCCGGATATGCCGCCGGTACATCCGCAGGCGGAGCGCAGCACGCGTTCTACAATCCCCATCTGCTCGTGAAGACCGACGAACGGCTCGAACTGCAGAAGCGCTTCTTCACGAAGCTCTTCCAGTCGGCCGACGTTTATCAGCTCAACGCGGGTACGGCGACCGTCACCGAGATGGCGCAGCAGGTTTTGACTCATGTCAGCGGCAACGGAAGGTGATCCCATGGCGAAAGACATTTATAACAACGACGTCTATAAAAGCTTTTACGAGCGGCTCGTTCCGCTTTTGAACGGACCCAACATCAAGGAAGTCGACCTCAAGTGGCTCGAACCACGCGTGAAGTCCTTTGCGCAGAAAACCGAGTTTGGTTCGCATGTCTGGCGTTCGGTACAGAGTTCGCGTCTCGCCGCCAAGACCGTGTATCTCGGCTCAGAGCGCGTCCGTCTGCCGAGCCTTCTGCCGTACCAGGAGAAGGTGGTGAAGAACGCGCCCGACGAACTGGAAAAGGTACTCAAGTGGATGACCACGCTGCCCTTCATCAAACTCACACGGCAGATGGGTAACAATCCGGATTTCAACCCGATCTGTACGCTGTACCTGAGTGTGGGTGATTTCCGCAACGCGCGCCTGGCCTATCAGTGGGGCAACCTGCTCGATGACGTGGGCGGTCGTCCGGGACCCAACATCACGATGATCCACATTCCCGAGGAGCATCAGAGCCGCCAGCAGATTCTGACCATGCCCGAGTTCAACCTCAACATGTGCCTGGGCAGCGATTATCTCGGTGAAGAGAAAAAGGGTTTCTTGCGGCAGGCCATGTGGGCGGCCGACGAACACGGCATGCTTGGCCTGCATGCGGGAAGCAAGGTCGTGGTCGCGCGCGATGCGCAGACGAACGACCTGAAGCGCCACGGTGTCATCCTCTTTGGAATGACGGCGACGGGAAAATCGACCTGGAGCTGTCACCAGCTCGAGATGGATCCCAAACGTGGAGAGATGACATATGCATCACAGGACGATATCTGCTTCCTCCGTGACGACGGTGCGGCTTACGGTTCCGAACATAATTTCTATGTGAAGACCGACGTGCGGAAGTCCGACCAGGAAGCCATGCATTATGCGCTCACACACAAGAGTGCTCTGCTTGAAAACATCATGGTGGATTCCAAGGGCAATGTCGATTTCCTGGACGAGAGCCTTTGCGGCAACGGCCGTGCCGTTGTACGTATGGACAAGCTCTTCATCGAGCGCGAGGGGAAGCGCATTTCCATCGCGGCGGATTCGATCAACCTCCCTGATCTCGAGGAAAACGATTACCTGTGGTTCGCGTTCATCACACGCCGCAACACCATCATGCCCTATGCCCAGCGCCTGACGCCGGAGCAAGGCGTGCTGGCATATCTCTTCGGCGAATCCACGCTCAGCTTCGCAGCGAATCCCGACAAGGCGGGCGAATCCGTACGCATCGTCGGTACCGATGACTTCATCATCGGCAGCCGTGGACAGAAGGTCAACCGTTTCCACGACATCATCATGAAGCTTGTGAGCAAGTATCCCGGCAAGGTGCAGTTCCGTCTGTACAACACCGGTGGTATGGGTGAGATCATCGAACAGGAAGATGTCGGCGGGACGATCCAGAAGCGTCTCGTGCGCAAGGCCGAACGCGTGCCGCTCGACCTGATGGCCGCCATTCAGCGCGGAGACCTCCGCGGCACCAACCGTTGGGAAAAGGGCATTCTCGGTACCGAGTCCATCGTCGAGGCCGACGGCCGTCGCATGGACGAATGGGACGTGCAT
>PKTF01000087.1 GCA_002869275.1 Ignavibacteria bacterium | reverse complement strand
GATTTGGTTTCGTCCTGATACCCCCGGCGCTCGCCGTGGCATAGCGCTCTGCGACGCTCGGACTGCGAAAACCCCATCCATAGGAAGCACGGAGCACCCCTCCTGCCCATAGCTCGTAGGTGCTGCCGATACGCGGATTCAACTGCGCGTCGATATCCAGAGTATCAATAGCCGTCACATCGAATCGTGCTCCGACGGAGACGTGCCAACGCTCCGTCAGCGAAATGTCATCCTGGGCGTACAATGCTCCGGAACCCCCGTCATGCACACCATACGTACGCGAATCCACAGTCGCGAACGACCCGTCGATTCCGAAGGTCAGGAAGTGCCGTTCGGCGGGTGCGTACGTTCCCTGCCACTCCAGTCCGGCAAGATACGCTGTCGACTGCGTCTGGTCATTCGGACGTAAACGAAAATCCGACGTATCACTGCTGGTACTGAATTCTGTTCGATAGAGGTTCAGGCGCAGCATGGAAGCAAAGCGTGCACTGTGTGTCTGGCGGTACTGCACTGCGGCCTGAAGCTTGTTGGACTGGATACGTTCGGACAGATCGGCCGTGACCGGTGGCTGCAGGGCATTGCGTAATCCGCGCCAGTATACCCAGTTGCCACGATTGTTCGAACTGTAATTGAGGGAAACCGAGAGATTTCGTTCCGGTGACATCTTGTACCACGCCCTTCCGCTGGCGTTCCACCGCTGGTAATCATCGTTTTGCCGATAGGCCTGATCGTGTCGGAGACCACCCGTGAGCATATAGCTGAAATCACCATGTGCATCACCGTGCTGCAGATCGACTCCGTGAAGAAAGCGCGGACTGTCTCCCCACCATTTCCAGTCTTCCCAGTGCGGGGCATCCCAGACACCGGAATATGCGCGCGCGCGGGTGACGCGTTCGCGAGGTTCGCGGGTGATGACATTGATCACGCCTCCCAGTGCGCTGGAACCATAGAGTGCCGAGCCCGCCCCTTTCACAACTTCGATGCGCTCCACGGCATACATCGGCACGACATCGAACTTGACCTCTCCCGCATCGCCCGCAAGTACCGGTGCGCCATCGATGAGCAGCAGCACCCGGCTTCCGACCGCTCGGCTGTATCCGCTCGAACCTCGGATATTGATCTGGTCTTCGGTGATATTGACACCGCTTACCTTTCGCAGCGCGTTGTCGAGACTGTATATCCCACGGGCCTCCACCTCCCGCCTGTCGAACGTGGCCATACTGACCGGCACTTCTTCAAGGCTCTGCGCATGCTTGCCGGCTGTGACAACCACCTCTCCTGTCTGAATTGCGGTTTCCTCGAGTGTGAAGTTCCACACTAATTCATCACCCGCATCCACTGTCACGGCTTGGACCACCCTTCCATATCCGATCATCGAACAGGCAACGGAGTACGAACCCGCAGGAATACGCCGGATGACATATCGTCCGTCGATGTCACTCGCCGCTCCCAGAACCGTACCGCGGATACTGATATTCGCTCCGACAAGAGGTTCGCCACCCGCGTCGGTGACGATACCGGAGAGAGAGCCTGTCTGCGCTGCCGCGGACGTGAGCAAAAGGAAAAGAAACAGCACAGTCCAGACAATGTGCTGGACTGCAGACAAACGTACGGACAATATCATGGCTCACCTGTGCTTGTGGCGAACGGCCTGATCGATCAGGTAAAGAATCTCTTCCTGCTTCTGCATGTCATGGACGAAATCCGTCTCATCACTGTCAATGACGAGTACTCGGCCCAGGTCGTAGCTGGAGATCCAGTTTTCATACAGAGAGTTGAGCTGTTCGAGGTATGAAATGTCGATGCCCTGTTCGAAGTCGCGTCCCCGCAGCCTGATCTGCTTTTGCAGCGTAGGAATGCTGGCGCGGAGATAAATCAGCAGGTCGGGTGGCTGCAGATAGGACGTCATTGCGGCATAGAGGGACCGGTAATTTTCGTAATCGCGGTCATCCATTTTACCGATGTTATGCAGATTCATCGCGAATATCTCGGCATCCTCATAGATCGACCTGTCCTGCACGACCGAGGTGTCGTTTTCGGAAATATCGCGGTGCAGGATGAAGCGCTTCGAGAGGAAATAGACCTGCAAGTGGAAGGACCAGCGCGTCATGTCGGCATAGAAGTCCGGCAAGTAGGGATTATCGTCGACGGACTCGAAATGCGGCGTCCATCCGAATTTCTGATGCAGCAACGAAGTCAATGAAGATTTACCCGAACCGATATTTCCGGCGATCGCTACGAACATGGCGCTATTCCTGCTGCCAATCGATATCCGGCTGTCCCGCGGCGTGGTTTGCATAGCGTGCGAGGACGAACAGAAAGTCCGAGAGGCGGTTGATGTAGTGGATGTCGAAGGTATTGATATCTTCCGTGCCGTCCAACTGCACGATGCAGCGCTCCGCCCTGCGACAGATGGTCCGGCAGACATGCAGTCGTGAGGACGCCTCAGTCCCTCCGGGCAAGATGAAATTCCGCAGGGGTTCGAGTTCGGCCTCCAGCGTGTCGATCTGCAGTTCCAGTGCCTTGACGTCGGTTTCGGAAATGCGACGCAGATGGACGTTCTTCGTCTCCAGGGGTGTCGCGAGATCCGATCCGAGGACAAAGAGGGTATGCTGAATGGTCATCAGCATCGAGCGAAGACGGGCATCCGTCACAGCGGAATTCGCGAGGCCGATCGAGGCGTTCAGTTCATCGACCGTTCCGTAGGCTTCTATACGCACGCTGTTTTTCGAAACCCGGCGTCCGCCGAACAGTCCCGTTTCGCCGCCGTCGCCTGTCTTGGTGTAGATTTTCAAGATGGATCCTTCTCCTGTTCTTCCTTCGGCCATGCCTTCATCACAGCCTCGGGCTGAGGAAGTTCCGACCAGGTCTGCATCACCGTACCATTGCGAAGGATGAACGTTCGTGGCAGTGTGCGGTAGAGCGGACGCGCGAAGCGCGGCTCGAGCGCCGCAACGGGAAACGCCGCGGCATATTCGAACATGAGCGTTGTCAAATGCTCGGTGCCATCGATGATGAGACCGACCACGGAGGCGTCTTCCATCGCCTGCGCAACGGAGTTCATACTCTGCACCTGCGCACCGATATTATCGCTGGTGACGGTAAAGAGAAATACCACGTGTGTGCCGGAATTAAGGTCCTTACCATAGAGCCCGTCCACTGGCCAGGTGGTGAAGCTGCTGCCGGGGTGCAGCTGTGTGACAATGTCGTCTGCGGGAATATACGGACTGAACGCGGTGAGTCCCGCTGCCGCCATACCGGCGGTGAGCGTGACAGCGATGCGCATGGCGTTGTGTTCATCCTGTCGTTTCCAGAGAACCACGACGACGAAGACCAGCCCGATGAGCATCAGCGCATCTTCAATGATCACCATTTCCGGTCCGCGGTGATACAGATTGCCGAAACAGCCGCAATCCTCACCGAGTCCGATCGACATTCCGTACAGCGTGATGCCGATGAAGAAAAGGAGCAGCGCCATCGACAGCAGCGGAAAAATGCGGGGCAGCAGATTGACAATAAGCGCCGCGGCGAGCACACATTCGACAATGATGAGCGACCAGGCGGCGATGGGTGCGAGGTCGGGAAAAATACCGTAAGCAGCGATCTGTTCGATGAAAGACGCAGGATCGAGCGCCTTCATGACGGCGGCAAGTAGAAATACTCCCGCGACGAGGATTTCAATGGTTCGTGCGGTAAAAAACAGCACGCGGTTGGATGAAAGTTGCATGGTTACCGAAGAGTTTTGGCGATGGCGTTCTCGATCGGATACGGTGTCGGACCGAGAATGCGATCGATTTCCTTTCCGTCGCGCAGGAGAATGACGGCCGGGTAGTCGTGGCCGTAGCGTTCCAGCGCGTCGCGTGGTTCATCCCCTCCCTGGGCGATACCGATATACCTGATGTTCAGACGCGAATTGGCGGCGTCGTCAAAAATGCGCATGACCTGCGGAAGCACCACCTTGCATGTGGAGCACCAGGTGGCAAACATCACGACGACCTCGGTCTGGTTCTTGCAGGCCTTGATCGTGTTGATGGATTTCCGGTTCGGCTTGTACTTCTCCATCCGGATGGTGTAGTCCGGACTATGAGCGAGAATGATTGCCGGTTCGATCTCACCGACGAGGGTTTGCCGGATCGTCATCGAAACCTTTGTTCCGTGGACCTTGAATGTACTGGCCCCGCCTTTCATGGCATACTTGGCAACGGATTTTCCATTCGGAATGCCGTTGGTATGCAGGAAATCGCCTTCAGCCTTGATGTCACTCGTTTTCAGAGAGTACACCTTCTTCTTGGCGAGATCGATGAGTACCGGCGATTTGAGACGCTCGGAGGTAAGGATGAGAAAAGGCTGATAATTGGTCGGCTGGAACACCTGGGCGGTGATGTCGATCTTGCCGGCGACTTCCACACCGAATTCGGCCTTCTCTTCCCAGTCCAGGCTACCCTGTCCGGCCGCGGTTATTGATGTCAGCAGCAGTAGGGAAAGAACAATATGTGATATGCGCATGGTATTCATGGGTTTTCTCTGTCGTTGAAGTTACGAAAAGCGTCCAGTCGGTGCAATGGACGGCGAGGGAATCGATACCTGCGGATCCTGATCGCTGCGGAAACGCCGTACTATGGTAAACCCGATCTTGTCTGCGGATGTTCCTCGTCGCATATTGTGAACTGATCACCATATGCAGAGGCACACCATGCAGGACATCATCCAGCATCTACTGGCAATTGACCCAACACAGGCGACGCCGGAAAGTTTCACCATACTCGAAAAAATCTGGGCAGCGATGCGCAGCGGCGAATTGCGCGCGGCCCGTTGTTAGGACGGAAGGTGGGTGGCCGACACGGATGTGAAAAACGCCATTCTGTGGGCGTTCAAGGCCGGCGTGCTCGAGGACGTAGGCATGAAAGACGGGGTGTTCTCTTTCACCGACAAGCATACACTTCCGGTACAGCACTTCTCGGCGAACGACGGCCGTCGCATCGTTCCCGGCGGCAGCACGGTGCGCGACGCGGCATACGTAGCTCCCGGAGTCATCGTCATGCCTCCTGCATACATCAACATCGGTGCGTACGTCGATGAGCAGACCCTGGTGGACAGCCATGCTCTCGTCGGTTCCTGCGCACAGGTCGGAAAACGCGTACATCTCAGTGCCGGTGTTCAGATCGGCGGCGTCCTTGAACCGGTCGGCGCCGTTCCCGTAGTCATTGAAGACGACGTGATGGTGGGCGGCAACAGCGGGATCTACGAAGGCACAATCGTGCGCCGTCGCGCGGTCATCGGGACAGGGGTAATCCTCAATGCCTCAACCCCGGTGTATGATA
The DNA here is from genome assembly GCA_002869275.1 of Ignavibacteria bacterium. Classification (GTDB taxonomy): domain Bacteria; phylum Bacteroidota; class Ignavibacteria; order SZUA-365; family SZUA-365; genus BM516. The sequence continues at coordinate 404 of PKTF01000087.1, read as the reverse complement.
TTGTGCACGGTCGCATTCTGAGAAAGTCCGTCGAGGGTCCGCTTGAGATCCCCGAAGGCGCTGTTGTCGTGGCGGGCAGCCGCCCGGCGCGTGGCGACTTTGCCCGCGAACAGGGACTGCAGATGTACACACCCCTGATCATCAAGTACCGCGACGAAAAAACTGATGCTGCAACGGCATTGGAAGAAAATCTGCGGTAATCCCCAATGTATATTCAGTGTGAGCCGATCCAGCGGTTCGGCCCATACATAATCTCACTATTGGATCTGCACTTTCCCTCCCCTGTTGAATTTCTGTTGTCAATTTTCCATATTGTGAATTCAACAACTATTCTGTAGTTTACGTATTCACCATCGGTGGGATGGATGCGATACATCGTATCGTCTACCTATCAGATGAAAGCT
>PKTF01000388.1 GCA_002869275.1 Ignavibacteria bacterium | reverse complement strand
TCTTCGTCACGGTCGAACATGTGCACGCAGCGCGCGCCGGGATCGGCGACAAACACGCGCCCGTCTTCGTCTACCGCGACACCCACGGGCTGCACCAGTCCACGGTATTCCGTTTCCGCACCGACGATCAAGTCCCAGATCTTTCCGAGCCAGCCCGGTTCGCTCTCCACATCTTCCGCGGACGAGATGCTCGAGAGATAACGAATACGCTCCTGTTCCGGCGGTGACGGCCAGACGAGGTCCGCTGTCTGATCTTCCTGTCCGAAGGCGGAAAACGAGAACAGCATGAACAGCGCAATATGAATCACGAAGTTAATCACCTGCCATTGCCATTGAACCTGAGATTTATGGGACGACGAACCTCGAACAGCAGCCGGTCGCGAATAAAGCTGCCGTAGGTTTCACGCACATATTTCGCGCTGAAGGTGAAGGCATAGAATCGATAACCAAGTTCTCCTTCGATGCGCTGTGTCGTAAAGCCGGTCAGCGAGCTGATCATCTGCTCCGCCTGCACGCGAAGATCGAGGTTCCGAATGATGTTTATGAGTCTGATCGATGCCACACTTCGGCTCGTTCTGTCACTGTAGCTCGACGAGGTAAAACGCTCGGAGTGGTTGAGCAGGATACCCACACTATACCAAGGTTGCCAGTTCAGAAAGCCTTCAACCGTCGTAATGGCATTGTTCGGCATATATGCCGTACCGCCGGAAAACACCCCGTCCGTCCGCGTTGCCCGCACTTGCAGAGGCATCGCCGGGATCACATCTGTTGACAATTCCAGCCTCGCATTATTGCGAAAGTGACTCCCGCCGAAAGCGTTGTTTTCATAGTGCGCATCATTGCGAAGAAACATCCTGCTTCCCCTGCTGAGCTGGTAGATCAGCCCTCCGCCGATCTGGCTGCTCTGAACGAAACGCCTGTCCTGTCCGATAGCCTTCTCCATACCTCCATTGAAGCTGGCAATGCCAGTATATGACACATCTTTACCGGAGGAATGGTAGTCTACCTGACCATGTACCGCCACTTTGTCGCCCGATCGTGCCTCTCCCTTGATGGATTGCGTCTGTGCCTCATATCGCGCCCCGATAAGACTCCTAGTCGTATTCGAGTGATCGATGAACATCCGGTGGTTAAATGTGCTCCGCGTGTTGCGATTGGGATCGGTCACGGAGACACGTGTCTCCGTATTCGCTGCACTGAAACGATGCCGGATATCTCTGTCCTGCAGGTAATCAGCAAACAGGTTTATATTACGGTTCGTATGAGCATCTCGCAGAAACAGCAATCCGTTCGCATTCACATTCAGTTTATCGGAGATTTGCGAGCGTCCTTTGAAGCGTACCTGGTGCTCCTTCGAGGACCAGCCTTCTGAATAGTCGTCACGGTAGCGTCCGCGATACTCTGCATGGTAGCTGCTCCCGTTCGGATTTGAGTTCGTCAGTATCACGCGCGGCAGATCCTCCCGCCGGTACACCTCCGTACATGGTTCTTCACATTTCTGCAGAATACGCTGCATGGAGATGTTGATGCTGGGGTAGTACGTATTGCGCGGCAGGAACATGTCGAATCCATAGTCACGATTATTCTGCACCGAGGCATATGTATCGCCGGTTTCCGGAACGGACATGCCATTGTTGCTGAAATCGATCCTGTTCCGCCGCGCAAAGACACGCAGTTTGAATCCGTTCTCGGGAAATAGTGTCGCCGATGCATTGTAGTAGCCGAAGTTCGTGTGCTTGCGGGTATCAACCGGGTTGATAATTCCATAGTCAGTATTGAGGTCCGAGTAATTGGTTTTCAGCTCGAAGGTGAGAAGTTTGCGGCTGTAAACGTATCCTCTGAGACCAAAGTCATAGAACTGCTCATAGCTGTTTTCCATCAGGGAGGCAGCAACAGGACCACGTTGCTCCTGTATCCAGCGATTCATAAGATTGGCGTTGACCTGGGTGATTTGTCCATACGCGGGAATCACGGATGCGAGCAGGGCAACAATCAATCCTGCAAGCGTCCGTACATTGAAAATCGTATGGATTCTCGTGCATGGAGGCATACGACGGAGCATGCAAAAATCATGCCCAAGAGGAACTGCCTAAAAGTTAATTATTATTGGGTTTAGGGTGAGGATTTCCTTGATGAATGTAACCATCGAATCATGGAAGTGGGTGATATGACCCAGGTGGGGTATACTACGTCGGCCGTGAGATTACTCATGGTCCGTGTGACCGTTTGGCGGAGTGTCCTCGCCGCCGGGCGGAGTGTCTTCTTCCGTTTCATTTCTACTGGGTTTCTTCCCGGATTCATCCTTTTCTTCGGCTTCAAGTTCGTCCAGGCTGGGAAGCTCGGGCACCGGTTCTTCTTCACCTGTTTCCTGCACATTATCCGACGATTCTACGTCCTTTCCCATTTCCTCGAGCGCGGGAAGCGCCGGCACGCTGCCGCTCTCAGTTTCACTCGCATCTGTGGCACCGGCATCGAGGGCGTCAAGACTTGGCAGTTCAGGGAAGTACTCTCCACTTTCCTCTCCCTCGATACTGGTACGTAGAATCTCGGAAGAAAAGCCGACTCCGAGCAGCATACCGAAATGGAAGCGATCATCGTGTCTGTTGAGCTGAAGCCCGGCATTCACCTGGACATGCTCGAATGCATAGTACCTGGCTCCTGCCGTCCCAGCCAGCTCATTCGAACCTTCAGAGTACATTCTTCCGGCAACATCGGTGATGAGCAGGAGTGAGGACTGCAGTGGGTATGATAGTCCACCACCAAAGGACAGGTAATCGGAGGAGAAGTCACCGTGACTATCGGAGATGGAATACCCGGCGTTGCCGAGTAAGCGGAGTCCGACGTCGAAATGGTACCCGACAAGCAATTGCGCCCCGTAGTGCATATAGCGTCCGGCATAGATGCCGTCCGCGGTTACATCGACGTTGCGGTACACTATTCCTGCACCGAGGCTGAGATCTCCGAACACGAAGCCCAACATCTTCATGCCGACGAGCACTTCGTTTTCTTCATTACCCGACGTCATGCTGCGCGGCTCAAATGCCACATATACTTCCGAAAGTTTTGCAAGTCCGTACCCAATCGTTGCCGGCGGGGCACTGCTTCCCTGGTCACCAAATTCCGAGCGATAGGAAAACCCGGCCAGAATGTTTCCAGGGCGAATAAGAACCGGTGAGAGTACATTGAAAAAACCGCTGGCACCCTGAAGAGAAAATCCCTCGCCCGTATATTCATCCTCGACGAATTGTTCGTCGTCTCCTTCATCCTGACCGTACACGATGGGGCATAATAAGATTATCCCGAGAGCCAGTAGGCAGATATTTTGCCAAATATAGCGCACGGGATCAGAAATTATGGCAGTTCCTGCAGAGCTGCTTGCGCGTCGTGCTCAGCAGCTTCGGCTGCGCCGACGCATGCGGCTGATGACAGGAGGAGCACTTGATGACGGAGGGCTCCTTTGACGGCTTATACACCGTCTTCATCGGATGATTGACGATGGGATGCGGCGTCGTTGCAGATTCTTCATGGCAGGAAGCGCAGATGGTGAATTCGTCATCCACCAGCAGTGACGGGGACGGAGACGAGTGCGGATCGTGACAGCTCATGCAGCGGTCCGTGGCAGGGTAGTGGATCACGGCACTGTTGGTCGTCTCATCCTCCACTCCGCTATGACATTCGAAGCAGGCTTCCGTATCATAGTCCTTGTCCGCATACAGCGCATACACAGGCGTTGCACCCGCGTCATGACAGGAAATGCAGTCCCAGGACTCCACCGGAAAATGGGAGGATGCCTGCTTCACGAGAGACGTGTGGCATGATGCACACTGATCTTCCACTGATTCGCCGCCCGTGAGCGCGCTCTCGGGCAGTTCCGTGTCATGGCAGCCGGCACAGTTTTCCTCAAACACGTCGACGTGGAACAGTGCTCTGCCCCCTGCTTCATCCGGTATGTCTGTATAGTCGTTAGCGTAAAAAAATTCGACGGATTCTGTCTGCAGCACAGCTCCATCAGCTCCCAGTGCGCGCACGACATATGAATTACCACCGGGCTGCAGCACCGGGTTGAACGAAAAGAATCCCGCCATCGAGGCGTGACTGTCTTCATCCGTCGGATCGATGGTCTGATGCGTCCATCCAGTAATGATCAGCTTCGCATTGTGCAGACGTTTCTTGTGAATGCTCTCATACATCTCCCTGAATTCCGGACTCTTCCAGAATTTATTGATATCGATTTCATTCTGTGGATCGAAGGGATATTCTTTTCGCTGTTCCTTACGTTTTTTCTGATCCACTGTAATGAATACCGCTTTCGCCAGTATAAACGATTCCGGGAACAGTTCTTTCACCGCTGGAGCGAAATTCCCCTTATCGGCTTTCGAAGCGACCTTCACCCAGATGGAATCTCGAAAGGGTATTCGCAGCTGCAGCTTGGCGACATCTTCTCCATCGAGGGATCCGATGATCGATCCGCTGCGCACCTTGGAGATACGCGACTCGGTTTGTGGGTGCAGGATGGTGAAGGCCTCCTGCGCCTGAGCAGACACAAAGAGGCTTAGAAATAAGAGCAGGGTGGTGGAAGGAAGGATTCTCGTATGCATAACATCATCTATTCAGTTGGCGGACATACGTGGGAATCAGTACGGACACATACCGGAATACGTGGGTGCTATCTTACATATTTTCAATGACAATGCAAAAAAACGGATTCGGGTGCCCGAATATTCTTCATTCGTAAACCGCAATTTCCTCTCATCCAACACGTTTTCCGTATTGAACAGGTCACATGTTTTTTCACTGAGCGCAGAAAGGACAGTCGTAACATTCTTCGCCTCCTTCCCGTATAGCCGAAAGCACGCATATGCAGGATACACATATCTTTTTTGTCGTTCTGGCACGGAGGCCGCAATGATACAACTGCGACAACACGTGATATGGGCTCCGCTGTTTGGCTGCCTGATCCTCTTGACACTTTGCACATATTCCCTTCCAGCACAATCACACACCGTTGCGTTTTCGTCATCCCGGTGGAACAAGGAACGCGCTCGGGTGGAACAGCATCTCGGCCGCGAGGCGCTTGCGGGCAACGCGGACCTGAACAGCGGTGTCACGGTGACGAACGGCGTCATCGAAGTGGACATCGCTCTCAGCGGAGCGCGATCGTATCCGGGCATCGTGTTCCGGCGGAAGGATGCACGGAATTTCGAGCGCATCTATATTCGTCCACATCGGGCCGGACTCTATCCCGACGCCATCCAGTACACCCCGACGTTCAACGGCATCGAGGCCTGGCAGCTGTTCAACGGTCCGGGTTACACCGCCGCGCGGGAATTCCCGCAGGACGAGTGGATACACCTGCGCCTGGAGTTCTCCGGGAGGCAGGCGCGGCTGTTCATCGGCGACGATCCCACTCCTGCATTGCATGTCACCGACCTGCAGCATGACGCATTGGCGGGAGCGGTTGGGGTGGCTGGTCCGCCCGACGGCAGCGCCTGGTTTTCCAACTTCAGCTATCGCGAAGACAACACGCTGGATTTCCCGAAGATCGAAACCGAGAAGCCCCTCCCCGGGACGATCACACGCTGGGAACTGTCGCGTCCCTTCCGCGCGGGTGATGTGAATTTCGAGCGCAGTCCTGAGCTGCAGGGCTTTGCCGATCTGCAATGGCAGCCGGTGAAGGCACGGCCCTCGGGACTCGTCAACGTCGCCGAACACCACGGCCGTCAGGGACGCGAAAGCGACTGCATCTTCGCGCGCTGCGTCATCGATGC
>PKTF01000289.1 GCA_002869275.1 Ignavibacteria bacterium | reverse complement strand
GATGTCAAGGCCGGACATATCCCCGGCGCCTTCAACGTTCCCTGGCGCGATTTTCTTACTACTGATGAAGGCTTCGTTCCCGTTTCCCGCATGGCGGATCTGCTCACGGGGGTGGACGAACGCAGCATCGTGCACTGCGGTTCGGGGGTCACCGGCTGCGTGCCCCTTCTCGCCGCCGAGGCTGCCGGACTCGGCACACCCCGTCTCTACGCCGGCAGCTGGAGCGACTGGATCACCTACCCTGAGAATCCGATAGAAATGGGTGCGTGAGCTGTAAACGAACCCATCCCCGGCCCTTCCCTTCAAGAAGGGAAGGGTGACTTTTCTTCAAGCACTGGAGCTCAGTTGCGAATTTCCTGCCTGCCGCGCCGTAGTTGAGCGTAGCGAGACGAAGGCGGGCCTACTGCATAAGGCCTACTGCGCGGCTAGCCGCCTGCGGCGGCTACGCCGCTTATTTCCCGCTTTCCTTCACAAGCTGCTGGAGTTCCTTCTTCAGCTGTTCGATTTTCTCGCCGTAGCGGGTCCAGTCGCCCTGCCGCTGCGCGGTGATGGCGTCGTTGTAATGCTCCATGGCCGTGCGCGAGATTTCGCGCAGCGTGCGCACAGACGAACCCTTTGGAGCTTCCTCACCGAGTTCAGCTGCCGCTGCTTTCTCTTCTGCGGTCACGCCGCTGCGGAACACCCGGCGCAGGCTTTCCTCGAGCGTCGATTCCATGGCGAGACGGTTGTGATAGGCGACGATGACGCGCTTGAGCTCGGGCAGCTTACCCGAGGTGGCCTGCAGGTACACCGGCTGCACGTACATCACCTCTTCCTTGATGGGAATCACCAGCAGGTTGCCGCGATACACGCTCGAACCCTGCTGATTCCACAGCGTCAGCTGCTGCGAAATCACCGGATCCTGATCGATGCGCGCCGCGATCTGCATGGGACCGTAGATCTGCTCCTGCTTGGTGAACTTGTACACCAGCCGCTTGCCGTAATTTTCGCCGTCGCTGCGCACGCAGAGCCAGGCGATCATGTTGTCTCGCTTGTTCGGCGTGTACGGCACCATCTGGATGAACTCCTCGCGTTCCTCTCCCGGAAGGCGCATGATGGCGTAGTAACTCTCCATCTTCACCACGGCCTCCTGCAGCTTCTCATTGGCGATGTTCCACAGATCCTCCTTGTTGTAGAACACCTGCGGATCTTCCATGTGATAGGTCGCATAGATCTCAGACTGGATGTCGAAGAGATCCTGCGGATAACGGATATGCGCGCGCAGGAACTCCGGCAGCTGATCCTGGTCGAGGAACATGTCGGGGAAGATATTGCGGTACACGCGGATCAGCGGGTCGTTGTCTTCGTCGAAGACATAAAACTTGGTGTCGCCGGTATACGCGTCGACCACGATTTTGACCGAATTCCGGATGTAATTGAAACCCATGATGGGCTTGGAGTACGGATAATCACTGCTGTAGGTATAGGCGTCGTAAATCCAATAGATGCGTCCGTCTGCCACCACCATGTACGGGTCTTCGTCGTAGGCGAAGAAGGGCGCGAGCTTGCGAACGCGCTCCGAGATGTTGCGGTAGTATAGAATACGGCTGTCGGAAGAGAGATAGCCCGAGATCAGGAGGTTCATGTCGCTGAAATTCATGGCGAAAATCAGCCGGCGGAACAGCGATCCGATGTCCACGCCCGATTCCTCCTGGTACTTGGTCATCTTGTTCTCGTCACCGAGCGGGTAATCGAATTCCTCGATGTTGCCCTTGACAATGACGTGGTTATTCGTCTGCTCGCCGTAGTAAATCTCCGGCCGGCTGACGTCGAGCCCGTGCTCCGACACCGGTGGGATATCCTTGATGAAGAATTCAGGCAGACCTTCCTCGGTGACGACGTTCACCGGACTCATCCCGAGTCCGTATCCATGCGTGAATACGAGGTTGTTGTTCACCCAGGTCTGCGCGTTCTCGGCAAGTTTGTTCTGATCGAGTTCGCGCGCGCTAAGCATGACCTGCCGCACGCTGCCGTCGGGCAGCACATAGCGGTCGATGTCTACATCAGGGAAGGTGTAATACAGACGGATCACCTGCAGCTGGTCGAGCGTGCTGGCCAGCGGACGATAATCCCACAGCATGATATTCCGGATCGTGGCGCTGTCGGCCACGATGTCTTCATGATTCAGCGTGTATGTAGGATTGATATCCTTTTCGACGATGCGGTTCAGGTCGTACGCCTCACGCGTATACTCGATGTTGTTCTCGATATACTGCAGTTCCTTGCTCTGTTCGTTCGGATCCACGACGAACTTCTGGATCAGCGCCGGGTAGACCGAACCGGCCAGGATGGCGACGACCACGAAGCCGATGGCGAATTTCGCAAGCAGTTTGAAGTTGCGTTTGAACAGCGCGTAGATGATGGCGAGTCCGGTCAGGAAGGACACGATAGTCATGATCCAGGCGGCCGGCAGCTGTGCGTTGATGTCGGTGTATCCCGCGCCGTAGAAACTCGACGAGCGCATGGAATACAGGATGTCGAAGCGCGAGAGCCAGTAGCTGATGCCGATCAGGAACATGAGCGCCGCCAGCAGGATGGCAAGGTGCTTGCGTGCCGGCGCAGAGATGGAAATGCGTCCGACGGTAAAGGCGATACCCTGCCGCAGCATATAGATCACCGCGGTCGCGATGAAGAGCAGGACGACCATGCCGATAAACCAGGATTTCACCGCGTTGATGAACGGCAGCTCGAACAGGTAGAACGACATGTCATTGCCGAACACCGGGTCAGCGACGCTGAAGCCCTCGCTGTTCATGAATGCCAGCATTTCCATCCAGTTGGCGCTCAGCATGCCCGCCATGATGAAGGCGAGGAAGATCGATCCGCCATAGGCCAGCCATTTAATGGCTTTTCCGAAGCCATCGACGAACTGCTGCAGGCGCGGATCCACCGTGAGGTTGGATTGCGATTTAAGCGCAATGCTGATGTTGATATTGGCGATGATCAGGAAGACGACGAATCCGATGAACCACAACGCGTACTGTGCGCTGTAGGTTTTCCAGAAGACTTCGATGTAGCCCAGGCTGTCGAACCACCACATGTCGGTGATGAAAGAGGCGAACAGTCCGAGAAGGACGAAGAGGGCGAAGATCACACCGATGGCGATCGAGAGCGTGCGTTTGGCTTTCATGATGTCCTGTGTGAAATGACGTACATATCTGAAATCTACGCCTTGTGGCATCCAAAGGCAATGCGTCCGGCTTCGTCCCGCACATCGGGACGACGCCGCGACGCGCAGTAGGCCGTATGCAGTAGGCCTTTCCTACGCTCAGCGGCGTTAAACCGGATGGGAATCGGAGGGTCATATATGTACTTTATTTCTATGAAGCACTGCACCCTCGTACTTCTTCTGCTGATTATCGGCGCACCCGCGCTGCAGGCACAGGTGTATCCGAATTCACCGGTGTTTCGGAATTACCGGCCGAAAACCGACGGGAAGGATCCGCGCAACGACGGAGTGCGGCGACAGATCAATCTGTTCATGCTCGAACGCGACGCGGCAAACGGTGATCCGCTGGCGCAGCACGAACTCGGTGTGCGCTATCTTACCGGCATGGGAGTCGTGGCCGACACGATCAAAAGCGCCGAATGGCTGCAGCAGGCGGCGGGACAAGGACTCGTCCCGGCCATGTACAACCTCGGTCTCCTCTACAACAATGGCTGGGGGGTGGAGTGGAATCCCTTCAACGCCTACACGCTTTTCCACCATGCCGCAAAGGCAGGCATGCCCGAGGCACGCTACGTGGTGGGCATTTTCCACACCGATGACCTCGTGTTGAAGCAGAACTGGGAAACAGCCTTTGAGTGGATCGATCAGGCGCAGTCCGCCGGATATGAGCCCGCCGCTCGCGCGCGCGAGGAAATCATCCGGCGGGGACATGTGAAGCTGAACAAGGATTCCGTGCTCGTGCGCGAAGAGGACACCCCGCCGCCGGAGCATGTAAGCGAGAACAGGTCGCAGCCGGACTGGGTACCTGTCCTCCTTGATATGAACCGTGATACATCACGCTCAGCTGGAATCGCTACGTCGCGACTCGTGGCGGAGTACCTCGCCACGGTGCCGCTGTCTCGTAAAGATTCTCTTTCCTCGTCAGCTCTGCTCGGAGATGATGCCGATACCACCGCCTTCCTTCGGCTTCAGCGACGCGCGCGCTTCGGCAACCCGGAAGCGGTGGTGCTGCTGGGACGCATGTACGAAGAGGGACGTCTCGCGCACACTGACGAGCTGACGGCGGCTGCGCTGTACGCTGCTGGTGTGTATCTCGAATCCGCACACGCGGTGCCACTGCTCATACAGCTGCTTCGCGAAAGCAAGCTCGGTGACACGCTCCCCGGCGACGCGTTCAACGGGAACGCGCAGGCACAGTTTGTCTGGGCGCTGCTGCGGGCGCTGGAAATCGATACCCGCCTCGTGGAATCACAGGCGCTGGACATGCTCGAACGCGCCGCTGCACAGAAGCATGTCAAGGCGATGGTGCACCTCGGAGTGGCCCGCAGTTCGGGCCGCTGGGTGAAGAAAGACATGGACCGCGCCGAGGACTTGTGGGCGCAGGCCGCTCAGCTGCGCGACGAAGAGGCACGCATCCGTCTCGCTGCTGCAGCGGTACTCGGACGGGGTTCACGCATGACGCTCAGCACAGCAATGCCAATTCTCGAAGCCGCGGCAGGTGAAGGTTCGATACTCGCCGAAGTGGCCCTGGCCTACAGTTATGAGCATGGTGTGGGACGCAGTGCCAACCGCGGGGTGGCAGTGCGACTGTACCGCTCCTGTGCCGTGCGCGGCAGCCAGACCGCCTATTTCAACCTGCGCCGCATGCATGAGGAACTGCGTCCCGACACAGAACCTTTCCTGCGGGATGACCTGTAAGTACGGAGTCGAGTGCGAGGGCTGCGTCGTACATCCCAGGTACCAGGTCCTACGTCCTACGTCCTATCGTCCACCACCGAAGGCTGTCTTTTTTTTCCATACTTCTCTGTCGTATTTTCTGACTCAAACACGAACAGCCGCCGCTCATGGAAAATCCGCAGTACCATGTCCTTCTCGTCGAAGAGCGCGAGGCCGATGCACAGCTCATCGAGGAATCGCTGCTCCAGTGTACACTACCCGTGGTGGTGACACACGTGCGACGTCTGTCGGACGCACTCGAGCAATGCCTGAACACAGATTTCGATCTGTTGCTGCTGGACCTGTTTCTCACCGACAGTCGCGGACTCGACACCTTCGTGGCCATGCGCAGTCACGCACCCCGGCTGCCCATGATTCTTTTAACGGATTCCTCCAGTATCGATATCACCAGCGAGGCCGCGAAGAAGGGCGCGCAGGATGTTCTGAACAAAGACGAAATCAATCCCGCCATTCTGGAAAAAACCGCCCTGTATGCCATCCAGCGGAAACGGCACGAACAGGAACTGTACCGCCAGAAAGAATTCTACGAAAACCTCCTCCACGACGCGAACGTGTGGGTCGAGGCGCTCGACCGTGCGGGGAATGTCATCCTCTGGAATCGTGGAGCCGAAGACATATCCGGGTACAGCGCGCGTGCGATGATGCACAGTCGCAAGCGCTGGGAAGTGCTGTTTCCCGATAAGGACGTTCAGCGACAACAGCTCGAACATTATCGCTTCCTCCTCACCGAGGCACGCAGCGTCAAGAACGAAGAGGGAGAAATCCACACCGCGCAAGGGGAGACTCGCGTCATCTCCTGGAGTTCCAACATCATCAAGGGAGAAAACGGAGAAACTGTCGGATGCATGTTCGTCGGAAACGATGTCACGGCTCGGCGGGAGTCTGT
>PKTF01000150.1 GCA_002869275.1 Ignavibacteria bacterium | reverse complement strand
CAATCGATGAGACAACGTACAAGCCCTTTGCACATATATCCGTTCGCCTTGTTTACAATCCAAGCGGAGGTAGTGGAGGTCATCCTGGAGCGGATCCTACTAATCCCTCAGTATTGTTCCACTGGCCGATTGACCATAAGGGAATGCCGGAGACTGATTGGACGCCTCGCGAATATCCACCGAATTCGGGCATAATCGTGTGGGACCCTCCACCTGAGAACGCACCGATGACTGGAATGGCAGGGTATATGGCATTTCATAACAATTATCGCAACGGTAGCGTGGAGTTATTTTCAGCAATCTGGCGTCCCCTTCTTGAGACTAATTGTAAAATAGTTCCTCCGAATCCGACTCCCCAATTTCCGGATCCGTTTATTCGAGAAGTGGCTGGATTCTGGGATCTCACTGGATCCTTGTTCTCACCAGTGACTACAGGATCGTATCGTGCAATTCCTTTTGGAAAGTATGCCGGTGATATGGGGTATGCTGCACCTGCTCACTGGGACTCAACGAGTAAGGATTGCATGTACGCTTTCGGAGACCTGAGCTGTGGTTCCGGAGGCGGCCAGGAAATCCCCGTCGAACTCACAACCTTCAGTGCGCATTACAAAGAGGGCTCCGTTCGTCTGAACTGGCAGACCGCCACGGAAATCAACAATCATGGATTCTATATCGAGCGCTCAGTCGATGGTCTCATGTGGGATGAGATCGATTTCGTGGCTGGAGCAGGGAACAGCAGCGTCCCGATCGATTATCAATATGACGATGTCATGACGGCGAAAATGCAGCAGCTGCCGCGTATCGCCTACCGTCTGCGGCAGGAAGACCGCGATGGGACGACCGACTTTTCGGGCATTGTCTATGCCTATACCGGACTGACTCCGGACCGCGTCGAACTCTATGAAGCCTATCCGAATCCCTTCAATCCCAGCACCGTGCTGAGCTATTACCTCGAGGAGGAGAGTGATGTCAGCCTGCGGGTGTACAATATGCTGGGACGCGAGGTGGGTACGCTTGTCGATGCACAACGCGATGCAGGCTTCCATAGCGTCGAGTTCGACGGCGAGGGTCTGCCCAGCGGCATGTACATGGCCGTGCTCAGCGCCAACGGAGTCGTCGAACAGAAGAAACTTGTGCTCAATAAGTGAGAGTGGAGAGAGCACAAAGACACACATTGCGGGCGGTACCGCAAGGTTTCGCCCGCAGTGTGATNAGTGATGGAAATCCCGTTTTCCTTTTCGCAGTATTCTTACCCGCTGAATCCCAGCGCGACGCTGACCTTCTACCTCGAAGAAGCGCAGGAGGTCACCCTGAAGATTTATAACTATTACGGGCAGGTCATTCATACGCTTTACGATCGCAGAATGATGAAAGCTGGTTATCACGAATTGAAACTCTATGGCGAAACCTTTCCTTCGGGCGGGTGCTACGCCAGACTGCAGACGAGAAATGGTGTTCAGCAGCGCACCCTGGTGATGAACACTGAATCACGAAACCCAACGGTGGGTTAGAAAGAGAGACAGACGAGGAGAGAAGGCCCCTGCGCATCGCGCCGGGGCTTTTTTCTTATCCGTCTTACAAGTGGCTCGGGAGTTTCCTATATTATATTCCGCTGTCGGGTATGTCTCTCCGCTTTTAGGGTGCACCGTGTCAGATACCGCCGATATCCTCGTCGTCGATGACGAGGACCTCATCCTCTTCGTGCTTACGCAATTACTCAAAGTCCATGGCTACGCCGTGCGCACGGCATCGCGTGGAGAAGAAGCGCTCTCCATGATCGAGGAACAGGTACCGGCACTCGTGATCCTGGATATCCGGATGCCCGGACTGAGCGGTTTCGAAGTGCTCAACCGCGTGCGCGGCGGGAATCCGCAGCTTCCGGTCATCCTCATGACAGCTCTGTCAGGTGTTCGCGATGCTGTCGATGCCATGAAAGCAGGAGCCTTCGATTATATCTCGAAGCCGTTCGACAACAATGAAATGATCGCCACCATCGAACGCGCCCTGGCACAGGACTC
>PKTF01000215.1 GCA_002869275.1 Ignavibacteria bacterium | reverse complement strand
CGCGTCGTATGGCGACTGTGTGACCATGTTCGCGCTGAGCAGGGGGAAACTGGGATTCATGTTCATCAGGACGGCATACAGCGCGTCAATGCCGAAATCGAACTCATGGTTTCCGCAGACCATCGCGTCGAGAGAGAACGGAGGCATGTCGAGCACGGCAAGTTCGGGGACTTCCTGATTGAGTGCCGCGGGAATATTGTACATGGGATCGCCGATGAATGCGTCACCGGCGTGCAGCACGATGACGTTTTCGTTCTCTGCCCGCTGCTGAGCGATAACGGTAGCGGCGCGAGCTGCTCCGCCTTCAAGGGCGTTCCCATTGGCATCACGAGGAGTGCCAGGCAGCAGGTTGGAGTGGGTGTCATTGAGATGAAGGATGGTCAGGTACTGCGATTCCTGGGCCCGCGCTGTCATCGTGACGGCGGCAAACAGGATGATAGTGGCTATCAGGCGCATCATGGCGGCCTCCTTGATGGTACATGGATATTTCGAACTCTGGGGTTTGCTGAAATTGCCTCGATTGATCATGTCGCTCTCCGTTCCGTTGTTTGTCGATGGTCTGGGGAAAATCTAGCCCATACGAGATTTCTCGATGTCATCGAATTGTCATACCTCTGTCAAAACGTGTGTGAATGACGTATCTTCTCTGAAGCCGACCTGTACATCGCTTTGAGGTGAACCGATGAAAGTCATTGAAAACGCAGAAGATATCTACGCCCAGGTAAACGCTTTTCGCCGGAGCAGAGCTCTCCTCACCGCCGTGGAACTGGATGTGTTCTCTGCGCTTGCGAACGGGGCGGAAACCTCTGCGCAGACCGCCGAGCGCATCGAGACGGATCCGCGTGCAACGGATCGCCTTATGAATGTGCTGGTGGGAATGGGCCTGCTCACGAAATCCGACGACCGTTTCAGTCTGACCGAAGTGTCGGCGAAGCACCTCGTCTCCGGATCAGAGGCCTATCTGGGAAACCTCGCGCATCTCGGCAATCTCTGGCACCCATGGAGTGGACTGACAGCAGCGGTCCGACGCGGTGCGAAGGAAGACCGGGGTGGGGTACAGATGCAGGATCCCGAGTGGCTCGAGTCATTCATCGCCGCCATGCATCACCGGGGCATTCCGCAGGCGCCGCCGGACTGTAATCTCATCGACCTTCACGATGCCGCAAGAATTCTTGACGTGGGAGGCGGATCTGGTGTGTACGCCATGGCAATGCTGAGGGTGAAAAAAGACCTTACCGCGACGGTGTTCGATCTTCCCGACGTCCTTCCCATCACACAGCGCTACATCGATGCGTCCGGCCTCGCAGAACGTATGGATACCCGTGCAGGCGATTACCTCTTCGATGAACTCGGATCAGGATACGATGTCGTATTTCTGTCAGCCATCATTCACAGCAATTCACCAGAACAGAACATCCTGCTCATGCGGAAGTGCGCTAACGCGCTGAATCCGGGGGGACAGGTCGTCGTTCAGGATTTCATCATGGAAGATGACCGCGTGCGTCCCGAAGCCGCGGCCATGTTTTCGCTGAACATGCTGGTCGCAACCGAAGCGGGTGACACCTACACGGCATCGGAAGTGGAGGGGTGGATGTCTGACGCGGGGCTCGGGGACGTGATCGTCCGTGACGCTCCTTCTGGCACGACGCAGATTGTGGGCTGGAAACCGACAGAAACGGACTGACACTCACACGGAGCGTGCCGCATGTTTCCACAGCACGGCAGGGATCACAATCGCTGCAGTGGGGCGGATACAGAAGACTTTTTTAGTACATTCAACATTGGAGAGTGGAGGCTGCATCCCGAAAGTACCACGAGGGAGTCACCAGAGGAGAATCGTCTGTATGAAGAACTGTATCGGAATCCGGAAAGAAACGAAGGACGTCACGCAGCAGCGCGTTCCCTTGTCGCCTGATCAGGTACGCACGCTTATCGAAGACCACGGCGTGCGTGTTCTCGTCGAACCGATGGAGAAACGCATTTTTCCCGACGCCGACTACATGGCGGCCGGGGCGGAACTTACTGCGGATCTGTCGGATGCAAACGTCGTTTTCGGTGTGAAGGAGATTGATCAACGCTATATGCAGGATGGGAAATCCTACGTATTCTTCTCACACACGATCAAGGGACAATCGTACAACATGAGTATGCTGCAGCACATCCTCGATCGCGAAATTTCGCTTTTCGACTATGAACTGATCAAGGACGATGAGGGGCAGCGGAAAGTGTTCTTCGGAAACTTTGCCGGGTATGCCGGAATAATCGATTCTATCTGGGCGATGGGCAGGCGTCTCGAACATGAGGGTCTCAGCACACCGTTTCGCAATATCGAATACGCTACCTCGTACGGGCTTCTTTCCGAGGCCGAGGAAGCCTTTCGCGAGGTCGGTGCACAGATCACAAACGAAGGACTCCCATCAGAGCTCGTTCCTTTCGTCTGCGGCTTTACCGGATACGGAAACGTATCGCGGGGTGCACAGCATCTCTACGACTTGCTTCCATCGGTGAATATCGCACCGCGGGACCTCGCGGCCTTCATGGAGGCCGGTGAATTCTCAGACCGGGTCGTGTACAAGGTGGAGTTTCGGGAGGAGGACATGTTCGCTCCGAAGGATCCCGCGGCACCGTTCGTCCTGCAGGAATTCTACGACCATCCAGAGCGGTACGACAACGCGTTCGAACAGTATCTGCCTCACCTGACGATGATGCTCAACGGTATCTACTGGGAACCGCGTTATCCGAGACTCGTCACAACGGAAGCCGCGCGTCGGCTGTTCAGCGGGGACACCCGTCCCTCGCTCCGTGTGATCGGAGATGTAACCTGCGACATCGACGGTTCGGTGCAGCTGACCGTAAAGGAGACGAACGCATTGAATCCTGTATTTGTCTTTGAACCCGCGAGCGGCTACGTCCGCGACGGTTGGGAGGGTGATGGTCCGGTAATCCTTGCTGTCGACAAGCTGCCGACCGAACTGCCGCGCGAAGCTTCTGCGGCGTTCGGCGCCTCGCTGCTGCCGTTCGTCCCTGCGCTCGCTGCAGCGGATTTGACCAGGCCGTTCGCTGAACTCGATCTCCCCGCTGCCCTCAGCAGAAGCCTGATCGCACATGGTGGATCGCTGACGCCGGAGTTCGAGTACATCAGGCAGTATCTTTGAACTGTGTCTCATTTGTAGATAAGACAAGGGCGGACCATTGGTCCGCCCTTTCACATTGTACATCAATCCTGGATCAGAGAGCGCACTTGCGGTCGATCAAGGCGATATCCATTGATTCGAGCTCTTTGAGAACTGGTTCGTAAATCTCAGGAAGTACGGGGATGTGCACGCCGGTCAGGTTGATCTTGCCCTGCAGGATCATCTTCGTGGCGATGGCGGCTGGGAGACTCACGGTGCGGGCCATCGAGCTGTCGCCGTTCGGAAAGCCGGTGTCGACCATTGTCGATGTGATTTTCTCTTTCCGGCCGTCGGGGTACTCGGCGATGAATTCATGGTGCTGGGCGAGCAGGTCGACTTCGCCCTCTCCGTACACAAGCGTGTTCTCGAGGATGTGGGCGAACATGTCGAAGACGCTGGCTTCCTCGAGCGGAAGTTTTTCATCGCTGAGGAGGCCGAGCCAATCCATTTTCTTGATCGTGATCGAGTGCTTCGGTACCTCAAGGAAACGGGCGATGTCCCCAATCAGATCGTCACCATTGCTGTCAACCAGTGCGGCGATGACCTGACGCGGAGAAGATTTGCGGAAATCGAATCGGCGTTCCTGATCCAACAATCCCATGGTCTTGAAATAATTCCAGGATTCGCAGTGCCCGATGTTTCGGAGCGTTCCACGGTACATGCTCTCCGCATCCTTGATGCCGTAGACGTCGAGGTAGGGCAGGGCGTCACGATTGACATACGCTTCGAAGGTGCCGCATTCCGGGACGTCAAGGAGCCAGTAATGTTCGAACAGATGTTCCGGCGCGACATCGACGACTTTTCCATCACGGAGGTACCGGCCGTTATTCTTGGCTGCGAGCATCACACCGACGGGGCTCCAGCTGAACTTGTAGCCCAGCGGATTGTTGTCGTTTGCCAGGGCCGGAAGGCCGCCGCAGTAGGAATAGAAACTTTTGACTTTTCCGCCATCCGCCTTGACGCCGTTTATGATGCGCATGGCGGCCATGTGGTCGATTCCGGGATCAACACCGATCTCGTTGAGGAAGATCAGTCCTTTCTCCCTGGCCGCGATGTCCAGGGCCTGCATCTCCGGCTTGACATACGATGTCGTAACCAGGTTTTTCTCGAGTTCAATACACAGGTTGGCAACAGTCAGGTGATGAATCCACGGGAGCAGGCTGATGACAATGTCGGCCTTGCTCACGGTTTCACGGAGCGCCTCTTCGTCCTGCACGTTGAGTGCCAGCGCGATTCCGCGTGGGTGATTGTCGATCAGGGCTTCCGCCTTACTCACCGTTCGCGATGCGATGGTGACCTGAAATTCTGGTTCTTCGAGGAGATACCGTACCAGAGGGCGTGCGACAAGACCCGCACCCAGCACGAGGATCTGTTTCATGAGAGACTCCTTGTTTCTCGAATGAGAATGTTCGGGAAAGTTGATTGTGTATGTGCTGCACAGCAGCTGTAAGAGAGGATTGTCGGCTCCTTTGGATGGATCGTCAACGCGTGAAACGCTCCGGTGAAGCGTTTCCGTACGCAATATATATAGTCACTCCGGGGAAAAAAACACCTATATCCGGACGAAAACCAGATTATTTCTCCGACGTCCTGCAGCGAAATATGAGCCCGGGCTTCATGGAATACTCATTCGTGAAATATTTCTTGGAATTGCTTATTCTGATCGCTAATTTTGTATCGATTTCGGCGCCAACCGTGGCGTCACCAACCTCGAATATTTCCTGATCCGTATTTTTCCTGGAGTTAACGGAACCCGGCCGGTTGCCCTTGACCGGCCGGGATCAGGATGCTCCCCACCCGGGATGACTGCTGTCCTTCCTGCGTCATGAACGTTGCGGGATGCTGCAGTCCCATGGCGCCGTATGCCTTCCGCGCACTATGTTGGACCATTCACTGCCTGAGGATTCGTACCGCACATGATTTCGATTATTGCGCCCTCACTGGATGACAAACGTATTTATCCCCTTCGGCAGCTCGTGCCGGGGGCCGTCCATCGTTCGCGTGTGGTGATCCGTCACGCGTCCGGGAAAGGTGCGAACGCGGCCCGGGCGATCACGACCCTCGGCGGTCGCGCACTGCTTTGCGCATTAGCCGGTCAGGAAATGCGGGAGCAGCTCGAGGAGCAGTTCTCTTTTTCATTCGTGCGTCTTGATCTCATCGCAACACGCCAGCCCACGCGCAGTTGCATCACGGTGCTCGAAGAAAACGGGCGCGCTACGGAACTGGTGCAGGAAGCCCTCCCGGTAGAGCGGGACGAAGCAGAACTTTTCAGCGCGAGAGCCGCTGCGGCTTGCCGCGGCAGCTCCACTGTACTGCTGACGGGATCGCTTCCTGCCGGACTCCCCGAGGATGTCTACAGCGGTTGTGCGAAAGCTGCAAAGGCGGAAGGCGCCCTCGTGGTAATTGACACGCAGCGAACGCCACTGCTCAACGTGCTCGCTGAAGCCTCTCCTGATGTCATCAAGATTAATCGCGAGGAACTGGGAAATACTATCGGTGCGGATGTTCATCGGGATACGATGGATGAAGCCGTCGAGACTTTGAGAAGAGACGCGGTCGCCACGGTAATCATCTCAGATGGGAATCACGCGGTTCGAGTGTATCCATCGCGGCAGAAGCCTTTCGATATCGTACCACCCACGGTGGACGTGATCAATCCGATCGGCAGTGGTGATGTAATGAGCGG
>PKTF01000410.1 GCA_002869275.1 Ignavibacteria bacterium | reverse complement strand
CATCGAGGTGCGACGCACGATCGAGTTCAAGGTTGTACTC
The DNA here is from genome assembly GCA_002869275.1 of Ignavibacteria bacterium. Lineage (GTDB taxonomy): Bacteria > Bacteroidota > Ignavibacteria > SZUA-365 > SZUA-365 > BM516. Next base: position 5,857 of record PKTF01000410.1, on the reverse strand, counting down.
GTCAAGCCCGAGGACTACGGTGACCTTCAGTCGCTGCTCACGGCCTGGCAGCAGCCGGCGCACAATACGCTCATCCTGGGCAAGTAACTGATTATCCATACTCACGGCCGGTGTGTTCTGCATGCCGGCCGTATCTTTTTTTGAGGTTTGCGTCATGGCGCGTATCAAGATTGCGCTTCCTGAAAAATTTCCATTCCACACCGATGTCCGCATTCGCGTCACCGATGTGAATTATGCCGGCCACCTTGGCAACGACTCCGTGCTCTCCATCGTGCACGAAGCGCGCGACCGCTGGCTGCGCTCGATGGGCTATACCGAACTCAATGTCGAAGGCACATCCATCATCATGAACGATGCAGCAATCGTGTACAAGAGCGAAGGCTATCCGGGTGAAACGCTCGTGGTGGCTGTCACGGCAGGGGATGTGCACCGCAAAGGCTGCGACGTTCTCTACCGTCTCACCTGCAAGGAAGACGGACGCGAGGTCGCCCGTGCGAAAACCGGCATCGTGTTCTATGACTTCAGTGAAAAACGCATGGTCATGGTTCCTGAGGGCTTCCTGAAAGCCATCGGCGACTGACTCCTTCATGCCTGCCGCCATCTCCATTTCCGTCATTCTGCCCGTGTTCAACGGCCAGGCCACCATCGCTGCGGCAATTGACAGTCTCGAGGCCGACGCCATGCCAGGCGTCGAGGTCATCGCCGTGGACGACGGATCGACCGATGATACCGCGACGGTGCTGGCTGAGCTTGCGGCATCCCGGACCTGGCTGCGCGTACTTTCGCATCCGCATGCCGGAATCGCCGCCGCACTGAACGCAGGGATCGATGCCGCCGCCGGTAAATACATCGCCCGCATGGATGCGGACGACGTCAGCCTGCCTGGACGCCTCGCGGCACAATCAGCGTACCTCGACGCACATCCCGATATCGGCCTCATCGGCGGACGTGTCCGCTTCGGTGGTGACGAGGAGTCTGCAGCGGGTTATGCGCACTACGTAGCCTGGATAAATACCCTCTCCGAACCCGAAGACATCGCCGCTCTGAGGTTCGTGGAGTCTCCCTTCGCGCATCCCGCGGTGATGTTTCGTCGCGAACACGTGGAACGGCATGGTGGCTACGCCGAGGGCGATTTTCCTGAGGACTACGAGCTCTGGCTGCGCTGTATGGACGCCGGAGTGCGCATGGCATCACTCGAACGCGAAGTGCTGATCTGGAACGATCCGCCCGACCGTCTTTCACGCAGCGACGAACGTTATTCTGTCGAAGCCTTCTACCGTATGAAAATCCGGTACTTCGTGCGCTGGGCCGAGCAGCTTGTCCGTCAGTGGCCCGATCTCATCGTCTGGGGAGCGGGACGCGTTACGCGTCAGCGAGTGAAACTCTTGGAGGAGCAGGGCGCACGCATTACGGCGTTCGTTGACATCGATCCCGACAAGATCGGTCAGCGCATTCATGGCGTGCCGGTGATCGCGCCTGATGGTCTGCCTCCGCCGGGCGAATGCTTCATCCTGCCGTTTGTCGGCGCACGGCATGCACGCGAACTGATCATGCAATGGCTGCGCGAGCACGGTTACCGCATCGGCGAGAACTTCCTTCCGCTCGCCTGATTGGAGCTGTTCGCTTGTGGCAGTACATTGAACCATCTGAAACCTGTGCAGGACATGATGGACTGGATTCCCACACTTCCCATTATTGACGAGGCGGCGCGGCGCATTGCTCCGCACGCTCATCGCACGCCCGTGCTGGGCTCGGCGACACTCAACGCCATGGTAGACGCGGAAATCTTCTTCAAATGCGAAAACCTGCAGAAAGTCGGCGCCTTCAAGTTTCGAGGTGCCTGCAATGCGGTGTTTTCGCTGTCCGATGCGGAGGCCGCGAATGGAGTGGCCACGCATTCCTCGGGCAATCACGCGCAGGCGCTGGCTCTGGCGGCACGGCTGCGCGGCATTCCCGCGTATATCGTCATGCCGTCCAATGCCCCGGGGATCAAGAAGGCCGCTGTGGAGGATTACGGGGCCGTGATCCGTTTCTGCGAACCGACGCTGCAGGCGCGGGAAGACACTCTCGATGCCGTGGTCGCGGAGACAGGGGCAGCATTCGTGCATCCGTACAATGACGAACGCATCATTGCCGGACAGGCCACGGCTGCGCGCGAACTGATCGAAGACGTTCCCGATCTCGACATCATCCTGGCTCCTGTGGGAGGGGGCGGACTCCTGAGCGGTACGGCACTCTCCGCGCATTATGCCGGACATGATATCACGGTCTACGCCGCAGAACCCGAAGGTGCGGACGATGCGAAGCGTTCGCTCGATGCCGGGAAGATCATTCCCTCGGTCAATCCCGACACCATCGCCGACGGGCTTTTGACCTCGCTGGGTGAAAAAACCTTTGCGATCATCAGAGAGTATGTACGTGATATTGTCACCGTTCCAGATGAGGAAACCATTCGTGCCATGCGTTTCATCTGGGAGCGGATGAAGATCGTGGTGGAACCTTCCGCAGCCGTCGCACCCGCAGCCATCATGCACGGGCGCCTCCCGGTGAAGGGGGAACGGATCGGTGTCATTCTATCGGGAGGCAATGTGGATCTCGGTCGGTTGCCGTGGTGAATCGTGAAGCGGTAAAGGGGTAAAGAGGTGAAGAATGCGGACTGGTATTCTTCACCTCTTCACCCCTTCACTCCTTAACCAGTTTATCCAGCAATAGTGAATCTAAGCGAAAGCAGTTTGTAGCGAATATCCGAAGGATGCCATGAAATACAAAGCCCTGTTTCTTGATGCAGATGACACGATTTTCGACTACCACGCCGGTGAGACGGAAGCATTTCGGCTGACGGCGGTGGAATTCGGTTTCGGTGATCGTATCGCCGAAGCACAGCAGCGATACCGCGTGCATAACGCCGAAGTGTGGAAAGCTCTGGAACAGAAGCGCATCACGCAGGATGAACTGAAGATCCGCCGCTTCGCGCTGCTACTCGATGATCTGCATGCCGACACCACGCAGGCGCCGCGCATGTCGCAGTTTTATCTCGACCGGCTTTCCGAACAGACGCAGCTGCTGCCGGGGGCGGAAGAGGCTGTGGCAGCCCTCGCGAAGCGCTACCTGCTCGTGCTCGTCACCAACGGTCTCACATACGTGCAACGCCGTCGTTTTGCGGCGGCCCCGGTCACAAAGCACTTTTCCTCCATCCTCATATCCGAAGAAATCGGGACGGCCAAACCTGATCCGGCCATTTTTACCTCGGCGCTGCAGGAATTCAAACTCGATCCACATCGCATCCTGCTTATCGGAGACAGCACGAGCAGCGACATGCCTGCCGCGCGCAACGCAGGAATGGATTTTTGCTGGATCAATCCGCTGGGAGCACCGGTGCCTGACGGATTCACACCACGCTACGATGTTCGATCCCTCGCCGACATTCCCGCGATGCTCCTGCGGGATTAGATTACTCCGATGTTTCACCACAGATTACGCTGATTACACAGAGGGCTTCACTACCTCAATGCCCGTTGCACGGCAGAGCCATGCAACGATCCCGGCAACGAAAAAAGCCCTCTGTGTAATCCGCGTAATCAGTGGTGAGACATCCGAGTAATCCTCTTCACATCCGTGTAATCCGTTTTGCGGGCGGGGGGAATTGAGTATTTTTACACATAACCGCGCTCACGCTGAGCCGGTCACCACCACGCAATTCACAAGAAGGAAGACCGTATGAAACGCACGATCGTGGCAATGCCCGGTGACGGAATTGGTAAAGTCGTACTCCCCGAAGCCATTCGGGTGCTCGATGCCGTCGGCTTCGAAGCCGAGTATGTAAACGGAGACATCGGATGGGATTTCTGGTGCAACGAAGGAAATCCACTGCCGCAGCGCACCATCGATCTTCTCGCGGAGCATAAGATCGGACTGTTCGGTGCCATCACCTCGAAGCCGAAGGACAAGGCAGCAGCAGAACTCAAGCCGGAGCTGCGCGACAAGGGCTTTGTGTACTACAGTCCCATCGTCAGCATGCGCCAGCATTTCGATCTCGATATCTGCGCGCGTCCGTGCAAGACCTTCCCCAACAATCCCCTCAACTTTATCCGCAAGAGCGCAGATGGCGGTTTCGAGGAACCTGAAGTTGACGTGGTGATTTTCCGCCAGAACACGCAGGGTCTTTATGCCGGCGTCGAGTGGACGAATCCTCCCGAGAACGTGCGCAAGGCGCTCGAGTCGCATCCGCGCTTCAAGGCCTTTCTCGACGTGCCGGGTGAAGACCTCGCGGTATCCACACGTATTTTCACACGCGAGTACTGTCGTCGCATCGTGACGGCGGCCTTCGAGTACGCAGCGAAGCACGGATACAAGTCCGTCACCGTCTGCGAAAAGCCGAACGTCATCCGTGAAACCTCAGGCATGATGGAAGCAGAGGCGGCGGATGTCGCGAAGAGCTATCCCGACATTCAGCTGTGGTCGACCAACATCGACGCGCAGATGATGTGGCTGACAAAGAATCCCGAGGACTACGGTGTCATCGTGGCAGGGAACATGTTCGGCGACATTGTCTCCGACGGTTTCGCCGGCCTGGTGGGCGGACTCGGTTTCGCCTGCAGCGCCAACGTCGGCAAGGATGTCGCGGTATTCGAACCCACGCACGGTTCCGCACCGAAGTATGAAACCTTGAATCCTTCCATCGTCAATCCGATCGCCATGGTACTCAGCGCTTGCATGATGCTTGACCATATCGGTGAATCCGAGAAGGCCACGCGCATCCGCGCCGCCATTTCCGCGGTGCTCGCAGATGGCACGGTGCGCACATACGACATGATGAAGATGGCCGGAAATGCCGAGGTCATCGGCAAGGGTGCCGCGACGACGCAGCAGGTCACCGACGCCATCATTGCGAAACTCTGAGAGCGATTTTCCAACGACACGAGAGAGCTATGAATACCAGGGCGGAAGCCGGCCGCTGCGGCGAACAGGTGCGGTCTGACTGCCACGTCGGCATCACGATGCAGGACAGTGGCGGTATCGACATCCACATGAAGAGCAAGGTGTACGTGCAGTATGGCCGGTCCAACCGCGCGCTGCTCGAAGAGGCCTGTCGCACATTCGATATCGAGCATGCGCGTATCGATGTGGATGATTCCGGAGCGCTGCCATACACGATTGCTGCGCGTTTCGAAACCGCGGTCAAACGGCTGCGTCCCGAAGAGTCGCGTAGCATGCTGCTGCCCGTGCGAGATGGCGTGTATCAGCCGACCGCGCGGGATCGCTTCAGGCGGTCGCGGCTGTATCTGCCCGGGAACGATCCGAAGCTCTCGATCAATGCCGCAATTCACGGAGCAGACGGAATCATCCTCGACCTGGAGGATTCCGTCGCTCCGGCGGAAAAAGACGCGGCGCGCATTCTCGTGCGGAACGCGCTGCGTGAAATCGATTTTCTCGGAGCCGAACGCATGGTGCGCATCAATCAGGGCGAACTCGGCAAGCGCGACCTCGAGGCCATCATTCCCGAGCGCCCCAACCTCATCCTTGTTCCGAAAGTCGAAACCGGCACAGAATTGCGCAGGGTACATGACTTCATCGCGGAACTGCGTACGCAGCATGGGATGGACGAAGAGATACATCTCATGCCGATTATCGAGAGCGCGCGCGGCGCTGTCCACGCATTCGAGATTGCCTATTCTGCCGATTCGGTAGTGGCCATCGCGATCGGACTCGAAGATTATACCGCCGATCTCGGCGTTGCCCGTACCAACGAGGGCCGTGAAAGTCTCTGGCTGCGCGGGGCCGTGGTCAATTCCGCGCGGGCAGCCGGCGTGCAGGCCATCGATACGGTGTTTTCGGATGTTTCCGACATGGACGGACT
>PKTF01000409.1 GCA_002869275.1 Ignavibacteria bacterium | reverse complement strand
GACCAGCGGACATTCTCCAGTCCACGAAAAACAGGGGTGATCATCTGCGTGGAGAGGTCTTCCAGTTGCCCTTTCCCGAGTACCAGCTGCTGGTATTCGGAAACAGTACCCTGGTTGTCACGCTGCGAGATACTGAACCTGCAGTTCGGTACCTCGTAAGACAGGGTCCCGACCGACGTTCCATCATATTTGCTGCGGCTTCCGCTCAATTCGAAGCCAATGTCGTACACGCCTTTCGGCAGCGTGGAATCTACGGCGAGCAGGAACACAAAATACCCGCGTCGCGACGGCTGCATCAAATTCAGCGTGTTACCCATCTTCACCAGCACTTCGCCCTCCGGCTGGTTGAAACGCCATCCGGCACGGAATGCGCCCGGGTCGTCGCCGAGATGAATGATGGCTCCCGTGGCGGGATCCACGCTGGCGGGGACGAGCGGACGTGGGTAAGACACATACTGCATCACGACATGCGTATTCCCGAGCGTCTCATCCAGCACGGGCGTGACAGTCGTGTTGATCCAGTTGTCGTCGGAACCGTTGGATACCTCGATACGGACCTCTAGGAAACAGCCCTCAACCGTTTTCGGGAAATCACGCAGATCGGGATTCCCCGGATCCGCGTTCGGGATGAGCGTGATGCTGCGCTTGTTGCGCTGCGGGTCGATGATGGTGGAAAAATTGTATGGCGGATTGATCAGGCTGCAGGGATCCTTGCCGCCGGCGTATGTCGTAATCGTACTTTCACCGTATCCATACGCAACGTGGTACGGATCGAAATCGCTGTCAAAGTCGTGGGGTTCGTTTCGGTCCTCGATCACATGCCGCACGCATACCGTATCAATACCGAAGCGGGCTGCCGACGGCTCGATGTTCGATGTGAGCGTGTAATTGGTGCCTTCGGCGTGTGCATCGAGCGCATGCGAAAAGAGTACCCACGGTGAGCCGCCGAAGATTTCTTCGACCACGAGCCACCCGCCCTTGCTGATAGGGAGCGATCCTTCGCGGCCCGATCCCTGGAACTCGGCGTTGATCGTGAAATGGGTTTTCCCGAGGTTCTCAAACAGGTCATCGCCGTATGCGCCGTCCTCGCCGCTGGACCATCCGCTGTACACCCAGCCGTAAATATCGTCCTTGAATGGTTCCGCGGGTTCGTCGGGATATTCCTCTCCATTTCCCGTCATGAAACCGTCATGGAGGTAGCCGGTTTTGGACATGAAGCGGTCGCCCCGGTCGTCGATCCAGTCATCCACACCATCGTAGTTATCGTCGTCCAGCGCCGGCGGAATCAGGAGCTGCGGGATATGGATATGGTAGGTGAACGGGTCTTCGAGTATGCGCACGGCATTGGCGGTGTTCTCGTTTTCCAGCCAGGGCTTGAAAGGCTTGCCGTCCACCTGCACGATGCGGTCGATGTCGTAGCTGCCGTCTGCTTTTCGCGGCAGCGTGATGCTGTAGCCTCCCATGCCCTTGGGCACGTCGTAGAGCATGTAACCGAACACCCCGTCTCCGAGTTCGTCCACACCCTCCTGCGCGAGAGAAGGATCATTGAAATCGACATCGTGACCGGCGTTGCGAATCCAGTAATAACTGTACTCGGTCGAGGCGTCGATATCGAAGCGAAGATTTGCCCTGCCGTTCGACGGAAGGTGCAGCAGCTCGCGCTCGCCTGTGGAATCCGTGATCGTGAAGTTGTTGGTGATGTATTCGAATTGCAGGGGATTGGGCAGCGGCGCGTAATACGTGTACGTCGTACGGATCGGGGTATTGCGCTGTTCGCCGAAAATGGTCGTGTAGTTGATATTCGAATACTGCGATCTCTCCGGCGTGGGATCCTCCATGTCGATTTCCTCACCGCCGAGCGAAAGGACGGCAATGAATTCGCGATGCGGCTGGGGCACCGTTCCCACGCAGCGATCCGTCGGACGCAGCTGGTACCCGGTCGCGGACGTATCAATGAAAGTGAATCCTTCATAATTATTGATCGACTGCGAAATCAGCTGCTTCCAGATAACGCTGCCGTCGGCGTCGCGTTCCATCCAGTGCGTCCACGACGTATCGGCCAGGTCGGGTGACGACGGATCAGCCGCGTACGGATAGAAACTGCCTTCGACGGTCTGGTCGAGCATGGCGTAGGCGTCCGAAATTCCGGCGGACATCGGGACAAGGTCAGGCGGATCGACCCAGAGTTCCAGCGAACAGTAGGGATCGAAGAAATCGTAGCCACTGATCTTGCCGGCGTCCCAGGTGATTTTCCAGACGCGAATTTTATCACCCGGCTCCTCCACGTCAACGATGCCGTCGCCGTCAGTATCCTGTGCACGCTGTCCGTCATGATCGATGTCCTCGTACAAAGCCACGTCTCCACTGCGCAGATGCTCCCAGGGATTCAGCCAGTATACCGAGGTCTCTTCGATCCGGTAGTTCTTGGGGTATATCGATGCCGTATCGAGCCAGGCGTCGGGATGGCCATCGCGATCCATGTCGAATTCGGGATTCGCCTCGTCGCTGCTGCCGCGCAGCACGTCGACGTACTTACCGCCCGGTGTCTTCAGGATCGGCACATCGATCGACTTGTCCGTCCAGTAGAAAGGAACGTCCTTCGGGACGTACTGCACGTACTGCGTGCCCGTCGCGGTGGTACGCTCCTTGTTTTCCATCATCATGAAGATCTTGAACGGCTGATAGTAGAGGCCGAGGAAATTCTTCCAGTTCAGGTCGGTGTCCGCGACGATGCGTGCTGAAAACATGAGATCGACGTAGTTGCGGAATTTCCGGAAGTCCGCGGCGCCGAGCTTGTCGGCGTAGGATACCATGCCGTAAGACGCGTAGAGATACGTCGACCATGAAATGTACTTATCAACCCGCCCGTGTGTGGGAGAGGAGGGATCCGGGGTGGCGATGCGGTACACGATGACCTTTTCTGAATGCGGCGGCATCACGAGGTCGGAGATGGTCAGGTACGGTGCCTTGAACTCGTGCGTGATTCCTGGCGTCCGGACGTCGGCGAATTCGAAAAATCCCCGGATGGATTCACGGATCGTGATGCCCTCGATCGTGTTCGCAGACAGGTTGCGTACCTGGATATGGATTTCCAGCGTGTCTTTCCTGTCGTACGATGCGGCATTGAGGCCTACGCTCAGTGAATCCGGTATTTCGTTTCGTACCGACCGCGTGACATCAATATTCGTGCAGAACGCGTACAGCACTGCGTTGAGAACCCATTGCAGCTGGCGAACCTCCTGCGAACTGTTTCCCTCGCGCAGGGCGTTCGAGCCGCCCACGGTCGGGAGAGCGGTGTTGCATACCACACGTCCGTTAGCAGCGCTTTCACCACACAGGGTGAACACTACGGGGATGTCGCGATCGTGGGTGCCGGCGATTACTTCGGCATCACCTGTGCGTACGAATGGAAGTACCGTGGCGTACACACGATCGCTGTCGCTGTGCGCTGCGAAACTCATCGGATGGGCGCTCTCCGCAACGTCGAGCCGCACGCCCGGACTGTTGTTTTCCAATTCGATACCGCTGGCGAAATCGACGGCACCGTCCTCGAGCAGCCCGAGTTTTTCGATGAGATACACGGCGTTGCCTTCTGTATAAATTGTTCCGCCGCGTCCGAGGTAGGCGAGCAGCCGATCGCGTAGCCCGGGAGCCGCGACGAACATGCTGTCGATATAGGAATACCAGTCCTCGCCGTGAACGGAGAACGAGGGAATGATCAGCAGCTGCGTCGTCCACAGGATTCCGCTCGAATCGATCTCATGTTCGTCGATGTAGTACGAGATGTTCTGGTAGAGCCTGTTTTCGAAGAGATTGCGAAAATACATGGCTTCCCAGGAAATGCTGCTCTGGTTCTGCTGTATGGCGCTTTTGAAAATGGCGACGGTTTTGGAGTATCCTTTGAAGGAGATGGCGTAGTGGTCCGTATCATCCCAGGAATACGTATCGAATCGATCCGCGTACAGTGACGACGAGGGTTTATCGGCGTAGACGAAGCTCCCGCGCTCAGGTCCCGAACGTATCCAGTACACGGATTCCTCGCCCCATCGCGGGAACAGCGTCGTGTCCATGGTGGAATTCGTGAAGCGGTAATCCACCGAGGACTCACGCAGCACAAAACGGTAGGTCTCCAGCAGATCGCCCTGGCGTTCATCAGTGGGGAGCAGCGATCCCTGGGCGTGAAGAGATGCAGAGGAACACGCGATGAGCAATGCGAGGGTGAGCGTAGAATACAGATAACATCTCGGCATACCGGCTCCATGAGGAATATTGAAAGAGACGAGGCACGTTACAGGTGAGATGCACGTCTTCGGAAACCCTTTCTTCTCGACGATTGGCGTTCACGCAGGGTATGAGGAGGATACGATCACGGGCGGATCCTCATGTATTGTGCTATCACACGGTGGCAGGACGAGAGCAGCTGTAACAGATAACATTATCGAGAACAGAAGAATAAAATACAAGCCTTTCTATTTCCGCGAAAAATTCCTTTTTTACAAGGCTATGAAGCGTGTATCCTTCCATACTCTGGGCTGTAAGCTCAATTTTGCCGAGACATCGACGTTTCAGCGACAGTTTTCGGAGCAGGGTTTCAGTACCGTGGAATTCCGCGAGGAAAGCGACGTGGTGCTGATCAACACCTGTTCGGTGACTGAAAACGCCGACCGTGACGCCCGCAAGGCGGTTCGGCAGGCCCTCAGGCGTTCGCCTGATGCGTATGTCATCGTCGTGGGTTGTTATGCGCAGCTGCGGCCCGAGGAACTTGCTTCCATTGACGGGGTGGACCTCGTGCTGGGAACGGAAGAAAAATTCCACGTCTTCGACCACGCGGATCCCACGTGGTGCAAAGACCAGGTGCGCGTCGTGGTGGGTGATGTAGAATCCGTCGACGGCTTCGGAGTGGCCTATTCGGCCGAGCAGAGTGGACGCACGCGCGCGTTTCTCAAGATCCAGGACGGGTGCGACTACACCTGTTCTTACTGCACGATCCCCATGGCGCGAGGCGGAAGCCGAAGCGAGAGCATCGAGCGTACGCTCGAACATGCACGGGAGATCCTGGCCCAGGGCTTTCATGAAATCGTCCTCAGCGGCGTCAATGTCGGTGATTTCGGCGCCGGACGCGATGATTCCCTCAATGACCTGCTTATCGAACTGCTCGCGTTGGAGGGCGATTTCCGCATACGCATTTCTTCGATTGAACCAAATCTGTTGAGCGACGACATTATCGCGCTGGCGAAGAAGAATCCGCAGCTCGTGCCGCATTTCCACATGCCGCTGCAGAGCGGCAGCGATGCTGTACTGCGACTGATGCGACGCCGGTACAACACCGCACTGTTTCGCGACCGCATCGAGACCGTGATGCGTGCCCTGCCGGAAGCGGCCATTGGCATTGACGTCATCGTGGGGACACCGGGCGAGACAGAAGAGATGTTCCGCCAGGCCTATCAGTTTCTCGTGGACCTGCCGTTCACGTACCTGCACGTATTCAGCTACAGTGAGCGTCCGGGGACGGACGCAGTGGACATTCCGGACAAAGTACCGCCACAGGAACGCGCACGCCGAAGCCAGATGCTGCGTACTCTCAGTCAGCGCAAGCGCCGGGCCTACTACGAGCGGCAGCTCGGTCGCAGCCTGAACGTGTTATTCGAAACCGAGGAAAACGGACAGGTCACCGGATTTTCCGAAAACTACGTCCGCGTCGCAGTTCCCTGGCAGGTCGGACTTCTGAACAATACCATCCCCGTTCGATGCACTGCTCTCGGTAAGGGGGTGGTGGAAGGGGAGGTGCTTGAGCAGCCGCAGGTTGAGGATGGGTTTATTTCACTGCCCATTATCCAGCCTGAGTGACCATGACCCAATACCATGATCATGGAAGCAAGGCTCAAGGAAGCATGATCATG
>PKTF01000408.1 GCA_002869275.1 Ignavibacteria bacterium | reverse complement strand
GCAGAGACGTTGCTGCTGGGGACTGCGACGCAACGCTCGTTGGGCTGACATAATCCACGAGCATGTATTCGTCGGGATCGATTTCCCAGGACGCGACCTCTTTGTTGCACACTTCACTGATGAGCAATTCATCTTCGTCCAGCCTGTGCACCCGACGTGTCACACGCAGAGTATCACCCGCGTGTGTGAAGACACGGATCTCCATCGGCATTTCGTAGAGGCACCATCCTCGGCCGGTCTGCATTTGACGTACACGCAGACGGAGAGGGTCTTCTTCGCCATCGCTGACCTGTTCCACGCACAGTATCGGCCATCCGGCTTCGTATACCCACTGATTGAAAAATTGTTCGAGGTCGTCGGCTGCGAACTCGGCCATCACCTCGCGAAACATCGTGCTGGTCACGTTGCTGTATCGGTAACGCCGAAAATACTCCTGCATCCCGGCGTAAAACTGTGCGTCGCCCATGAAATGACGCAGCATGTTGAGCACCAGGGCACCCTTGATATAGATGACGCTCGAATAATTATACCGTGCACCGTGCGCACGGTAATCGTACAACGGCTGAATACCTTCAGACACCGCGATTCCATGGATATAGCTCTGGACATATTGCGCCATGTGCAAGTCCAGTCGCCCCTGCAGTTCGCTGTTCGCGCGGTAGAGGATTTCACTGTACATCGCAAATCCCTCGCTCAGCCAGTTTTCACGCAGATCCATCGGTGTCACACAATTACCCCACCAGTGATGTGCCAGTTCATGCGCTTCGAGCTCCGGCGTCGCGGCGGAATGAAGATCGTTTTTATCGAGCAGGACCATCGAGTGCGTTTCAAGCGATCCACCGTCTGTCATCGCGAAACCGATTTTTTCTGCTGGATACGGCCCCCATGCATGCTCGAAGGTGGCGATCATGTCGGTCAGACGAACGAAGTAGTCACGCACCCGCAGATGAAAGCTTTTAAGAACGTAGTAGTCCACCGGCACGCCGTTGATCTCGTCCGTGATATGGAAATACGGCCCGACGGCCCAACCCGCGGTGTGCGGGTGTATGGGGTCCCGCATGCGCCAGTGAAAGCGTGAGCGGCTGCCTCCGCACTGCGCATCGATCAGGCTGCCCTGTCCTGCCGCAACATATCCGGCCGGGACGTCGAAGGTGATGTCGTAGATCGCCTTGTCGGCAAAGACATTATTGCATGGGAGCCAGTGGCAGGTCATCGAGACGTACCAGTGCGCAGAGGACTGCGCCTTTGCTGAGGCAACCTGCTCACCGAACAGCACTCCTGTCGGATAGATCCCCGGTGTCAGTGCGCGATGGGTACCGTTGTACGCGATGTGGACTACCGCCGTGTCGAGGGAGGCGAGTTCTCGAGGCAACACAATGGTCAGCACGGTGTCGTCCTGTACGTACGAAGCGGAGAGGCTGCCGACACGCACCTGTGTTACATCATTGTCACGCAAATCGAATGCGACCTCATGCAGAGGGCTGCGCGATGTATTGCGGATGACGATCTCGACAGCGCCATCGATATGACGCTGCTCCATATCGAAGGTGAGAACCGCACGGTATTCGACGGCGTCGCAGTCGTGATGCTGTGCAGCGGCAGGAAAAGTAGATAGGAAAACATGAACGGTGAGAAGGCAGATGCAGTGGAATACGGTGCGCTTCATGGGGCCCTCGGTTTGTATATCTTTGCAGAAGAATTACCGGGATAACCATGCAGAAAAGCGTGCTGCATGAACCAGCCTGTCAGGCCGGCATTGCATATGTGCCCTGTTGATGATCGTGTATACGGAATATGAGGGAAAAAGGTGCAGAGCGACGGGGTTTTACCCTGCGGTGCCTGATGGATACCGTCCTGTCTATCCAGATGGAGGGTGGGGCCGCAGCACACACCGTCGGACGAACGATCCCGGATTACCCTTGAGCGCGGTGAACTCCCTGTTATCCCTCTCCCCCGCTGCCTCCGCTGGCGAGATGCTTCTGGATGATGTCCGTCCAGGATTCCTGCACCTCGCGGTTCAATGCGGAAAGTTTGCCGTAGGTGAGAACGTCCTTCGTGGTGTGAAGGATTTCCTCCATCTCCATCTTCGCGTTCGATTCGAGTTCGCGCAGTTTCATCGCGGTCATGACAGCGTAGCCATACTTCTCACCCGGACGCAGCACACTACGCAGAATGGCGAGGGCCCCGGTGATGGCGACGAGAATGATGGTGTTGCGCATGAGGTCCATCGAAGGATTGTCATGCAGCGTCATGTACGTAACAACGATTGGTGCGGCCACACTCAGCAATACGATGAGCACGTTGAAGAACCCGTTCAGAAATTTGTGCCTGCGCGCCTGGCCTGCAAACTCCGCGCGCTCGGAATCCATTTCTTCGAACGATTCGCTCAGCGCTTCGACGGCGCCCTGGATCAGATTATCTGTGTGGTCGTATGAATCAATGGATTCATCCATTTCGGCCTCGAATGAACAACTGGGGTGCGTAATGATGGATCGAAATGCTCTGGCTCATATTAGCAATTTCACGCGCCAATGACAACGATAGGGAGTGGATTCCCTTATCCGGTGTTCGGTCTCCCTGGCGGTGTGGCCAAGGGCATCAAGGACGAAGACCTCGGTCAGTATCGGAGGTCGCAAAGGAGGCGCTTGACTTCGCCTTTTTCACGCTGCAGATTTTCCACGATCTCGTACTGCAAAACGAAGACGATGTCAAACTCATCACCTCTGATACGTACACGCACAAGACGTATTACATAGGGCTGGTGGATGACAACAACAATGTCAACTTCTCCCGGCACTGTTATTCCACTGGATGCGGATGACTTCAGCTGTGTCGATTCGCCTTCCCCACTTTATGCGGGTTTACCTGATCGGAAGAAACTGGCCGCGAACTGCGGAATCCCGTTCCCGAGGGATATCCGTATCCTGGCCATGGAGGTAGAAGATCCTTACAGCATAGGAGCCCCGATGACACCCGCGGTAGTGTTTTCGCTGCAGGAGTACGTACGATCGGCACATATGATGCTGCAGACCTGGTTCACATCATCTGGTGTGCTCCGCGCGTCCTGATCACCGCAGGAACAGAACCTTGCTCCGAGCGATGCCTGCGTCGCTGTGAAGCACGAACAGATACATCCCAGAGGCCAGGCGTGAAGGCTGCCAGCGCAGACTATGCACGCCTGCGCGCATATATCCGTGCCTCAGCACATCGACACGCCGACCGGCGCTGTCACGGACCTCCACATGGACCGTTCCTCCCCTCGGAAGCCGAACTTCGAGCAGGGCCGCACCGCGCGCCGGATTCCGGAGGGGATTAAGGGAAGGACGTGCGATCGCCGCCGGAGCTGTTGCCACACCGACGGTAGTGTAATCAAATTCTTCATCCACGAGGTGATATTTCGCTTCGGACTGTCCGTTATAATCCCGCGTGAGATAGGGACAGACGAGCGGCGTGCGATCGACATCCGCGAGATCCAGAGGCGCAGGTTCGCCGGCAGCCCAGTCGAACAGCGGGATGCTGAAGGGATTGAACAGCGGACTGAGGCCACGCTCATGTGCGATGTGAAAGAGCCCGAAGTTTCCCGGTTCGTGTCCCGCGAGCCAGGCACCGATGATATCCACATGAAACGGGTTCTTCCCGAAAACGAGAATGTTGGTCATGAAGTCCTGCGGAGTGTCACCCGGTCCCGGGCCCTGCGAAAAGCCGTTGCCGTTTCGGCCGTATATCCCTTCGATGATATTCAGACCGGTCTTCGTCACCGAATGCGAATCACAGGTACGCTGCGCCCAGGTTTCCATCCCGTAGCCGCCTGTGGCCGTGCGTCCTTCGCGGTCCCAGCGCGGAATACCCTGTGCGACGTGCTTCGCGTGGAGGCTGTCGATGTGCTGCTCAAAATCGGGCTGGAAATCCTGCAGAATACCGGTGGGGTGTTTTTTCGTCGCATCCACTCCTTCACAGAAGCGGACGTACGGACTCACCACCATCCCCTGCAGATTTTTAGCACAAAGCGTCATGCCCATGCTGTGTGTCTTGAACTTGGCAATATTCAGCAGGAAGGTATCGTCGTCATTATAGGGTGCGATGTAGCCCAGCCTGCGTGAGACAATGCCATCGGGAATGTCGCGCCAGATCACCTCCGTTCCCGGCTGAAGAGTGTCCACGGTCATATCCCTGAGATGCCGTCCCGTGGAGAAATCATGGACATGCATTCCATACTTGTCCGCGATGTGCTTGACGAGGACGCCGGTGACATTATACTCGTCGGCGCAGTACCCGTCTCCGAGCCAGTTTCCCTCACGCGCATACATGTTTGTGCCGGGGAATCCCGTTTCGGTGATACCGCCGAGCATCCCATCGAGGAAAGCGAGGTCGGTCATAATCCCCATACCGTCCGCGGTATTTCCCGTGCCGTACGTACAGGTCAGATTTGGTTTGACCGCAAGAGCATTGCTGAACGGAAGATCGCCGTTTTCGGCAGCGGCAAACAATTCGCTCGAAAAGGCCTTCCCTTCTGAGAATTTTGCCGTTGTATCCAGCTTCGAGGAGACAGCCGTCCGCCGGATGAACACCGCCTCGGGATGCGCGTCAATGAAGGGATGCAGCTGCAGTGAATCAGGAACGAGGCGCGGCGCGGAAGGTCTCGCAGCGAGAGTATGCGTCAGTGAAAGTCCGGCCCCGAGAGCAACCGATGAGGAGAGAAATTGTCGTCTGTCCATAGAACCTCCATAAGCCCATGATCGGATAACAGTATCCGTATTTCTCGGCGCAGAGTCAAATAAAAACTCCCGCCATGGGCGGGAGTCAAATACTACTCGCACGGACGTGGGGTCAGAGCGTCATTGCAATACCCAGGGTTGCCTGCAGTCCGGTGAAGTCCTTCTGCTGGGTGTAGAGTGCGTCCTTGAACTCGACGAACTGGTACTTCGCGCCGAGGGAGACACCGAAGTTGTCGGCGAAGAGGAAGTCCACGCCCGCACCGATGAAATATCCGAAGCGCACATAGGCTTCTGTCTCATCACTGCGGTTCTGATTCGAGACGAGCAGTTTATCCTGACCGGTAATCCCGACGTAGGCACCCAGGCCTACCATGGCATAGGGGTGCAGCGGATTCTCTGGCGGCAGCGGCGAAACGGAGACCCCGATGGTCACCGGAATGATCACGGCCCATGAGTCCAGCGTCTCGAGTTCCTCACCGAAATTCCCTACGGCATCCTTGAAGTCGAATGCGTAGCTCGTATACCACGCTCCGGCAGAAACATCGAAGTACATGGGATGCGTCATCTGGCGGCGGAAGTGGAAATCGAGCCCGAGAGCCTGTGACTGCTCGATGTTGGCATCCGTCTGATCGTAGATGTTCTCTCCGATCGAAAATTCCTTTTCCTTGTCTTCCGGCCACCACGCTCCGAAGCGGATCGTATAGAAGCCGTTCCGTTCCTTTTCGTGATGGATCGTAACCTGGGTTTCCTGTTTTGTGGTCTTCTCCTGGGCCTGCACGAGTCCTGCGCCCATGACTACCAGCAGAGCAATGGTAAGAAAATGTTTCATGTCTCCTCCAGTGGTGATGCGTTCGCCAATGCAAGCCATGTGGCGGAATCTCCGCAGATACGGATATCCCCATGCACTTGAATTTATTTCGAATGAGGAAACATACTCATTTTCCCGAAAAGTGGAAAGCTCATAGCGGGATTTCGGGTCGAATCGCAGCGCATTGCGCAGGCAGCCGCACATTCGTATTCTATCGATATCATCAGAAAGGCATGGACATGGCACGACTTCGCATCGGCACCTGCAGCTGGAAATACCCTTCGTGGAAAGGGATCGTCTACTCCGCCCCGAAAGGAATCAACTACCTCGAGGAGTATGCCCGCGTGTACGACACCGTGGAGATCGACCAGTGGTTCTG
>PKTF01000287.1 GCA_002869275.1 Ignavibacteria bacterium | reverse complement strand
TTCCCTCACGGTGCACGGGGGTGCGACCAAGTATTTCGGAGAATTTTCCGATCAGCTGATCGGTCCGGCAGCAGGCCTGCAGCTGCGTTACGCGATGACCCCGCATCTGGATTTCGGTCTGGACGGTACGGCACTGCGTCTCCGCTACACGCGCAGGCACCGGCGACAGATGGGCGGCACGTACGAGTATCAATTCGGCGACCGGAATTTCGTTGAGCGTTACAGTGACGGGGTCAGCGGTACGGCGTGGCTGCGGCTGAACCTGTTTCCCGCCGAATGGATGAATGCCTATATCACCGCCGGGGGCGGCGTGCTGATGTTTCGTCCACTCGATTACAGCAACGGCGACGCCGCATACCCCGGAGACGAAACCATCCTGGCTCTTGCTGTTCCCCTGGGCGCGGGGCTCGAATGGTACCTCAACAGGAACTTGTCGGTGCAGCTCGGTGTCACCGGGCATCTCGTGATGAGCGCGGAGCTGGACGCATTCGATTCCGGCCGCC
The DNA here is from genome assembly GCA_002869275.1 of Ignavibacteria bacterium. Lineage (GTDB taxonomy): Bacteria > Bacteroidota > Ignavibacteria > SZUA-365 > SZUA-365 > BM516. The sequence continues at coordinate 5,406 of PKTF01000287.1, read as the reverse complement.
TTGTCGAGCTGATGGAGAGCAGTCAAAGCGGACTCCCGCCAAATCCCGACCGTGAGAAGACGGCGAACGACAGCTACCTGACACTCGCGCTCGGCATCACCTGGTACCTGTTCGACGACAACGACTATGACGGAGACGCTCTCCCCAACGCTGCAGAAGCGGAGGCCGGCACGAATCCCCATGACGCGGACACCGACGGAGACGGACTGAACGATTTCGAGGAAGTGCGTATTCACCTCACGAATCCGCTGCTCTGGGACACGGACAAGGATGTCCTGAGCGATTTCGTGGAGGTGACGCGTTATCGAACCGATCCGCTGAAGTCCGATACCGACGGCGACGGCCTCAGCGATCGCGAGGAGCTGCTCGACTACAAGACGGATCCACTCGACAAGGACACGGAGAATGACGGACTGATCGATGCGGAGGAAAAACGCCTGGGCTGCAATCCGAAGAAGGTGGATACCGACGGTGACGGGCTGTATGACGGTGATGAAGTCATCGTGCATCGGACGAACCCCGTGCTGCCCGATTCCGACGGCGAAGGTATCAACGATCATGATGAGGTTCGCGTCTATCGCACCGATCCGAACAATGCCGACAGCGACAGCGACGGGCTCACCGATTACGAGGAAATTCGACTGTTTCGCACTGATCCGCTGAAACCTGATACCGATAGCGACGGCGTGTCCGATTACGACGAGCTTCGCCGCTACAGAACCGATCCGCTGAAAGCCGGTGGCGGCAGCGGACCTTATCGAAAATGATACAGAGGAACGTGTAATGACACCGCGCACAGTCTCGTGGCTTCAGATACTGCTCGTCGTCCTGCTGGTGACTCCGGCTGTGTTGTTTGCACAGCAGCAGAACGAGCGTGAGCGGCTCGAGATTCTGCTCAGGAGCAGGGAACAGCGTGCATTGAAAGACTCGGTGACCGTGCGTATCATGCTCGACCTCGCACAGGAGTACAGGAAAACGAGTCCGGAGCAGGCAATGTCCGTCGCACGCCGCGCAGAGGAACTCGCCCGTGATCTCGGCGATAATGCAGGCCTTGCGATGGCGTTTACCAGTTCGGGAATCACCTATGCCCAGCAGGGATCATGGGTGCGGGCGCTCAACCATTTCCTCAAGGCTCTCAAGCTGCGGGAGGAACTGGACGATCAGCACGGAATGGCTGCGCTTCTTTCAAACATCGGAATCGTGCACGGCCGTTTGAACGACGAGGAGCGTGCGCTGCAGTACCACCTGCGTGCGGTAAAGTTTTTCCAGTTGTCGAACGACAGGCAGGGCCTGGCCTATTCCTACAACAACATCGGTGTCATTTCGATGGAGCAGGGGAAATACGACGAGGCCATACAAAATTTTCAATCCTCCCTCGAGCTGAAGAAGGAATTGCGCGACCGTCCGGGTATCGCGAGTACGTACCTGAACCTCGGCATTACGTATTACCTGCTGGGTGGACTCTCGCGGGCACTGGAAAACTTTCAGTATTCGGCAAAGCTGTACGAATCGCTCGGTGACAAGCACGGCATGGCCGAGGCCATGCAGCGCATGGGCATGCTCCATTTGCGGCGCAACGCTCCGGAGAAAGCGTTTACCATAGGGAACAAGGCCCTGAAACTGGCACGCGAGACGAATTCCCGCGTCACCGAGCGCAACCTTCTCAAATTGCTGTCGGATGCCAGGTCGGCCATGGGCGATCCCACGACCGCGCTGCGCTATTACCAGGAGTACACGGCGCTCAAGGATTCACTGTTCAATGAAGAAAGCTCGAAACGCATCAATGAAATGACGACGAGCTACGAAGTAGCGCAGAGAGAGAAAAGCGAGCGTGAGAACGAACTGCTCAAGCGTGACAGGCGGATCAGCGAGATGGAGCTGGAGCGCCGCGCGACGATGCTGCGGCAGCAGGACCAGGATATCGAACTGTTGAACCGAAACAGGCGGATCAGCGAGCTGCAGATCGAGAGACAGGACGCCACTCTCCGCACACAGGAACTGGAAGCGGCGGAACAGGACAACCGTATACGTCTGCTGAACAAGAATCGCGAACTGCTCGAGCGCGACCGCGCGCTGAAGGAAAGCGAGCTCGAGCGTCAGGCCTGGCTGCGGAATTTTTTCATCATCAGTTCCGTGCTTCTGATCCTCGTCATGCTTCTGCTGGCGAACCGTTACCGGCTCAAGAAACGGTCGGCCAAGATTCTCGAAGAGAAAAACCTCGCCCTCGAGGAGGCGAACATTGAAATCCGACGTCACGAAACCCAGCTGGAACGGCAGAATGAGGAACTCGAAAAGCTGAACAACGAGAAGAACGAGCTGTTCGGTATTGTGTCACATGACCTGCGTAATCCCATCGGCGGTATCCGCATGCTGGCGGAATCCATCGCCGAAGACGGGCGCAGCGATGAATACCGGCAGCGGAAGGCGGTCATGGTATACGAGACCGCCGACGATCTGCTGGAGCTCGTGAAAAACCTTCTGGACATCAATCGTCTCGAATCGGGACGCAAGATGCTCGATTCCGAACCTGTGCCGCTTTCTCCGATTCTCGATCGTGTGGTTGAAAACCACGAACGCTGGGCAAAGAAGAAGGAAATTGCCGTCAATGTCCGTTGCGAGGACTCGCTGCCGCCGATCCAGGGAGACGATTCCGCGATCAAGCAGATTCTCGACAACCTGCTTTCCAACGCCCTCAAGTATTCGCCTCCCGGCAAGCACGTGTTCATCGATGTCGACCAGGTCGACGCCATGCTCCGTATCGAGGTTCGGGACGAGGGACCCGGTCTGACCGAGGAGGACCGCGAGCGGTTGTACGAGAAATTTGCGAAGCTTTCCGCTCGTCCGACGGGCGGTGAGTACTCCACCGGACTCGGACTTTCGATCGTGAAGAAACTCGTCGAGACCATGGAGGGCGAAATCGTCTGCGTTTCCAATCCGGGCGACGGAGCGCGTTTCATCGTCACCCTTCCCGCATCCGGCTGACAGTCCGCTCCTCCGGGAATCCAGCCATACGACGAAAATTTCACTGTTTTTCATCCGATGACAGCTCCTTCGCGGAATCACCGGCAGTGGTGAATCCTTCTTCGACAGTCGTGCATCATATTTTCAGAACGACGATGAATATGAATTATCGATTAATAGAAGGAAACACACTGACATGGAACATCTGACGAAGGCGACCTTTCTGGAGAAAGTTTTCGACTACGAAAACAAGCAGGAATGGGAATTCAACGGCGAACTGCCGGCCATCATCGACTTTTATGCCGACTGGTGCGGACCCTGCAAGATGGTCGCTCCGATTCTCGAAGAACTCGCTGAGGAATACAAGGGCAAGGTAGACATCTATAAGGTCGACACCGAGGCAGAGCAGGAGCTCGCCGCCGTGTTCGGTATCCGCAGCATCCCCTCGATCCTCTTCATCCCGAAAGGTGACAAGCCGCAGATGGCAGCCGGCGCCCTTCCGAAGGAATCCTTCGTCCAGGCCATCAACGAGATTTTATTGAGTGAAGCCCCCGTGGAGAACAATTAAAGAGTATTCTTTCTTCCTATCCTGTAAGATTGAATAGTGGTGGCAGAACACCCCCGCATTGCGGGGGTGTTCTGTTTTAATGCGTTGCCTTCCGCGCAGGATATCCATATTATGGTCCGAAACCATTTTAATGGTCCAGGGATTGCCTCAGAGCTGAGGTGATCGAGCCCCCTGGCTGCAAAGGAGGATGCATGTATCGATCGCTGGGATACGCTGTGTTGTTTCTGCTGCTCGTACCTGGGAGCGTGTACGCGCAATTCGGTGGTGAATTCTCGTTTTTTCGCTCGGCGCGTAATATCGCCATGGGAGAAACTGCTGTAGCAGGCTCCGACGGTGTCGGTGCGGCACTTGTCAATGCCGCTGCATTGGCACGGATCGAGGGATATGAAATGTCGGTCGGGAGCGGGGATTTGGTCCCTTACGTGTTCGTTGAATCAACGGCAACCTGGGATTTCGCGGTGGGAGCGGAGGTCCTTCCAGGAACGCTGGGTGCGGGGCTCAGTTATTCTACTATACAACAGGATTTTGATGACGCATCCTACCACACTTCTCTGCTGCAGCTGCATGGAGGGATGAGGATCACTGATTACCTCGATATCGGCGTGGAAGGGCGGTGGTATCACAGCGCGGACGAAGGCTTTGTTCGCCGCGATGAGGGGAACAACATCATCTCAAAGGATCCCTTCAGCGGTGGTGCGATAGATGCTGGTCTTTCCGCCCGGCTTGGATTTGCTTCGATTGCCTCTGAAGGGGATTCTCTCATGATCGGACTGCAGCTTGCCAATATCTTCAATACCGATCCTCCCGAATATGAACCTGATGTCATATCGAACTATCAGAAATCCCGTCACCTTCGTGTTGGTGTGTTGTGGTCACTTCCCATCTCTGAGAAGTCATACAGCTCCAATCCGCGCTTCTTCACCGGCGTCGGGGCTACGGTGGTGAATGGAGCGTATGAAGGACATGCGGTGTACCCGGGACTGACATTCGGTCTCTCTTTGTTCGACATGCTGAAGCTGATGTGGACATATTCCGATCAGATTGATGACGGATCGTTCTGGACGCTGTGGTATGCGACGAGTACCCTTGGGGCACGAGTGGATCTTCCTGTGTCGCGGTGGCTGGAGATGTCCCAGCATCTGTGTGTTTCAATCGATGCATGCTACATCAATTATCAGGCAGACAAAAAGCGCCAGTACAACTATTTCGTGGAATTTGACAACAGCACTGTCCTTTCCATCGGGCTGCAATACATTCCGTGATTGACGTAACACGGTGATCGGCCATCCTTTTCCTCTTGACATTATCCCACGGGCCGACTACAATAGAGTAGAATCCCTTCAGACCACTCTTCCCTTTCGATAGAATTACGCCTGCTCAGACGCGGCAGGCAGGAGGTGCGTCATGAAGGAAATGCAGCCCGCCCAGTGCCTGGAATTTCTCTCCGAGCTTCTGAACACACTGACAACCAACCGCCACTATGAACGCGTATTTCATTTCGTGGTGGACCGTCTCGTCCGCTTGTATCGCTGTCGTGCCTGTGCCATCGTGCTCATCGATCCGGAAACCGAATACCTGAGCATCGAAAACCAGTACGGCATTTCCCGGACCTACTGCAAGGAGTTTCGCCAGCAGATGGCGACAGGCGCCATCGGGGAGTTGCTGTGGACAGGACGCCCGATCCTGATTTCCGATGCGGAACTGCTTCCCGAGATCTCGGCGAGCGTCAGGATGGAGCAGCCGTTTCAATCCTGCTGCTGCGTGCAGATCGCCGTCCACCATCAGACTATCGGCTATCTCTTTGCCGATAGTGAGCAAAAGGATGCATTCACGGATGACGACATCTCCGTCTTCGAATCCTTTGCACGGCTGGCGGG
>PKTF01000156.1 GCA_002869275.1 Ignavibacteria bacterium | reverse complement strand
CATGGTGTTGTGCGCGAACAGCGTGTTGTACGAGCGATACTTGTACATCGCACGGTAACCACGGCTCTGTCCGGTGAGCGTCACCATGTTGTTGACGAAGCGCGAGTTGCCAGGCACGTAGTAGTTCTGATAATAGAAGTAGATGCCATAAGCGTAGGTGCGGCCGGAGCCGAACCACTGGTTGCGCTCGATGTTCATGTTGTTGCCGTAGTAGAAGAAGGTCAGGTACATGTAATTGTAGCCCGGACCGAGATTGATACGGTTATCCATGAAATCGAGATGGCCCATATAGTACAGGTATGCTGCCGTATAGTATGAGCCTGTGATCTCGTTGCCACTGACCACGCAGTCGTTCTCCGTTGTTGTGTTGCTCGATCCACGGAGATACATGCCCATCGATCCATTACGGAGTCCCGAGTTCGAGATTGTCCAGCGGTTGTTGTTCGAACCGGAGGAGTAAATGAGTGCCCTGTAGTTGGACGTCGTTGTCACGGTTGGGCCGACGATCTCGCAATTGTCGATTGTGCAGTCCGTGGAAGCATCCTGGTCGACTACGATGCTGTAGGATGAACCGGTCGCTGTCATGGTCATGTTTCGGAACGTGACAAATTCGGCCGTACCCATTTTCAGAACCCAGTTATTCGCGGTACTGGATGCGCCATAGGTGAGGTTCACATCGGCCCGATTTCCTGATTCCGATTGGAAGGTTATCGTATTTATCGCCGAAACGCCGGCAATGGCGGTTAGCGTAACCTGTTCGTTATAGGTGCCGGACCGGACATTAAACACCACTGGGCCGCAAACGCCGTTTGCAACAAGCGCGTTCGCGGCGTCCGTAAAGGTGGCGTAGTCCGGTGAAGCTCCGCCGATGGTGAATGTTCCGGCAATGGCGGCCTGGACGGTCACACTGGCGCTGTCGTTGCTGGTGACAGTATCAGCGACACCGTTGGGCATGCTGGTCCAAGCGGTGATCGTGTATGGCACACCCGACTGGAAGGTCATGTTCGAAGCGAGCGTTACCTGCGTCTGGCGCGTGTTGAAATTGAGAGTATCAAGCATGCCCGTCCAGTTGTACGCGGGCTGAGGCGTGCCGTTGAGCGTCCAGTTGATGGTTGCGGAAGTGACCTGATTCGTGCCGAAGTTCTTCATCGTCACGACGACATCTTCCTGTCCGGCGCAGAAGTTGACCGGAGAGTCGATCGAGTACACGCCGGCGTCATTCGGACCCGTGACCGCCGAGGTATAATACATCTCTATGCGGCAGACGGTATACGGCTCCGTCCACACTCCACCGGTAATCGGGAACGTGCTTCCCTGGTGACCAAAGCGCGTGAGTGATACGGGCAGACCGAAGATGTTTGTTGACTGGGGGCTCGTCCCATCATACGAGTTTGCCAGCGTTCCACCATTCGATCCCCGTGCGCCTACGATACCGATGTAGTCACCGGTCTGCACAAGAATGTCACAGGGGATCATCGCTGTCGAGGCGACATTGTACCAGACGCCAAGAGTGGTATAGTTCGTTGTGGTAGTTGGCCACTGACAGATCTGGGTTGGATTTCCACCCATCTTGAATACTTGAATGTTCTGAGCGGCTGTACCGACGTCGGTCGGAACGCGCACACCCACGATGCGGAAGTCAGTCGGGGCCTGGAACCAGTATCCACGCACCTGCGACGATGTATAGGTGCTGCTGTAAGGGGGCAGCGGCATCATCGTCTGCGCGGCCAGCTCGGAACCGATCCCGAAGAGGAACAGCGTCAGGAAGAGGAGACTCCCCCTCTTCAGAAAGCGCGGAAAGTATTGAGAAAGAGTCACGTTGGGCATAGCGAGCCTCTTGGATGATAAGTGAAGGAACTGAGAAGACAACTTTCGATGCAGGCGGATTGAGAGCAGAGACGACCAATGGCCTGACAGATGGCTGATGGAGTTCATCTGGGTGGTCGTTTTTTTCACACCTCGTCCGACTATCGTGCAAAAAATGAGATCTATAGATGTCGATCACTTAAAATTTAGAGAGCTCCAATGACAATGTCAATGAAATGCGTGGAAATCCGCAAGAATAATTCTGCCATATAAATACATGATATTTAGTTACTTAAGGGTGTTTCGGGGGCGTCGGTGCGCCCAGTTGAGTGCCTTTTTTGCTTCCATGGTGTGCAAATTTATCACAGTGCAAAAAAGTCACAATAAAAAAAGGCGAATCTCCGAAGAGACTCGCCAGGGATGAATCGTATTGCGGATCGCGCCCGAAATTCGAGGGGGCGATCTCCTGTACTTGAGGCGTTACTTGTTCAGAACCATCTTGATCGTTTTGGTGAACGTTATGCCGGATTCGACGCCGGACATGGTGATTGCGGCGATGTACGTACCGCTCGCCAGAGCGCTGCCGTCGAACGGAATCTCGTGCATGCCCGCATCTATGCGCCCATTTTCCAATTCGGCTACTGTCCGCCCCAGCGCGTCGGATACCACCAGATGCACGTGGCTCATCTCAGGCGCTGTGAAACGGATCATCGTCACGGGATTGAACGGATTCGGATAATTCTGATCCAGTGCGAATCCATTTACGTGGTAGGCCCCGTCATTCTTTGCCGCACCGGTATACCAGGGAGTATTGCTGCCCCAGTTGAGTTTCATGGCCAGGTAATCGAGGTTGTTGATCATCCCGTTGCCATCCGTATCCATATGGCAACCCTCCACGGTGTACCAGGGTGCCGTCGCCTGAGCTTCCCAGCGGAGATAGGTCAGGGGATCTGATTCCGCATCCGCGCGGTAGCGGGCCGGACCATTCAGCCACTGCGTCCGCATATTTGCTGTATACATGTAGGTGTTCAATGCGCGGCGGTCACCGTAGTTCACGATGCCATCGTTGTTGGCATCTCCCGGCCAGACGACACATGGAGTCTGTCCTTCCGGAACGATCAGGACGGCCGAGGGCTCGAGCGCATAGTCGCGGTAGCTGTCGCAGCTGTTCTTGGTGTTGAAAATGACATCGACTTTATAGGTGCCGGCTGCCAGCGACGCGGGCAGTGCGATGTAGCGCGTACCGTGCAGAGGAGTACCTTGTGCCTTGCTGACGGTGAAGGATGTTTCCCACGCAGCCGTGTTGGTCACGACGTCGAATAAGCGCACTGTGATGGTGACCGTTGCAGCGTATTCCGGGAAGGTGATGCCGTAACGAATACCGAGGCTCCCGGGCGCTTCGGCGTAGGCTGCCTGCTGTCCGCTCGCATCCACGAATTCATAGGTCAGACTTCCGGGGAGAACATAACAGGCCTCATCGGCGCCCCGGTAGGGATTGACTCGGAAATCACCATCGATGTCATCCGTCACTTCATGCAAAAGAGATCCGAAAAGATCTTCGTCATTCTCCGACCCACCAGCGAGATGCAGATCGCCGTTAAGTGCGTCGGCAAACGTGACACGCTTTGTCAGGGAATGCTGGTCCATGCCCGACGCCGCCTGCAGAGCGGGAAGATCCGCGCGGGCGCCGGACCAGTACGCGAGCGAGCGGCCTGTCGTGTACAGGACGTTGTAATCGCTCTCTGCGATAGCCGATGGCGTTGCCGAATACATTGCGTACCCGGCTCCATCGTTGTGCAGGATATTATTCAGAATACGGATGTTCGAGCCGCTTGTCTGATACAGCGCACGACCATTGGAGCTGGATGTAGAGTTGATGAACACAGAGTTGTGCGCTATCAGTGCATCGTTTGTCGAGGACATGTAGAGTCCACGCGTCGTTGAACTGCCGTTGTTGATCATCGTGATGAAGTTGTTGACACAACGGTTGAGCGAACCATGGGAGTTGACGAGGTAGATTCCGTAGCGCGAACCGCCGCCGTCGGAGAAGAAGGTGTTGCGCTCAAACGAAAGATCATCATTCTGATTACTGTAGATGAAATACGCACCGGAATAGCTGCTGTACAATTCCGCTTTGTTTTCATGAATCTGCAGGCGTGTGTGATAATAGCAGTTCATGATGCGGTTGTACTGCCCGGTGAACGTGTTGTTCATGAGCTGCACATCTTCTTCACGTGAGCTGCTGCTGCCACCGTACATGTACATACCGTAGCTGCCCTCGCGGATACCACAGTCGCGGAATATCGTCCTGTGGTTCAAAGAGCCCGAGGGGGAATACACGACCGCGATATTCGTCGACGTTGTATTACTGTTGACACCCGTGAGTTCCAGGCTTTCGAAGGTGTTGTCGGATGATGTGCCAAGCAGTTCGACGACACGCCCGTATGTCGATCCCGCCGCCGTGAGTGACAGGTTGCGGAACGTCACGAAGGAGGCGCCGTTCATTCGCACGACGTAGTTATCCGCGCTGCCCGCCGCCGCATGGCGGATATCGACATCGCGGCGGTTTCCTGTTTCGGATTGGAAGGTCACCGTATTGACCTGGGAGGTGCCGTTGATCCCTTCCAGGAGCAGCTGTTCAGTGTAGCTGCCTGTGCGAATATTCAAGACCACAGGTCCGCAGACGCCGAAACGATTCAGATCGTCGACCGCATCGGAAAGGGTCGCGTAGTCCGGACTTGCTCCGCCAACGGTAAAGGTACCGGAGATCGCAGCCTGGACGGTGACGGTCGTTGTGTCGTTATTGTTGATTGTGTCCGCCACGCCATTTGGCATGGTGGTCCAGGCAGTGATGGTATACGGCACACCCGATTGGAAATTCATATTCGATGCAAGGGTGACCTGTGTCATTCGAGAAGCTGCATTCAGGGTATCCAGCAGTCCCGACCAGTTGTACACGGCCTGCGGTGTACCGTTGAGCGTCCAGTTGATGGTCGCCGAGGTGAGCTGGTTTGTGCCGAAATTGTTCAGCGTCACCTTCACGTCCTGCGGTCCTGCGCAGAAATTCAGCGGAGAATCGACAGAGACGACACCGGCGTCGTTTGGTCCCACCACACCTTCATCATAGGTCACTTTCCCGCAAAACTGACGCGGGTAGAAAGCGAAGTTCCAGCTGGGGGTATTTGTCGCCGGGGAGCTTGATCCATGGATGCCCCAGAACTGTGTATCGATGGTCATGTAGGAATCCGAAAAGGTGTACGGAGTCGTCCCGGTACGATATCGTGATCCCACGGAGGTGGTGAAGATGGCGAAGCCCCAGGTCTCATTCGGATTCATCATGAAATCAAGATCCAGCGGAATCTCCGTATATGCGGAGTTACTGGTTGCAGTGAAACCTGACTGTCCGAGAAACACCCAGCCGGTGTTGACATCGGAGACCCCGCCGGCACGGGCCCAGATCTCCACAGTGCCTGTGCCGGAATTGAATGTGTTCCAGAAGCGGTGCAGGCGGACGGAGCGGTGAGCGGTGATATCGAACGTAATACCTTCCTGCCCATTGTCTGCCGTAACCGTGGACAGGGAATAATTACCCTGTGCCTGGATTAACCGCGGTAACATCGAAAAAATGAGAATGAGCATGGTCGTAAGCAGCACGCTGCTGCATTGCGATCCAGATTTGACGGAGAAAGAATGCATGGCAACCTCTTTTTGGTGAGAATCTCTAGTGAGAGGGTGTATCATTTCCATTCCCCTTCCCTGATCGAGAAGGGGATCTCTGTTGATTGACATGCGGCGAGACCGGATTTCCCTGAGATGTAATCCGGCATGATGCGTACCCATGACCTACGAGTAAGATCATCTGCGGGTTGCAAAATCATGAAGGGGAAAAATTTATCCCCCTCTTAAAGCGATTATTATCTGCTAACGAGTTGTTCGGCAGGGTTGCTTCATGAATGCGATCACAGAAGTAAAAGAAAAAGCGCGGACTCCTGAAACAGGGACCCGCGCTTTGTGAAAGGGGTTGTCAGACCGGGCGGCGTGCCGAAGAGAAGCTCTTCGCTCCGCGTGCCGGCCTGCGCGCCGAACTTACTTGTTCAGCGCCATCTTGATCGTCTTGGAGAACGTCATGCCCGATTCGATG
>PKTF01000040.1 GCA_002869275.1 Ignavibacteria bacterium | reverse complement strand
CGGTCCTGCTCGATTTCCCGTTTCCCAACTTTGATGTTCGTGATCATCGCGCGTTTATCTCTGATACTGCGACGCAGTGCGAGCAGCTGTTCTGTCCAGCTGCGGGTAAGCGATGGTGAGGCGAAAAAACGCGTCGTAAGTGCCGTGGGAGGCATGTCCACCACGATGGTGTCAAGCTGCTGATCTTCGCGCAACCTGCGTTCGAGCACGCGCTGCAGCGCGAATTCCTCGAGTCCGGGAGAATGCCGCAGCACGCGGAAATGCTGCTCGAGATTGAAGGCCGTCAGGTAGGTATAGCTTTCCTCGACGTTTCGACGCACCTCTTTGAGGTACCGCGTGATCCAGCTTCCGATGTCGGCTTCCATGACGCTGAGTCTGCTGTCTACGGGCAAGGGAGTGTCTCCGAAGTCCCGACCGAAGAGGTCGGACTGGTTGTGCGCGGGGTCGAGGGAAAGCAGCAGCACCTGTCGGCCGGCATCGGCTTGCGCCAGTGCCGTCAGCGCTGAGAGGGTGGATTTCCCCACACCGCCTTTCCCCACGAAGAAGAGCAGACGCGGTGCCATGGTCAGTCCACCGGAAATGTGGAGTACAACTCAGAAAACGGAGCCTGCGCAGTGTCGATGCGATCAAGGAGGAGACGCAGTTCGTCTTCCATTTCGGGGAGGAGTGCGAGTGTGATCTGGGCCGGCGGAGAGGGGAGCCCGACTGCCTGTCCCATCACCAGCAGGGCGAATACATGCTGCAGTTCGCGCAATTCGGCCTCGGCAGTATTCACCGCCTGTGCGCGATGCGCTTCACCGAGCGTGCCGAAGAGCCGGCGCAGGCGCGCAGCAACATTCTGCCACGCGTTCACACCTTCACCCGGAAGATGCGAATATCCGCCTCGATCTTGCGCTGCGAGGGGTAGTAGAAATAGCAGGCGTAAATGCCGAGGAAGAAAATTCCGATGGTATAGAAGGCGGAAAACGCGAAGATCGACGCCACCAGAGACATCCACGGGGTCATCATGGCGATGACCATGCTGTTGTTTTCGTAACGGTACAGGGTGGCGAGGGCGATGGACATCTTTCCCCTGTGAGAAGAGGCGAACAGCGATCGGTACAGCATCGGCGTCGCGAGAGCGGTCGCAGCCGTGAAGATGAAGAAGTGGAGTTCGATCGATGCACCACCCGGCAAGCGCCAGCCGGAGAGGGGACCGAGTTCGCGCAGCAGTTCGATGGCAAACACGCCTGCCGCGGCTGGTGCGAGCATGACGCGGTACATTTTGCGCAACGCGGCGATCATTTCAGTTACCGAGTTCATCGTTCCGTCGCTGCCTCCTGGTTTGATTCTGCATGGGGACGGAAGAACTGAACGAGTCCTTCGACAGTCACCCACACGACAATGATGATGATCACGCCGTTGATGATCTGGAGGAGGAGGTTCTGTTCGCCGCCGAAGCTGACCTGGTTGAGCACCGCCGCCCAGAGCGTGATGGTGCTCATGAATACGGCAGGGATACCAGCGAAAAGCCATTTCCAGCCGCCTTCTTTCCTGAGGTACAGCGTGATGATGATGAGCGCGAGAGCGGCGAGTGTCTGGTTCACCGCACCGAACAGCGGCCAGAGACTGAGCGCGCCCTTGCCGTCCGCGCCCGAAGCGAAAGCGAGCAGCGCCGCGGTGATGACGGCGAAACCGGTGGCGACGTAGCGGTTGCGGAAGAGCGGTATGCGGACAGCGGTGAAGAGTTCGGTGACAATGTAGCGCTGGATACGCGTGGCCGTATCGAGCGTGGTGCCTGCAAACGATGCGACGAACACGCCCATGATGACCACGGCGATACCGCGAGGGATGCCGATGGCGGCGATCATGTTGGCCGCGCCGTCGACGAAGGCGCTGACCTTTGAACCGAGTCCGGCCGCCGCGGCCCAGGAACTGTAGTGATTCGTCCATGCCGCCACGCCTGAGAGGTGTTCGCCCGATCCGCCCGTGTATCCCATGCCGATTCCCGCCGCCACGGCGATGATGACGAGCGTGGCGAGGGCGCCTTCGACGAGCATCGAGCCGTAGCCCACGAAGAGGGAGTCGCTTTCGGACCGTACCTGCTTGGCCGACGTGCCCGAGGAGACCAGCGAATGAAAGCCGCTGATGGCGCCGCAGGCGATGGTGATGAAGAGGAAGGGCCAGAGCGGCGGAGCTTCGGCGGGAGCGGCCTGGAAGGCCGGAGCGACGACGGTGAGGTTGCCGGACATGGAGGCGAACACCACTCCGCCGAAGAGCAGCAGCATGGCGATGATGAGCTGATAGGCGTTGATGAAGTCGCGGGGCTGCAGCAAGGTGGTGACCGGCAGCACGGATGCGAAGTAGGCATAGACGAGGAGGATGATGGTCCATACTCCCGGCGCCGGAATGCCCATGACGGCGGGCATCTCGAGCGGAAGGTACTGTCCGAGCACGATGCTGGCGTACATGAGTCCGACGGCGATCAACGACCAGAGCATGAGGCTTCCGCCGCGGCGATAGATCATCACGCCCAGGGCGATCGCGATGGGAATCTGCATCCAGACTGCGAGCACGGAAGAGGGGAACATGCTGAAGATGACGGCGATGACCAGTCCGAAAATCGAGATCACGATCCAGAGTTCGAGGAAAACGATGATGAAGAAGAATAGCCTCGTGCGGGGATTGATGTAGCGCGCGGTGTAATCCGATATGGACTTCCCCTGGTTGCGCATGCTGATGATGAGCGAACCGAAATCATGCACGGCGCCCATGACGATGCTTCCGACGAACACCCATAGCAGGGCGGGAACCCAGCCCCAGATAATGGCGATCGCAGGACCGACAATGGGTCCGGTGCCCGCGATGGACGTGAAATGATGCCCGAAAATGATTTCCTTGCGGGTGGGAACGTAATCCACTCCGTCTTCGAATTCGACGGATGGAGCAGTATGCTCATCATTGATGCGGAAAATGCGCCTGCCTATATAGCGACCGTACAGCCGGTACATGAGCAGGTAGCCGCCAAATGAAAGTATCATGATCAGGAGGGCGTTCATACGTCACAATAAATTCGAGTAAAACTGCTGCTGCTGAGTGACGCGAAACTGCGTCGTGCTGAGGATAACATACGGAATTGCCTTACTGCGGAAAAGTCAGCAACGGGGCGCTGGGGCAGGCAGGCATGGAAGACATCGTGCAGCTTCTGCTATGATTGCGGCAAATTCTTTATTACCTTATAGTTACCTGCCCGTAATCTTTGAAGCAGTGTCGCAGGCGAGGATTCGTAACAGGCGCGTTTTCAGCCATCTCGCTTTGGATATCAGATTCGAAAATCTCATATTGCGATAACATTGCCAATCGGAGCCCACAGGCAATGGTGTACTGGCCAAGGCATGCACGCGGAAGCGACCGCGGCGTCCCGACAATCCCGATTCATTTTTGTAAGGTGTGACTGCGGACTTGGCGAAAGAATTTCATCCCGTTTACAGTATCTCAGCAGATGTCTCAGACGGACTGCGATCCGGAGAGGCATATGCGGCGCACACGGTTTTTATGGAGCCCGGTAACGCTTTGGTAAAATCCGTGTCTACTCTAAGATGGATAGGTCGGCGCAACGGCCATCCAGCCCGGCTCACGTAAAAAAAACTGATTGACAAGTACGTGCGGACCGTTCGCGGGGCGCGCGTCGACATAGATAACAACCAGCATTAACGATAGTCTAAGCTTTATTCCCAATGGAGGCTCGTATGCACAAACAGCTACTGCTCGTTCTGCTCCTGCTTGGGATTCTTCCTGCCGCCGTCATGGCGCAGACGGGGAAGATCTCGGGTAAGGTCACGGATCTCAGAACCGGAGAACCGCTGATCTCGGCGAACGTGATGGTGAATGCCGGAGGTACCCCACGCGGGGCCGCCACGGATGTCAACGGCGGGTTCGTTGTCCTCAACGTTCCCATTGGAAAGGTCAGTATCACAGTCAGTTACATCGGCTACAAGAAGATGACGATTGAGAACGTCCTCGTGCGTTCCAACGAAACGACGACGAAGGATATTGCACTGGCCGATGATTCTTACGAAATGGAAACGGTTGTCATCGTTGCCGAAAAGCCGCTCGTGGACAAGAACGTCACGAACAGCAAGAGCACAGTGACACAGGAGGACATTGAGAACCTGCCCGTACGTGGGGTCGAAAGCATCTCCGCCCTGCAGGCCGGTGTCGTGGCATTCGGCAGCGATCTGTACGTGCGTGGAAGCCGTGCTGACGCCACGGGCTATGTCATCAACGGCATGATGGCGAACAATCCGCTGTACGGCGGTCGTTCGCTCTCGGTTATCAACAACGCCATTGCCGAGCAGAGTCTGCAGGCCGGTGGTTACTCGGCGGAATTTGGCGGCGCCAACGCGGGTCTGGTTTCCACGACCACGCGCACCGGCGGTCGCAAGCTGCGGGTCGAATTCGAGGCTTTCACGGACAACTATCCGTGGGCCGATTACGGCGAACGCACCATGGGGACGTACAAGACCGGTACAAGCAACTACATCCTCACCGCGGGTGGTCCGCTGTACGGACCGGTAAAGTTCTTCTTTGCAGGGCAGAATTCATTCTCGCGCACCCCGACTTCGGGATGGCGTGAAGATTATGACCTGACGACGAAGTACGACCCGCTGCTTCGTGCGACGGAAGCGCATGCGCTGCTTCCTCCCGAAGAGCAGGCAAAAGTGGGCATCTTCGATCCGCGTCTCGGATCAGCCGCGCAGAAGGTCGATTACCGCTTCCCCGGCGGTTACTTCCTGAATGCAGCGAGTCAGAACTACCTGCTCAATGGTAACCTGACCTTCGACCTGAATCCGATCAACATCCGTGTTGACGGTTCCTACGGGTACGGCACGAGTCGTGACGGTGCCGGACTCACCACGCAGCTCGCTGAGCAGCGTGCGGGTCTCAATGAAAGTGAAAATTACAGTGTGAATGCCAAGCTGACGCATCTTCTCAGCCCTTCGACTTTTTATGAGATTTATCTCGGGTACCTGGGCAACTTCGGTGTCGGCATGGATCCGGATTTCAAACATGACATTTTCGCCTACGGCGATTCTGCACGCAACGGAGACCTGGGGTATGCATTCCTCTCCGATGGTATTCCGGTGCAGCCTATCCCGGTACTCGGCACAAGTTTTGTCCCCGCGGGATATCCGATCGGTTCAGGCTATGGCAAGTCGAGCTACAATTCGATTCAGGCCAAGCTGAACTTCGTCCATCAGATCGGTCGTACACATGAAATCAAGACGGGTGGTGAGTTCTCTCGTTACTCCATTCGCTCGTTCGGAATCAGCGCGTTCAGCCTTGCCAGCTTCATGCGTTCCAGCCCCGACGCCACCGATCTCGAGATCGCCGGTTCGATGGGAACGAACAACTACGGCTACGACTACTACGGCCGTAAGGTCGACAGTGGTGTTGACGGACCGAAAGAACCGATCTTCGCCGCATTCTACGTGCTCGACAAGATCGAGCTCGAGGATCTGGTCATCAACGTCGGTATGCGTTACGATTACATCAACACGAGTTCGAAAGAATTCGTGGATCCGAGCAATATCAAATTCACGCCGGAAGGTCTGATCGACCAGAGTCCTGACAATGTCAAGGATGTCGAGCCGTCGAAGACGGTAAGCCCGCGTATCGGTTTCTCCTTCCCGGTGACCGATCAGACGGTGTTCTACGCGCAGTACGGTATCTTCGTGCAGCAGTCTCGTCTGCGTGATGTGTATCTCGGCAACGCCACGGTGTCGTCGCAGATCAAGGGCGGCTACGCGGTTTCGAGTCCGGTAGGATTCGGACTCAAGCCCGAGAAGACGATTCAGTACGACTTCGGTTTCCGCCAGCAGATCGGCCAGAACCTTGCGTTTGATATCGGCGCGTTCTACAAGGATATTCGCGACCAGATTCAGCAGCGTCAGATTCCCGCCGAGTTCGGT
>PKTF01000290.1 GCA_002869275.1 Ignavibacteria bacterium | reverse complement strand
TGCAACCCACGCTCTACATGTTCGGAGGAGAGGTCCTTGGCTCGGCGGAACGCATCCGGCAGGCCGTCACCGTCATCGGGAACGCACGACGCAGAAAACTGGTGCTCGTATTCGCCTCGTCTCTCCAGGGTGTGCAGGCCACCATGCGACGTCTGCTGCCGCCCTCCACCACGCAGGAAGACCGTGTGGAGGGACTCGCGCACATCGCAGACAGGCATGGACGTCTTCTGCGGGACGCGACGCATGGCGGTACGGACGAAGCTTTCGAAGCACTGCGGATGCGGTATCTCGAGGAAATCCGCCATCAACCACCTCCGCCTTCCTCGACGGAACGCAGCGCGTGGGAAGACCGCATGTACGCGTGGGGTGAACGCCTGGCGGCGGCCATGCTCGCCGCGGCTCTGCGCCTCTCCTCGTGCGATGCGGAACTCCATGCAACGGAGAAGCTGCTGTTTACCGACGGTCGTTTCGGTCACGCACACGTCTGGCACAGCGAAACCGAATGTCTCATCAACGCATGGTTTCTCGGTTTAAGCAGCACAGCCGTACCGGTGCTCGCCAGCGGAATCGGCGCGGACGCGGAAGGACGCAGCACCACACTCGGTCCGAACGGGCGGAATATCACTATCGCGATTTTCGGCAACGCTCTTCAGGCCGAACGCGTGGAAATCCGCTCCGGAGACAATCGCGTCCAGGTGCTGGATGCGGCACCGAAGGCATCTGATGCCGGCACGGTCTTTTCGCGTTCGATCGAACCCGAGCGCATCGGCGCCACCCGCTACGATGAAAACGGGTTAGGGCTTCCCTCTGCCACAGTGAACGGATCTGTACCTCGGAAGGTGGACATCCTCCTTGCCGGTGCAGGGACGGAACTTGGTCGTGCCTTCCTCGAGCGTATCATGGCGGGAGCCGCGGGCGGCCCTCTGTCCGGTACCGGGGTACGCATCGTCGCCGCGCTGGATAACGAACACATGGCCGTGGATTTGGGGGGAATTGCTCCGCTGGTGTTGGACGAAGTCCTGTCTGCCGGTCCTTCCATCGATCATCCCGCGCTGCAGCAGCTGCTCGCAGGAAGCGGCGCGCACCTGGTGGATTGCAGCAAAGATGCCGGAACAGCAGCACTCTACGCTCCCATCCTGCGGGATGGCTGGGAGGTGATCACTGCGAACAGGGCCGCGCTCAGCGGTCCGGCTGCCGGACGGCTGCGTGCTTCGATCGAACGCTCTGGAAACACGGTGCAACCATTCGCGTCACTCGATGGAGGATCCACGTTTTTCGCGGCGCTTGACGACAGGTTGCAGCGCAATGATGGGCCGCTTCGCATCGAGGCCACTCCGTCGTCGTGGATCAATCGGCTTCTCGATCGCATGAACAACGGCACGGCGTTCTCTGAAGCGCTCACCGAGTCGCTGTCTGCTGCCGCCGTGGCGGGGGATGCGGTGGAAGAACTGACGGGACGCGAAGCGGCCGCGCAGTTCACCATCATGCTGCGGCACTGTGGCGCGGATATTGATGCCTGCGATATCGCCGTGGAATCCCTGCTCCCCGAAGAATACGCGCTGCATGGAAGTCTGGTGAATATCCTGCGCTGGGCACGAGGCGAAGATGCAGCCTGGCGAGAGCGCGTGCAGCGAGCGCATGAACAGGGCCGCTCGCTCGCCTACGTCGCTTCGGCGGATGCCTGGTATGCGGACATCCGCATCAGGGCGGTCGAACGGGATTCGCCGCTGTCATCATCAGGCGGACGCACAGCGTTGTCTCTCTTCACCGCACAGCATGAAGCCGTGCCGCTTTCGGTGACCGCAGGCGACAGCACGCTGTATCAGCGTTCACATACGCTGTTCAGTGATGTGCTGAGAGCAGGAGTACCGGATATTCGTCAACAGGAATCTCGGCAATCGTCCCGTCGCTATCCCGCCGTGCCGCAAGCAGAGGCTGCGCACATCCGCGTCGGCGAAGCAGCATCATGGACCAGTCATGCGGTGGAATCATGACGTGGAAACACACACGGAATTCCCAGTCCTGATTTAGAAAGGTCCAGTGCTCGACGATGAGAATTTGCGGATACGTCATGTAGCGGCGGAATTGTTCGGCAGAGAGATCGCCGACCTCGGGATGCTCCTTCGCCAGCCATGAGACGAATTCATCGCGCTTGATGATCTCCGTTCCCGGCTCGTACTGTTCCCATTCATAGAGATCGACTCCCAGCTGCCGCGTGATCGTCCGTCCGTGATGTGTCGCGCGCACTGTGATCGTCGAGGTGCCCTGCGCGATGGGCGCGCACGGCTCGACGGTCAGCTCGGCATAAGAAATGAATTCGTCGAGACGATAGCGCGTGAGCTGCACCGCAAGCAGGGGATCAGCTTCCACGGCGAGCTGCACGGTGCCGCTGAACTGCGGATCGGGCTTGATCGCGATGATGAAGACCCCTCCGCCTCCGATGTAGCTCCTCACGGAGGTGTTGATACA
Organism: Ignavibacteria bacterium; assembly: GCA_002869275.1. GTDB lineage: Bacteria > Bacteroidota > Ignavibacteria > SZUA-365 > SZUA-365 > BM516. The sequence continues at coordinate 3,609 of PKTF01000290.1, read as the reverse complement.
GTGCAGGGAAAACGTACCCGTATCCATTTCATCGGATGGTGGGTCCACTGGAAGGATATCGTCCTGCGTAGCCTGGTCTGGTGAATCACCGGGATACACCGGTGCTTCTTCGCAACTGCAGGCAAGCAGTGCGAGAAGGATGATAGCAGCGACGCTCCACTGTCGTGAAGCATGAAAATGGTGGTGTGTCATGATATGTGTCCCGTGTTTGACTACACCTATCAGACAGTCCATCGCTCCGATGATCACGCAGCGCTAACGCAGTTTTTGGAAACGCACGTTTTTGGTCCTCGCATTGGAAACGGAAAATCCGCGAAGCACACCGTCACTGTTCCGATCGAAGCGCACGGAACCATAGACGCGGCCGCCCGTGAATGCATCCTTTTCCTCCGCGCTGAGCAGAATGTCCTCCATGCGTGTGCGGCGCAGGCGGAGCGTATCCTCCTCGTACACGCAGTGCAGCACGACATCCAGTTCCTTCGAGAAATACAGGCCCTCGTATTCCTGCAGCATTTCTGCATCCAACGTGAAAGCGTCTTTCCTGATGATTTTGTAATCGCCATTCTGGTGATGGGTCGCGCTGTCCGCCTGTCCCTCCGGTGGAAGGTGGAAGGTGACTGTGGCCCCGGGAACGCCCTGGTACGCGTACTCCGATGCAGAGAGCATATTGAGCTGAATGCGTGGCTGTCCGGTGGCCTGGGCATAGAACGTCGTTCCCTCACGCGTGTATTCGATCTCCAGCGGTGCATCGCGAAAGGCGTATCGTCCGACGACCCGATCGAAGGCCGTTGTATCCGCCGAGGCCGCTTCTTCGCTCTCGCTGCTTTGCTCATTGTCGGCTGGTGATGCCTTCTCTTCATCGATACGAAGTTCCGGGAAAAACATCCCGGCGATCTCCCGTGTCATCAGCTGGGGATTGTACCCGCTGTTGTTGCTCATGGCGAAGACGCCGCCGTCCAGTTCCGGAAAGATCAGCACGTGTGCGCGATGCGCGATATCCGCGCCGCCATGCGTGAGCACGGTGTACCCTTTGCGGCGTACCACACCGATGCCCAGTGCATAGTCCAGGGTATCGCCGGTAGACAGCACTGCACGTTCGGAGAGCATGTCGACGGCGCGCCCGCCAACATCCTTCGTATGGAAATTATGAACCCATTTCGCCATGTCGCCGATGGTCGTGTAGATTCCGCCGGCCCCGGCCGAGGCATCGAAATCTCCGCCGGCCCGGAAGCCTCCTTCGCTTCCTGGTACGTATCCCTGTGCGGCACCGGTGATCACCTGGCCGCGGCGCATCTTGAATCGCGTGGACGTCATGCCCAGCGGAGCGAAGACATTCTCTGCCATCCAGACGTCGAATGCTTTGCCGGTAAGACGTTCAATGACCATGGAGAGCAGGATGAACGCGGTGTTGTTGTAGGTGGAGCTTTTTCCGATCTCGAACTGCAGCTCGTCCTGCTGCTGCACCATGCGTATGACCTCGCTACGGGGGAGGGCGTCTTCGAAATCCCATCCCGTGAGCGGGAAGGTGTTGTACACCTCGCGATAGCCGCCGGTATGCGAGAGCAGGTTGCGGATGCGCGTCACCTGAGCAAACTCCGGCAGTTCGGGAATGTGGGTGCGAATGTCGTCGTCCAGCGAAAGCTTGCCCGCATCGGCCAGCAGGGCGATGCCGAAGGCGGTGAACTGCTTGGATACCGAACCGATATTGCATGGTGTTTCGGGTGTAAACGGAATTGCATACGTGAGATTCGCCGATCCCCAAGCGCGGGAGTACACGATTTCGCCGTCGCGATACACTCCGACGGCACAACCCGGCGTTGTGCCGTTGCTGTAGGCCGTCATCATCTGATCGATTTTTCCTTCATTGTCCTGCGCCACAGGTTCTCGGCGTACGAGAACAAACGTATAGTCACCCTCCGCTTTTTTGAACGGCGCGACCTCGATACGCAGAACATCGGACTCCTTCGCGGTAAATGAGAAGTGTTCAAGCCCGCGACCCGGTCCGTCGAATTCCCGCAGTACGCTGCCATCCGATTTTCGTAAGGTGACAACGACGTCGACGGTTTTCTGGTCCACATACCCGTAGACGAAGGTCTCGTCGTCGACATTCACGGTGTAGACATCGAGTGCCTCGGACGTCAGCGCGCGCTCGTACGGCACACCGACTTCCACCGCTGTTTCGCTCTGCGCGTTCACTAATGCCGGCGAGAGGCAGATAAAGAGCAGGAGGTGGATGGATAGTTTCAGTCGAGGTCGCATGGTTTCCTCTCTATTTATGAGTTCGCAATGTTCGGGGTGTGTCTAGTCCTATTATACGATTTTCTCCTCACGGATGTTGCAGGAGGATCATGGCTCAAGGAAGCAGGATCATGGCTCAAGGAAGCATGGCTCAGGGAAGCAGGATCATGGCTCAAGGAAGCATGGCTCAGGGAGGCAAGATCATGGCTCAAGAACCTTGGTACATGTTACAGGATCTTGCTTCCATGCACCATTTCGCCCTGAGCCCAGGGCCCTGATCATGCTTCCTTGAGCCCTGGGCCCTGCGCCATGATCCTGTTTCCTTGCGCCCTGGGCCCTGCGCCATGATCATGCTTCCTTGAGCCCTAGGCCCTGAGCCATGTCCAAGATCAAGATCATGATCATGATCTTGCTTCTTTCCCCACATTTTGCAATTCTCCAGTAATACAACCACCACCACGGGATTGACAAAAGGATCTCCCCTCATGCAGGATTTCGAAAAACTCGGCGCGTTCTATCTCGGACGACTGAAAACCGACAATGCGGAGGAAAAGCCTCTTCTGCTCTATGATGCGAAGGATCTGACGACGCACGCAATGTGCGTGGGAATGACGGGCAGCGGTAAGACCGGTCTCTGCGTCGGACTTCTCGAGGAAGCCGCGATCGACGGCATCCCCGCACTGATCATCGATCCAAAAGGGGATATCGGCAACCTGCTGCTGACGTTTCCGCAGCTGCGCGCTCAGGATTTCGAACCGTGGGTGGACGAAGGTGAAGCTACGCGCAAAGGGATGTCCGTCCCGGACTTCGCAGCCAGTACCGCCGACACCTGGAAAAAGGGGATCGCCGGTTGGGGACAGGGCCCCGAACGCATCAAACGGCTCCGCGCCGCGGCCGATTTCGCCATCTATACACCAGGCAGTACGGCCGGACTCCCGATCAGCCTGCTGCGTTCCTTCTCGGCGCCGCCGGAGGGACAGCGCAAGGACCTCGACGGCATGCGCGAACGCATCATGTCCACCGTCTCGGGGCTCCTTGCACTCCTCGGTGTCGATGCCGATCCGATACAGAGCCGTGAGCATATTCTGCTGTCGAATATTTTCAATCACGCCTGGAGCGAAGGGAGGGATATGGAAATCGCGGATGTCATCCGTGCCATTCTCGCACCGCCGTTCACACAGCTGGGCGTCTTTGACCTCGAAACATTTTACCCGGAGAAGGACAGGCGCGCGCTCGCCATGCAGCTCAACAACGTTCTGGCTTCGCCGTCATTCGCCTCGTGGATGGAAGGCGAGCCGCTCGACATCGGCAAGCTGCTCTATCAGGCTGATGGGAAACCGCGCGTTTCCATTCTCTCGATTGCGCATCTCT
>PKTF01000375.1 GCA_002869275.1 Ignavibacteria bacterium | reverse complement strand
GAGGGTGACCTCGTGGCAGATGTCGGATTCGGGAATTTCCACCCGGTGTGGTCGCCTGTCGAGGATCGCTTCGCCTACGTGTCGAACAAGACCTCGGATTATTTTGGACAATCCGCGATTTACATTCACGACGTCGCCGGCGGCGAGGAGACCATGGTTGTTCCCGGTGTGCGTTCCACGCTTTCATGGTCGCCTGACGGAAAGAAAATTGCGTACTCGAAGTACAATGATCCATCCGTGTACGGACATCTCTACTACGACATCTACGAATACGACCTCGACACGAAGGAAGAGCGCCGGGTGACGCAGGGACTTCGTGCATACAATCCGTCGTACAGTCCGGATGGTGCGCGAATCGCGTTCGCCTACGCGAAGGATGGTACGGTGAACGTTGGAACGGTCGATCTCGATGGACACGGTTTCATCAACCTGACGGGCTTCGCGAATGGCGAACAGGTGTTTTCACCGCGCTGGTCGCCACAGGGGGACTGGTTGGTATTTGGTTACGCACCCCGTCTGCAGCGAGGAATCGCGCGCTGTCGTCCTAACGGCCAGGAATTCCAGGTCCTCATCGCAAACCCGAATTATGACTGCCGCGACGCCAGCTTCACGCATGACGGCATGGGCATCATCTACGCGAGCGACAAGACGGGAATCTTCAACATCTATCGGCATGACATCGACCACGATGGTGAGGACCCACAGCTGACGAATGTCACCGGCGGCGCATTCATGCCGATGCTGCGCGGAGAGAATGACCTGCTCTACGCCGCCTACACGGCGGCTGGTTACAAGATCGCGCGTTTGTCGGACGCCGCTCCACGCGAGTTTCCGGGAAGCAGCTACCTTCCGTCGCGGTTGTACTCGTCACCCATCGCCTCGGCGGATCCGGGAGAGTGGGACTGGGAGGGGCTCAACAGTTTCGACGATACGGAGCTGCCGGAACACAAGCCGGCGCTGCATGAGAGACTGTTCCAGAGTATGATGTATTTCCCGACGATTCGTATCGACCAGTTCAATCCCGACAACGAAGGGATTGAAATGCTCAAACCCGGCGTGATGCTGTACTCGAGCGACATGCTCAATCGCGTCGAGATGATGGCCAGCGGATCGATCAACATCAAGGGTGAGCGCGACCTCTATTTCAACATTACGTATCGCGACAAACTGCCTCTTTTCAGCACCCTCGGTCTCTACCCCGACCTGTCGCTGGAGGTGTTCAACGTGACGCGCGGTACTTCGTCGGAAATCGGCATCTCGTACGACACCGTGGGAGTGGATGTGGATTTCAACCTGCTGGCGTTCTCCGCGAAACTCGGGCACAACCTGTTCAGCAACCGCATGCGGCTGGAATTCGGGTATACACATAATCGCTATACCTCCACGATCGGCGGGTTTCGCAATCCCGCCACCGACAACCTCGTGCCTGCAACGGACAACCTGTATTTCGTCGGCAACGATCTGAGCGCGGTGTTCCGCTACCGCAACATGGTCCCCACACGCGATCATGAAATCAATCCCATCGGACTGCGTTTCTCGCTGTTCTACGATTACGAGTTCAACAACTTCAATCCCGACGGGGACTACGAAGTGCGCAACGGCATGCTCACGCCGATCTACACGGACTTCAATTTCCACCGCTTCGACGCACATTTCATGCTCGCCGCACAGCTGCCGTGGTGGAATCATTCGCTGACGATGAAACTGCGCGGAGCGAGCATCCTCGGCGATCCGGTGGACGATTTCTTCAACTACTACGCCGGCGGCATCACGGGCATGCAGGGCTACACCTACTATGCCCTCGGTGGCAATGAGCTCGCCACCGGACAGCTCACGTACCGCTTTCCGCTGATCCCGAACATGGACCTGCACCTCGGACACATCCTCTTCGACAAGCTGTACGGCGGGGTGTTCTTTGACATCGGCGACGCCGTGATGGATCCCGAGCAGTTTTCCGTGTCCGGACTGAAAAAGGACATCGGTTTCGAACTGCGGCTGGAGTCGTATTCCTTCTCCATGTACCCGACGCGCATCTTCTTCAGCGGCGCCTACGGCCTCGACGAATTCACACGGACGTTTCAGTTCGCCGACGTCACCTACGGCAAGGAATGGCGCTGGTACTTCGGTATGCTGTTCGGGTTTGATCTCTCCGATGGTTTTTGAGTACGCTGGGGAAGAGGAACGCAGACAAAGAGGAACGCGGAGTTTCTCAGAGTTGACCCAGAGTTTCTCAGAGGGATATGAAGAAAAAGCCCTCTGAGAATCTCTGCGCGAACTTTGCGTAACTCTGAGTTCCTCTTTATTATGCGGTCTATCGGCCGTATAACCCATCGAAGACCCCGGAATGCGCAAACGCATATTCCAGTACTTTTTTCGTCTGGAGTTCGTCATCAGTTCGCTGCTGGTGATCGTCGGGGTGCAGCTCATGCTCTTTATTTCGGCGAGTCTGCCCGAAGCCGATGAAACCTCCTTTCTCAATCCCATTTTCGACCGTATCGATTTTCTGAATATCGCCGACGTGAGCCTCGACGCCATTTTCATGGTCAAGGACGCCGAGTTTCCGCATAGCCGCATCAAGGTTGTGAATATCGGGGAAGTCGCACCGGCGCCGGACGGCAAAATTGCCGCGCTCCTGTATAAACTCGACGCACTGGGAGCCGCCGCCGTCGGGATAGATGTCATCCTTGATGACAAGCACCTGGAGCGTTTCCCGCCCGAGCGGCTTCAGGAATTGGAGGACCTTCGGATCGCACTGCTGGATGTGCCGAACGTTGTGCTGGCCAAAGGCTTCCGTCCCGCGACGATGTCGGAGGACTGGAAGCTTCTTCCACCGATTGAGAACGCCGCGTCACACTACGGGTACGTCAACCTGTTCCCGGATCCCGACGGCATGGTCCGCCGTTTTCTTCCCGCAGCGGAAGTCGACGGAGAACGCTGGATCAGTTTTCCGGTCAAACTGCTGGAGCTCAGTGCGCCGGAATCCGTTCGGGAGCTGCTGGAGGGATCACCTGACGAAGAGGTGATCTACTATACAGGCTCGACAGGACAGTTTGAAGTCGCTCCGATAGATGACGTGCTGTTCGGTACCATGTACGATCACGGGTACTTCCAGGACGCCATCGTGCTGGTGGGCTTCGTGAACGAAGGTGGACTGTACTACCTCGATGACACGCACAAGACGCCGATGGGTCGCAAAATGGGAATGGAGGGCGCGGACATGCCCGGTATTCTCATCCACGCGAATGTGATCAACATGCTGCTGCAGGGACGCCGCATCGATACGGTGGACCCCTGGGTGGACTGGCTTCTCGTGTTCCTGCTTTCCTATCTCAGCATCGTGTTGTACCGAATCCTCAGACCCAAGCCGCCCGGGCGTTTTTCCCTCGCCATGCTGATCACAGGTATGCTGTTCACCGAAGCCGTCATCGTGTTCTTCATCCCATTGATCGCGTACTTCCAGTTCGACGTGAAGGTCAGCTACAATCTCATGGCGACCGCCGCCTTGCTGTTCATCCCTGCGAACGCTCTGACGACCTGGCTGCGTTTCCAGCTGCAGCAGCGCCGAGTCAAACGTGAATACTGCGACAGTGCCAATCCGCTGCCGGATGTACTCTGCCAGGCCTTCCGCGACAACGAACCCTTTCTCGCGCACACACGGCTCATGCACGCAGATTTCGTGCTGCCGCTGTTCGCGAACGCCGTGCGGCTGAGTGAAGGGACGACTGAGAGGCCGTTGTCGTCCGCGCAGCTGCAGCCCGGCATAGCCGAATGGCGTGACAACGTACCGGAGATCATGTCGGAGTTTACGGAGGCGGGTTCGCGGAAATCTCCGATGCAGTATTTCCTGCAGTATCTGGCCGGGAAGAAGAATGAAGCGATGCGCGACAGCCTGGTAAAGGAGCACTATCTCTCCACCGAACTTCAGACGTTCAACGAATTCGTGTATTTCGAGGAATGGGAACTGCTTCTGCCGCGCAGTCTGCGGTTGTGGCGTGAAACGCTGCGTCGTTATCTCGGGATGCCGCTGGTGCATGTGGCTGAAACAGGGGACATGCGCGTCCTTCGGGGTGGACCGCAGTTGCCGCCGGAAAACGAGGGCAAAAATCGGGAACTATCGTCCGGACTCTATCGTATGGGGGATAACGACTCCGCGGCATGGACACGCCTCTCTCCTCTGTGTGAATGGACAGAGTGCAAACTGCATCGCAAAAAAGAGCTGTTCGTCTTCGCGGGATTGATGCAGAAACAGCATGGAATCGCACCCGTACCGGCCTACTTCGGCCTGACACCCAACTGCGAACCTGTACTGCCGGAACGAACGATCAGAGAACTTTCAGAGATTCAACAACGAGATATTCATAGAGAAAGGAACTCATCATGAAAACTCTGCGATTGCTCCTGCTGCTTCTTGTGCTCAGCACCACGGCGCTGAGCCAGACGTCGTTCATGGTCATGAGCGTCAAGGGCAAGGTCACCTTCAAGGATGCCGGGAAAGGGAAGTGGAGGGCTGTCAGCGTCGGTGACGTGCTCGACGGAAAGGATGTCGTGCGCGCTTCTTTTGCCAGTTACGTGAAGCTCATGATGAACCAGTCCCGCCTCGTCAGCATCGATGCGAATACGACGAGAAAACTTTCCGAATTCGAGGCGGTCAAGGGTCGCCGTGGAGGCGAGGGTGCCTCGGGCTCCATCCTCGAATACGCGGCGAAGCAGATGAAGAGATCACAGGAGGATAACAGCGATCCCGTATTCGGCGCGGTACGTGGCGACATGGATGTGTTTACCGCCGTGTTCCCGAAGTACGCCGTCATGTCGCCGGCACCGCTGTTTCGCTGGGTTGACGCCGAAAAAGCCGAGTCGTACGAGCTAATTCTCCTGGACGACATGTTCAATACGGTGATGACTCTGGAGATGAACAGCGACACGTTCCGTTATCTCCCCGACAGCCTGCCACCGCTGAATCCCGATCGTCAGTACCACTGGCGCATCACGCGACTCACCGACTACGTGCAGAGCGACATCCAGACTTTTCGCATCCTTCCGCAGGATACAGTGCAGGCCATTAACGCAGAACTGCAGAGTCTTGATAAGGAACTGAAGGAAATGGGCGCCGATGATGTTACGCTGCATTTGATTCGTGGCATCTATTATGAAAAACGCGGATTGTACACCGAAGCTTTTCTTGAGTACGAGCAGACGATCGCCCTGGCGCCGGATGTGGAAGAATATCGCGACATGATGCGTAACCTGTTGTTTAATATGAAGCTGTATGCCGAGGAGGATCTGCTTCTCGAATAGCAATGCCTGCTCCAGAGTCGACGGATGGCGTATCTTCGAACAGGGTACGCCATCGTCATCTATAGCGGCGTCTGTTGTCATTGCCGCGCCAGAATCGTACATTTCTGCAATACTTACCCATGTTATGCCATGTCAATCTGTCTGTTTGAAGATTTTTCGATCTCAACACTTTTACCGCTGACACATGTCAACCCTGATTTCGATCTGCGCAGCGGGATATTCACTCTGAGGGAACGGATAGGGCGATGCTTCCCCGACGATGCCCTGCAGCTGTATACGCGGCTCGGTCTTGTCGAAGTCATGCGGGAACGCAGCGGTCTGCCCGTCAATGAAGAGCTCGATGCCGACCTGTTCATCAGCGGCAGCACCATACTGCTGCCTGAACTTGTCGAGGCCATTCGTGACAACCGTGGTGAGAACGCGGTGTTCGCCCACGAGGGTGTCTTTCTCGCCGCCTGCGTGCGGGATACGGCGGTGCGCGAGAAACTGTACCACTGGCTAAAAACCAGCCTTCTGCGCGAGGAACTCGTGCATGGACCCAATCATGACATCGACCTGATGTCGTTCGGCGTTCCCATCGTCGAGGTCGAAACCCGAGCGTTTCGATTTCCCTGGGACCTTCTCAGCAATAATACTGCGCTGCTGGAAGCCGATGCGGCATTTTACAGGCTCGGGACGGTGGAGAGTGAGGCCTCGATCGCGTCCTCCGCAGAACTGGTTCACTCCGAGCGCATGTACGTCGCCGCAGAGGTGTGTATCGGCGCGGGAGCTATCCTGGATGCGACGGACGG
>PKTF01000174.1 GCA_002869275.1 Ignavibacteria bacterium | reverse complement strand
AGCGCGACTCCAAAACCAAACGTCTGGGGACGCGAGAAGTCGGCATCATATGGCCGCTCCTGCCGCGTCTCCGTTTCCTCCTCCTGGGCCAGGCTTACCCCGGAGAAGATGAGTACAAAGAGAAGCGTTGATAACACTTTGTACATGATTACTCCTTGAAGATGAAGAGATCTACAATAGACTCAAAAAATTAGCTCAAGCAAAAGGGACAGGATTCCCGCAGGCAGTACTGCCAGTCCGAACCCTGTCAGATACAATTTTGCCTAAAGATCGGCATTTCTTGGAATACATACAAAAAAAACGTCCGGAAAGGAAACATGCAAGTGTTTCTCTCTCCGGAGATAAAAAAATAAAATATCATTTCCCGGATAATATCATCCGTTTATCGTACACTTCGGATACTCTAGCCCCCCCGGTCCTCTCCCAGCAGGCCGCGCAGCTGATCACGAATGTTCTTCTCCACCGCACCTGGAATCCCGTCATCGCTGCGATCAGAATCCATCGAGCGGCGTTCGCGCTCGCGCTGCAGAGCTTCGAGCTCGGCCATGACACCGCGTAACTGTTGTGTGGCGGAATCCTCGAGGATCCGCAGTTCGGCAAAACGCTGCTGGATTTCTTCATCCGTCCAGTTCTCATGGTCACCCAGCGTAGAATGCTTCTGCTCGGCACTGACCGTGATGAGTACCGCTTCGTGACCCTGGTCGGCAAGATCCGCATTGTTCACTGCGAGCAGATGCTCGTTTTTCTGCAAAACACCGATGGCGTGCAGAAGCTGATGCAGATCGTCTTTTCGTATCGAATATCGAATCAATTTCATGAACATCTCCTGTGCATAAGGAAATGTTACTGTTTTTTCCGCTTGAGTACAAACACGTCCTGCTCGATCACTGACGCCGATGCGAGTATGCCCACACCGCCGTTGACGTTGCTGAATTCGGGACGGTACTCGACTGAGCGTCCGCCCCACTGCGTCGCCTTGAACCAGTCGAGCATCGCCTGGTCGGGTGCGAGAATCGCCACTTCATTCCGGCCGTACCAGCGAAATGCCGCCCACACTGTCGGAGCCTGGTTGGTCTGCACAAAGCCCCAGCGCGTCAGGGTATAGAAGGTCGGATCGTCAGGTTCCTCGAAAGGAATGTTGTTGGTCCGCTCGTTGATTTCAGTCGTCGCCGGTTCCAGGTACTGCCCGTACCCCAGCGTATCGAGCGCCTTTACGCGAATGATGTATTCAATCGAGTTTCCTGGAGTCCATGCGATGCGGAGCGAATCGGGGCTGAAGAGCACCGTCGTATCCTGGGGGTACTGGAGAAACTCACGCGGTTCAATGGTCCAGGAAATGCGCTCCGGTGTCACGGTCTCGGCGCTGAGCTCCTTGCCGTCGGGCATGAGAACCGCAATCGCGTATTTCGTGCCGGGCTTGATCCGGACGGAGGTATCTGGGTAGCGGTAAGAGCCAATACCATCTGTCTCAGCGTACTCGAGCGAATATACGTCGCTCCCCGTTGTGATGGTTACCTGGGCGTTCCTCTCCATCATGCCTGCGTAATCAAACGCCTCGGTGATGGGTTGTGAGTTCGCCACGACGATTCCCTGAATCGGTTCGTCCACGATAAGATATGCTTCCAGAAACGGTTCGGATACGTAATCTGTCGGCGGTTCGTCTTCGCAGCCGCTGACGGCCAGTACGACAAGGAACAGAACAACAGTGGTAATACTGCGCATGATATATGATTTCATTTCCATCCTCAAAACTTGATCTCGATTGCCAGACTGGGAAGAATCGGCAGCAGACGGACATCCTCCACTGTTGTCACGTCGCCTGTGGTGTCATAGAAACGGAACCAGATATCGCGGCGTGAATACACGTTGAAAATATCGATCAGCAGTTTGGTCGGCTGACCGAACAACGTCGTGCTGTAGCTCGCGTTGAGATTGAGCTGATGCGACGGCGGGAGCCGCAATCCGAACCTTTCCGCAGGGATGGTCACGCCCTTGCCGTAATCGGATCCCGGCAGACGTGTTTCCATTCGCGACGTGCGGCCCGTGTACGACTGTCCGGTCTGGAACGTAAACGTTGCGCTGATGTCCCATCGATCGCTCAGCTTATACTGGGCGACGAGCTTGAGGTCATGACGCCGATCCCATTTCGGCCTGAAATACTCACCGTCATTCAATTCGTCGAAACGCGTGTTGATCCACCCCAGCGCGTATCCCGCCCAACCGGTGAAACGGCCGCTCTTTTTCTGGAGGAAAAACTCGATACCGTACGCCTCGCCTTCGCCGTCATAGAAAAAGTCCGAGACGGTGCGACCCTGCGTCTGAAACTGCTTGAGCTCACTGATATGATTGAGATCCTTGTAATAGACCTCAACGTTGAAATCAATGTCCTTCCATGGACGCGTATCCAGCCCGATGACGTAATGTATGGCATGGCTCGGACTTACGGTCGAATCCGTGGGCAACCACGTATCGAAGAAACTGAAGTCGGGCAGCGACGCGAGACGGAAGTACTGATGATATACCCCGAACGCCGCTTTCAGCGCCATGTCACTGCTAAGGTTGTAGCGCAAGGCGAGACGCGGATCGTAGGTGAGCAGGTCGCGCATCTCGTAATAATTGACACGCAGGCCGGTCTGCAGCGACCAGAGATTCGAAAACTGGTAGTTCGACTGCAGGAAGAATGACGCCGCATTGTCGGATTCGTCCAGGTTTGTGATGCCGCCTTCCTGCGTGCCTTCTGCAACGGTCGAATCGGCGTTACCGGTAAAATTCTGCTGATAGGTCAACAGGTAGCGATTGATCTCAAAACCGGATTTGACGGTCCAGTCCGACGAGACAAACCACTCCAGGTTTCCCTTCAGAGTATAGTCCTGAATGGTGTTTTCCAACTCCGTTTCGAAACCGGAATTCTCTGTGGAGAAGCTGTTGCGGTAGCGGCTCCAGCTGAAATTGAAGACCGAGAACAGGTTGTCTCCGAACAGATGCGTCCAACGCGCCGAAAGCGCCCTGTTGCTGATCCCGATATCGCCGCTGAAGCCGGCGTTGTTCGCGAAGTCCAGCGCATCCTCTGAGGTAAATCCTGAGAGGAACAGCTTGTCGGACGTTCCAAGATCCTGCGAAATCTTTCCATTGATGTCGTAGAAGAAGTAATTCGGCAGTGGATCTTCCGGTGTTTCGAGCATGTTGGTCAGCAGATCGATGTACGTTCGGCGCACTCCGAAAAACCAGGATCCGTCTCCAACCGGACCCTCGGCCGAGACACGTGAGGAGATAAGGCCGAGATACGCCGTTCCACCAAATTCCTTCCTGTTCCCGTCTTTCTGTACCAGATCGAGCACGGCTGACATCCGGCCACCGTATTCAGCGGGAAACCCGCCTTTGATCAAGTCGACATCCTTGATGGCATCGGGATTGAAGGTGGAAAAGAATCCGAACAGATGCGACGGATTATAGACCGTCGAACCGTCCATCAGCACGAGCGTCTGATCGGGCGAACCACCGCGGATGTACAATCCGCTCGAAATCTGAGACGAGGAGAGTACGCCGGGGAGGTACTGCAGCGAGCGAAAAATATCCGCCTCGCCGCCGATACGCAGCTTGGTGATCTGACGGACGGGAATATTCACGCGACTGACAGAGATCTGTCGTTTGTCTTCAAGTCGGTCACCCTCCACGACGACTTCGTCCATGCGAAACGCTTCGGTTTCGAGTTCGATGTCGATGCGACGTGATTCCTGCTGTTTCAGGGTGACGTTCATGGATTTTTTTTCGAAGCCAAGGAAACTGTACAGCACAGTGTAGGAGCCCGGCTTGATTTCCGAAATAGAGTAATACCCGCTCTTGTTCGTGATCGTACCCTGCCCGCTTTCCTTGATCAATATAGTTGCGCCGACGAGTGTCTCTCCCGTCTCCGCATCACGGACGTAGCCGTTGATTGTTGCATTACTGCTGCTGCCCGGCTGTTCACCTCCGTTTGCGGCGAAGACGGGAACAGCGCACGTGAGCACCGTGAACATTGCACAGAGCAGTGCGATTCGCTTCATGATTTTCCTGTGGTGTTGTACCAAACTCGTTCGTCTCCGGTCAGGATGCCTGGCATCCTGAAAAAAACATTCATGAGAATGACCATTGTCTATAACGTCTCCCTGGACGTCATCGTTTCCTGTGTACGCATTCCCGACACGAAAGTTACCGGGTGGAGGTGAGAATTTCATGAGCGCGACCCTGTACGGTACTCGACGTTCCGCTCTGCGCCGGACTCAGACCGACAGATCCACCAGTTTTGAACTCACTCCGCTGATCACGGATACTTTGCGTGCGAGTTCTTCCATTTCCTCATGATTACCATGCAGTTCCAGGATCAACAGCCCCTCATCGGAGCAGTTTTCCAGCACACCGTCGTGAATCCCGAGCCGGGTTTTTATCAGGCAGCCCCAGGCGGTGAGCACTTTCTGTACGTTCACGGCAGATTCCTTCCGGTTGCCGATGAGGATCAACAATACCGTCTTTGTCATGGTTTCTCCAGTACGATATGATGTGAAACGGAGAGTAAAATAGGATTATTATACTCTGATTCCTTATCGGGCGACGGAAGCCATCTTTAGCTGTGCATTGCGTAAGCGCCTGAGTTTTCTTAGATTTTTCCAACACGCAAAGTTCGAGTCACGCCCCGACCATCAGGGAGCTGAACAAGGTATCATCTACTGTAAGGCTGAGCATGTCCAATGAGAGAGAGCAATGGGGCTCGCGTTTCGGTCTCATTCTCGCCGTAGCGGGTAACGCCGTCGGTCTTGGAAACTTCCTGCGCTTCCCGGTGCAGGCCGCTTCCAATGGCGGCGGGGCGTTCATGATTCCCTACTTTATCGCCTTCCTCCTTCTCGGTATCCCCCTGATGTGGGTGGAGTGGGGCATCGGTCGCCACGGCGGCAAATATGGACACGGGAGCGCCCCGGGAATGTTCGACGTGCTGTGGAATCATCCCATCGCCAAGTATCTCGGGGTGATGGGACTGCTCATCTCCATGGTCATTCTCATCTATTACACCTACATCGAATCCTGGACGCTCGGATACAGCATCTTCAGCATGATCGGCCTCTACCAGGGTGAGGAAACGATCGGCGCCATGAGCGGCTTCCTCAGCAGCTACCAGGGACTAGAGGAAGGATCACATTTTTCCTCGATCTGGCCCGCGTACGGATTAATGTTGTTTACCTTCTTCGTTAATTTTTTCGTGCTGTGGAAAGGCCTGTCGGCAGGGATCGAAAAGCTGGCCAAATTCGCCATGCCCATGCTGTTCATCTTCGCGGTCATCCTGCTGATTCGCGTCTTCACTCTGGGAACTCCTGATCCCGCCCAACCCGATAACTCCATTGCCCAGGGACTCGCCTACATCTGGGAACCGAATTTCAGCGAACTCGGGAAAGCCAGCGTGTGGATTGCCGCGGCAGGACAGATATTCTTCACCCTGAGCGTGGGCATGGGCACGATCCACGCCTATGCGAGCTACCTCCGACCCAAGGACGATATCGCCCTGAGCGGACTGACCACGGCGGCGACAAACGAGTTCGTGGAAGTGGTACTGGGCGGCAGCATTGCCATTCCGGTAGCGGTCGCGTTTTTCGGTCTCGATATGACGAAAGAAATCGCATCCGGCGGCGCGTTCAATCTCGGTTTCGTTTCCATGCCGGTCATTTTCGGCAAGATCCCGCTCGGTCAAGTGTTCGGCGCGCTGTGGTTCTTGCTGCTGTTCGTTGCAGGAATCACGTCGTCGGTGGCGATGGGTCAACCGGTGGTCGCATTCATGAAAAACCAGTTCGGCATGTCACACCGTCGCGCTGTAATCGCACTCGCGGCGCTTGTCATCCTCTGCGTGCAGCCGGTAATCTTCTTTCTCGGGCACGGCTTCCTCGATGAAATGGACTACTGGTCGGGCACCTTCGGCCTTGTTGTCTTCGCCACAATCGAGATCATCCTCTTCGCCTGGGTATTCAAAATGGACCGCGCGTGGGAGGAGATCAATGCGGGCGCAGACATCAAGGTTCCCGTCTTCTTCAAGTACGTCATCAAGTACGTGACGCCTCTCTATCT
>PKTF01000202.1 GCA_002869275.1 Ignavibacteria bacterium | reverse complement strand
GCGTGATTGTTGGGATTGATCAGCATTGCCGAGAGATATCCCAGTACCGCGGCGGGATGCGGCGGCTTGAGCATCTGTCCGGCGTACATCGGGTGAAAGAACGGGTAGTTGTCCTGCAGTCTCTCCTGCAGTTCCGCCATGGCGGAGCGCAAGGCCTCTGTATCGACGTTCAGACTGCTGTCGTCGTTGTACTGCAGCCAGCGCTCACGGAAGGCGCGCTGTCCGTCAACCACATCGGAAAGGAGGGAAGCGAACTGATCGAGCATGGGAAGTTCCGGCATATGAACATGGCGTGTCGAAAACGAATATAGTAATTTTCACACGGGGGTATGTCGCATGAACTTCCGGAGACAGCATGCCGAATATCGTGTATATCGCCGCCAGCCTGGACGGATATATCGCAGATCGCAATGGCGGACTGGACTGGCTGCATCGCATCCCGAATCCCGAGACGGACGACTACGGCTGGAATGCCTTCATCGAACGCATCGACGCCATCGTGATGGGGAGGAACACCTTTGATATTGTATGCGGTTTTGGCGGGACCTGGCCGTATCCGTGTCCGGTGTACGTGTGGAGCAGTTCGCTGGAGTCTGTACCGGAGGAGTATGCCGGGAAGGCGTTGCTCATACGTGGATCGGTCGATGCAGTGCTTGCGCAGGTGCAGGCGGACGGACATTCAACCCTCTATATCGACGGCGGCCGGACCGTACAGAGCTTTCTGCGTGAAGATGTGATCGACGAACTGATCGTGACGCGCATTCCGGTGCTGCTCGGTGGCGGTGCGCCGTTGTTCGGCGACCTTCCGGCGGAGCTGTGGTTCGAACATGTAGAGACGAAGGTGTTCGGAAATGCACTGGTCCAGAGCCGATACCAGAGGACTCGCTAAGGAGTCGCATGCAGCGACGGGGGTGCATTCGCGAAGCGCAGAATCATTTAATCCTGTGATTTCTTCTTCCTGTGCAGGCGGCCGATGTTCCATTTCTGCATGTCATCGAACAGCGATTCGTCTGTCAGGCTATAGTGCAGCGGCGTGACGGAGATCATGTTTCTCTGCAGCGCGCTGTCATCCACCACCGGATCCTTGTCCCACACATATTCGCCTACGAGCCAGTAATAGTCCCTGCCCACCGGATCGCGGCGCGTCTCAAACCCGTCGTCCCACCACGAGCGGCCCTGCTTCGTCACGCTCACACCCTTGATGAGTTCGGGAGCGACGTTTGGGACGTTGACGTTGAGCAGCGTGCCCTTGGGGAGGCCGCGCTTGAGCACCTCTGCGGCAAGCTTGCGAGCGAATGCGGCGGCAGTGCTCATATCCGCCTTGAGCGAATGGGAGGCCAGCGACATGGCGATGGCCGGAATGCCGAGCACCGCACCTTCGGTCGCGGCCGAGACGGTACCGGAATAAATGACGTTGACCGAAGTGTTCATGCCGTGATTGATGCCGGAGACGACGAGGTCGGGCCTGCGGTCGAGGAGCGTCGAGACGCCGAGTTTCACCGAATCGGCCGGTGTTCCTTCGACTGCCCAGCCGGTGAAGTGGCGTCCGCGATTTATCGGGCGCGCGCGCAGGGGGGTCTGCACGGTGATGGCGTGTCCGACGGCACTTTGCTGCGTGGCCGGGGCCACGACGATGACGTCGGCGATGCTGCGCAGGGACATGACAAGCGCGTAGATACCAGGAGAATCGTAACCGTCGTCATTGGAGACGAGGATGAGAGGTCTTTTCATGGTCGTGTTGCTGTTTCGTGAAAACGGGGATACACGCTGTGTGCATCCCCGTCAATTTACCATTCCATGGCTGGAAGGAAAAAATAGAATTGTGTTAACAACAAGAGGAACGCAATCGAAGAGGAACTCAGAGTTTCGCAAAGTTGACTCAGAGTTTCTCAGAGGGATATGAAGAAAAGACCCTTTGAGAAACTCAGGGTGAACTCTGAGAAACTCCGCGTTCCTCTTTATTTTCAGGCGTCTTCTACTATGACGGCGGTACCGTAGACGAGAATTTCGGCAGCGCTCTGCATGAGAAAGCTCGTGGCGAAGCGGGTATCGAGGACGGCATTGGCGCCGAGGGCTTCAGCATCCGCGATCATGCGGTCGAGGGCCTGATCGCGCGATTCGCCCATGAGCTTTGTGTACTCCTGGATTTCTCCACCGACGATGGTTTTGAGTCCGGCGAGAATATCCTTCCCCATATGGCGGGCGCGGATCGTGTTTCCGCGCACCACACCGAGCGTCTTGACAACGCGTTTTCCTGCGATTTCTGATGATGTTGCGATAATCATCGTACCACCTCTTTGTATTTGTCGTGGCGGGATGTAAACCAGCGCTCACGGATGACGGAGAAGAAAAGCAGGAAGAGTCCTGCCGCAAGGATAAAGATACCGCCTTTGACGATCAGCGGCACCTGCGTATCGGCCCAGAGGGCCGCGACGACTTCGATGCTGCCCCAGGCGAACAGCACTACCGCGCCCAGGGTGACGAGTATCCATGCCAGCCCGCGCTCGCTGCGGTTGTACATGCCTTTCCAGTAGCCGTCCCAGACCTCGGGCGGCGCAGATGTCATTTTCAGGTCCATGGTTGCCTCCTTGACTTTGCGAAATGCGTTCCATTCCCGGCGGCACTCTTCATCTCTGAGGAAGTTGTCGAATTCCGAATGCTCGCTGCCCGCGAGCTCACCATCCAGCGCTTTCATCATCAGCAGGCGAAAGCGGTCGCGTTCCATTGCATTCATAACACATCCTCCAGCAAATCCTTCAGGTGTTTCCGGGCGTAATACAGGCGTGACATCACTGTGCCAAGCGGACATTCCAGCAGTTCGGCGATTTCGGCGTAGGTGTAGCCGTCGAAATCTTTCATGACAATGATTTCCCGCTCCTCCGGAGCGAGGAATCCGAGCGCCTCGCGTACTTTCTCGCGCAGCATGCTGCGTTCGGTGGCCTGCGCGGGATCGTCAGCCGCATCGGCCACCTCCACTGCGTTCTCGAAGCTCGAGAGTGGACGTGCCTGCGATGCGCGATCGCGGATACGGTTGAGACAGAGATTGCGCAGGATGCGGTAGTACCATGTGAAGAAGCTGCGTCCGCGCTCGAATTTGCGGATGCTGTCGTAGGCGCGAATGAAGGCCTGCTGAGAGAGGTCGAGCGCATCGTCATGCGATCCTACGAGCGCCAGTGCCGAATAATAGGCCGGCTGCATGTAGGCATTGACCAGTTCCCCGAAGGCGTCCTTCTCACCGCCCTGCACGCGGAGAATCACATCGTCGTCGTTCTGTGTCGTCACTTTCATGGGAGTGATTCCTGTTGTTCTGGTAATGATACCCGCACAAGGAGATTTTATTCATGGGACAATGAAAAGGCAACCACAGAATGCACTGAATATGCACAGAATGCACAGACGGTATGAAGAGAGGTCGTTCTGTGGGTTCTGTGCGTATTCCGTGGGATCTGTGGTTGCCTTTAATGCGTATAGCTATATTAGTACACTTACACAGACATCCATTCAGAAGGAGACATATGAAAACCACCATTATGTTTTGCCTCGCGGCGCTGCTCATGATTTCGACCTCGCAGGCACAGGAAAAACAGCGCGTGCTGATGGAAACGGAACTCGGCGACATCACACTGGAAATGTGGCCGGATGTCGCCCCGAAAACCGTGGAAAATTTTGTCGGCCTCGCCATGGGGACCAAGGAATGGAAAGACCCGAACAGCGGCGAGATGAAAAAAGAACCATTCTATGACGGACTCTCATTCCACCGCGTCATCGACGACTTCATGATTCAGGGAGGCTGTCCGCTGGGCAACGGTACCAGTGGCCCGGGCTACAAGTTCGAAGACGAATGCTACGAAGCAGGAACGGAACTCACCGGAGCCATCATCGATGAAAATATGGCGCTGGAAGTGTTCCAGCAGGTCGTGGCACCCTACTATCAGCGCACAACCGAACCCGACACTCTGCTCGACAAGATTGTCAAATCGTGCCAGGCACAGCAGAGCGGCCGTCCGATGATGGTCCACGATGTCGAATGGTACAAGGACAAAGTCGGCATGCCCGCCGATCAGAAGATCATGGGCAAGGGAAAGCTCAAAGCGAAGGTCGCTTACGCCACTATCTGCATGGCCAACGCGGGTCCGAACACCAACGGTTCGCAGTTTTTTATTGTCACCAAGAAAGCAGGCTGTGACTGGCTTGACGGTAAGCACACGGTCTTCGGCAAGGTGGTCAAGGGTATGGACGTCGCACACGCCATCGAAAAGAAAGGCAGCGGCATCACGATTAATACGGTACGCGTGGTCGAGTAACGAATAGCAATTCCTCATTGTCCGATCATCCTGGAGGCCGAAATGAAGCATGACCGGTTCTGTGTACCGCATGACAAGAAGATCAAGCTCAAGGACTACGACACATCTTTCACCGGGGAATTCAACAACAAGCATGAAGCGACCGCGGCGCTGAAATCCGATGTCCGCCGCCTGGCTGAATTGCAGGATGTGCTCTACGCACATGACACGTATGGTGTGCTCATCATTTTCCAGGCGATGGATGCCGCGGGAAAGGACGGTACGATCAAGCATGTGATGTCGGGCATCAATCCCCAGGGATGCCAGGTGTTCAGCTTTAAAAAACCCTCGGCCGAAGAACTCGATCACGACTATCTCTGGCGCTGCATGAAAAGCGTGCCCGAACGCGGGCGCATCGGCATTTTCAACCGCTCGTATTACGAAGAGGTGCTGGTCACACGCGTGCATCCCGAACTGCTCGACTACCAGAAACTGCCGCCGAAATCGAGGCGCGGAATCTGGAAGCGGCGGTTCCGGGAGATCAACAATTACGAACGCTATCTGCACGACAACGGCATCATCGTTCTGAAGTTCTTTCTCAACGTCTCGAAGAAAGAACAGAAAAAACGTTTTCTCGACCGCATCAACCGGGCTGAGAAAAACTGGAAGTTTTCAGCGAGTGACGTCAAGGAGCGTGGGCACTGGGACGACTACATGGACGCGTACGAAGACATGTTCAACAATACGAGTACGCGCTACGCACCCTGGCATGTCATTCCGGCGGACAAGAAATGGTTCGCCCGAGGTGCTGTGGCGCAGATCATCATCGAGGCGCTCGAGAAGCTCGACCTGCATTATCCGAAAGTCAACGACGAACATCTCGAGCGGCTGGCGGATGCCAAGGTGCAGCTCGAGGCCGAGGACGAGTAGGTAAAAGCGATTTATCCCATCCAGGTCACCGCGATACACGAAAAGAGGCGAAGAGCCTTGAAAGTAATCACGAAGGAAAGACGCATTGATCATATCAGGAGTACAAGGTTCTATGGCAGCACGCCGCATGTTCGCAATTACGATCTTTTTCCTATCCACGTTCAGCGCCGCGGCGCAGGATCCGATGACGGCCGAAACGCTGTGGAAGATGCAGCGCATCGGCAGCCTCGACCTTTCGCCCGACGGAAGCACCGCCGCAATCGTGGCCACGAGTTACGACCTCGAAACCAATAAAGGAAACGGAGACATCTGGCTCGTCGATGTGGCGACAGGCAAAGCCAGGCAGTTCACCGCCGGCAAAACCACCGAGAGCGGACCGAAATGGAGTCCCGACGGCAGCTTCATCGCCTTCACCGCGAAGCGCGACAACGATGAGCGCCCGCAGCTCTATGTCATTCCCGCAGATGGTGGTGAGGCGCGTCGTTTGACCGACATGCCCATGGGCGTTTCCGGCGTGCAGTGGTTCCCCGACGGCAAGCGCATCGCTTTCGTGTCGTCGACACTGCCCGGCTACGGCATGAACTTTGATTCGCTCAAGGCCGAAATCAAACGACGGAAAGAGAGCAAGGTCACGGCACGAATCACCGAAGACCGGCTGTACCGTTACTGGGACCACTATCTTACCGACGGCTATCTCAAGCACATTTACGCCGTGAATGTAACCTCCGAGAATCTGCAGGACCTGACACCGGCAATGGACCGCATGTTCAGCTACTCCGGTGGCGTGGACTACGACATTTCACCCAGCGGCGAAGAGCTTGCCGTCACCGCGCTGGTGAAGGGGTCGCCGTACGATGAACTGTATACCGACATCTACACGATGCCGGCGGATGGCAGCGGTACAATGACGAG
>PKTF01000328.1:5000-35158 GCA_002869275.1 Ignavibacteria bacterium | reverse complement strand
GCCCTGGCTGCCGGTATGATTCCCACGAGCGAGGCGCTGGTTCAGAGGCTGAAGGACGCCCAGATGCTGTTTGCCGATCAGCGGGGTGAAGGGGAGTTCCTGGGTTTTGTCCGTATTGAAAACAAATGCGACCGCGTGCTCGATATTTATATCGATGGAAATTTCATGGGCTTCCAATACGACGGTGAGGACTTCGTCTATTCCACCGGAAACGGAACCACCCACGCGCGCGTGACCGACGCATTCGGGAATACGGTCAGCGAGGTGTTGTACGTGAAACCCGACGAGACCGTGACATGGTCTATCAATCCGTAAGCTATCGTGACACCATTTACTGGCTGTTCAACCTGCAGTTCTTCGGGATCAAGCTGGGGCTGGAGAATATCACCGCGATGGCTGCGCAGTGGGAACATCCCGAGCGCCGTTATCCGGTCATTCACATCGCCGGGAGCAACGGCAAGGGTTCCACCGCCAGCTTCATCGCCGCGGCGCTGCAGTCCGCCGGCTACCGCACCGGACTCTATACGTCACCGCACCTGGCTGATTTTTCCGAACGCATTCGCGTCGACGGACAGCCTATCGACGAGGCGGAGGTCGTCCATTATGCCGAGCGTCTGCGCCCTCAGGTCGATGCACTCAATGCCACATTTTTTGAAGCGACGACGCTGATGGCGTTCCAGTATTTCGCGGAAAAAGAAGTCGATGTCGCTGTGATCGAAACCGGACTCGGCGGACGACTGGACGCGACCAATATCGTCATACCCATCCTCTCGGTGATCACCAGCCTGTCGCTCGAGCATCGTGAGCACCTCGGCGGCAGCATCGCGGAAATCGCGCGTGAAAAGGGAGGTATCATCAAGCACGGTGTACCGGTGGTGACTTCGGCTCGCCAGGAGGAAGCACGTGCCGAGCTTACGAAACTGGGTCAGGCGGGCAGGGCGCCGTTGTTTTTCATCGACGCTGCGGCGAAGGTGGAGCGAGTCGAGGACCTTGATCGGATGATCTGCAGGCTTCCGGAATTTGAAGGCGAGGTGGAAATCGGTCTGGTCGGAGAGCATCAGCTGGACAACGCGCGCCTGGCGGTGACCGGTCTCCGTCTGTTGAAAACACAATTTCCACGCCTGCATGACGATGCCATCAGGACGGGGCTGCGTGATGTCGCCACGTTGACGGGACTGCGCGGTCGCCTGCAGAAGCTGCAGACGGATCCCGAGCTCGTGGTGGACGTCTGTCACAATGCCGACGGTGCAGAGGCGATGTTGCGCACGTGGTCTGCAGTGCGCGACATGTCGCAGACAGACCTTGTCTTTGGCCTGTTGAAAACCAAGGACATTTTTGATATGTTCACAGTATTGAAACAGTATCCCGCTCGCAGTATCACCCTTGTCGAGGCCGTCTCTCACGAGGCGCGTTCCCTCGAAGAAATGCAGCAGGCCGCCGCCGCCGCGGGAATCCAGGCGCATGCGGCGACAAGCATTGAACAGGGTGTGCGGGATCGGCTCGATGCGGCCGGATGCGGCTCGGTGTTATTGTTCGGCTCGCATTACGTTGTCGGGGATTTCTTGAAAAAGCGTTTTTCGTCGTAATATTCTGTACGAAAAAAGTGTTCACAGCCGGAATTCAGGCTTGATTCTTACCGGGATGAAATGGATATTTGCATTGGAGCCTCATCCTACCACGTATCAGGTTTTCCATCACACCATAGACATTCCCAGATATTCCGTTGTGACTTCGGGCGACCGGAGTCTGGATCTGAATTCAATTCACACGCGCCATAGATTCTGCCCCGCACTGACTGGTGCGGCTGTATTTACAGATTCGCCCAACGCCTGAACCCGGCGCATGGCAACAGCACGGCGTACTCCGGACCACTGCGGTGGTCTGACCGACGAAGATAATCCATGTTTTACACCTTTATTTCCACAGGGTACTCATCATGACGATGGACATTGCGGAACTCAAGTCCAAGCGCATTGCCGAACTGTCACAGATCGCCAAGGAACTGGAGATCTCCGGCTACAGCGATATGCGCAAACAGGAATTGATTTTCCGAATCCTCGAGGCGCAGACGCAGAAGGACGGCATGAGCTTCAGCAAGGGAGTGCTGGAAGTGCTCCCGGACGGCTACGGCTTCCTGCGTTCCGCCGACTATAATTACCTCCCATCGCCCGACGACATTTACGTTTCGCCCAGCCAGATCAAGAAATTCTCGCTGCGCACGGGTGACACGATCAGCGGCCAGGTGCGTCCGCCCAAGGAAGGTGAGCGTTTCTTCGCCCTCCTCAAGGTGGAGGCCGTCAACTACGACGGTCCTGAGAAAGTGCGTGAACGCACAATCTTTGACAACCTCACGCCGCTGTATCCGAATGAACGGCTGCAGCTGGAAGTGGCGCCGAACGATCTCTCCACCCGCATCATGGACCTGCTCACGCCGATCGGCAAGGGCAACCGCGGTCTGATCGTTTCGCCTCCGAAAAGCGGTAAGACCATTCTTCTCCAGAAGATCGCGAACAGCATCAGTTCGAACCACCCCGAGGTGATTCTCATCGTGCTGCTCATCGACGAGCGCCCTGAAGAGGTCACCGATATGGAACGGTCGGTGAAGGCGGAAGTTATCAGTTCGACCTTCGACGAACCGCCCGAGCGCCACGTGCAGGTCTCGGATATGGTGCTGGAGAAGGCCAAGCGTCTGGTGGAAAGCAAGAAGGACGTGGTCATCCTGCTCGATTCGATCACGCGACTCGCCCGCGCGCATAACACGGTCGTGCCGCATTCCGGAAAGATTCTCTCGGGTGGTGTTGATGCCAACGCGCTTCACCGGCCGAAGCGCTTCTTCGGTGCCGCGCGTAACGTGGAAGAGGGTGGAAGCCTCACCATTATTGCCACGGCGCTGGTGGAAACCGGCAGCCGCATGGACGAAGTGATTTTCGAAGAGTTCAAGGGAACGGGCAACATGGAAATCGTGCTCGACCGCAAGCTCTCCGATCGCCGCGTGTTCCCGGCCATGGATGTCAACCGCTCCGGCACGCGCAAGGAAGATCTGCTTCTCACTCCCGAGGAACTCAGCCGCGTCTGGATTCTTCGCAAGGTGCTCAGCGAATACACTACGGTCGAGGCGATGGAATTCCTCATCGAGAAGATGCGTGGGACGAAGAGCAACAAGGAATTTCTCAAGTACATGAACAGCTAACGGCGGACGGCTGTCCGCCCGCTGTCAGGACATCTGACGACAGGACTCGAATACTTTCATTCTTTTTCACCACCGCATGGAATAACTATGAAATCTGTAGTGATTGTGAGCGCTGTACGCACGCCGATCGGAGCTTTCAATGGTTCCCTCGCGTCGTTCACCGCACCGAAGCTCGGCGCCATCGCCATCAAGGAGGCGCTGCAGCGCGCGAATGTGAAACCGGAAGATGTATCAGAAGTTATCATGGGCAACGTGCTCACGGCCGGTGTCGGCCAGGCACCCGCCCGGCAGGCGGCCTTGTTTGCCGGCATCCCGCAGTCCGTCCCCTGCATGACCATCAACAAGGTCTGCGGTTCGGGCCTGAAATCGGTGATGCTGGGCGCGCAGGCCATCATGGTCGGTGATGCCGATATCGTGGTCGCCGGTGGACAGGAGAGCATGTCGCACGCGCCGTACATGCTCGACAAGGCCCGCACCGGGTACGGGTTCGGTCACAACACACTGGTCGATTCCATGATCAAGGACGGCCTGTGGGATGTGTACAACGACTATCACATGGGCATGGCTGCCGAACTCTGCGCCGACGAATGCAACATCCCGCGCGAGCGACAGGATGAGTTTGCGGTGGAGAGCTACAAGCGCGCGATCAAGTCACTCGAAGACGGCATTTTCGATGAGGAAATGATTCCGGTCGAGGTCCCGCAGCGCAAGGGTGACCCCATCATCGTCAAGGAAGACGAAGACATCCGCAAGATCAAGTTCGAGAAAGTGCCGCAGCTGCGTCCGGCCTTCAAGAAAGATGGTACGGTGACGGCGGCCAACGCATCGTCGCTCAATGACGGTGCGGCAGCGGTCGTGCTCATGTCGGAGGACAAGGCGAAGGAACTGGGCCTCGAGCCGCTGGCGCGCATCGTCGCGCAGGCCTCCGCGGCCAAGGCTCCGGAATGGTTCACGACAGCGCCGGCGGACGCAATCAACAAGGTGCTCGGTAAAGCCGGACTGACTGTCGACGACATCGATCTTTTTGAGATCAATGAAGCGTTTTCCGTGGTTTCGCTGGTCAACAACGACCTGCTCAAGCTGGATCCGGCGAAAGTCAACGTGCATGGCGGTGCCGTGGCGATGGGACATCCCATCGGAGCCTCGGGAACGCGTGTGCTGGTGACATTGCTGTACGCGATGAAACGTGCAGGAAGCAAGCGCGGACTCGCCTCGCTGTGTATCGGCGGCGGCGAAGCCAGCGCTCTGATCATCGAACGCTGATCCCGAACTCATTCACATGTTCATCAGATACAGGTACACATCATGCAATACGTCACCGTCGTAGGGGCGGGCACCATGGGCAACGGAATTGCCCACGTGTTTGCCATGAACGGTTTTCAGGTGAAGCTGGTCGATGTCAAGCAAGACTTTCTCGACCGCGCACTTGCTACCATTACAAAAAATCTCGACCGCCAGGTCAAGAAGGAAATCATCACCGAGGAGCAGAAACAGGAAATCCTCGGACGCATCATCATGCTCACCGAACTCGAAGACGGGCTGAAAGGCGCTGAACTCGTGGTCGAGGCGGCATCGGAGAACGAAGAAGTCAAGAAGCAGCTTTTCAAAACCTTCGATGAGAAGACGGACGCGAACTGCATCCTCGCGACCAACACCTCTTCGATTTCCATCACCAAGATCGGCGCGGTGACTTCGCGTCCGGACAAAGTGATCGGTATGCATTTCTTCAACCCGGTTCCGGTCATGAAACTCGTGGAAGTGATCCGCGGTCACGAGACCTCGGACGAGATCTATAAGACTATCGAGGAACTCGCCACAAAGCTCGGCAAGACGCCTGTCGAAGTGCAGGATTACCCGGGCTTCGTTTCCAACCGCGTCCTCATGCCGATGATCAACGAGGCGGTCTACGCACTGATGGAAGGTGTGGCGACGGTCGAATCCATCGACACCGTGATGAAGCTCGGCATGGCCCATCCCATGGGTCCGCTCACCCTCGCAGATTTCATCGGGCTCGATGTCTGTCTCGACATCATGAACGTGCTGCACGACGGCATCGGCGATCCGAAGTATCGTCCGTGTCCGCTGCTGAAGAAAATGGTGGCCGCCGGGCATCTCGGACGCAAGTCGGGCAAGGGCTTCTACGACTATTCATAATCTTGACGATTCCGCTCACTCCAGGACAAGGAAACAATCATGCAATTCGATCTGACTGAAGATCAAAAAATGATACAGCAGACGGCGCGCGAATTCGCCCGTGAGGAAATCGCGCCTACCGCTGTGGAACGTGACAAAAACGCTGAGTTCCCGACGGACATCGTCAAGAAACTCGCGGAACTCGGATTCCTCGGGATGATGGTGAATCCGGATTACGACGGTGCCGGAATGGATACGCTGAGCTACGTGCTGGCCATGGAAGAGATTTCCGCGGTCGACGCGTCGGTGGGCGTGATCATGTCCGTCAACAACTCTCTCGTAACTTACGGACTGCAGAAGTACGGCTCCGACCACATCAAGGAGAAGTACCTCAAACCGCTCGCACGCGGTGAACGCCTGGGGGCATTCGCGCTCAGCGAGCCCGAGGCCGGAAGCGATGCCACCTCGCAGAAAACCGAGGCGGTGAAGGTCGACGGCGGCTGGAACCTCACCGGCACGAAAAACTGGATCACCAACGGGACGACCGCCGATGATTTCATCATCATCGCGCAGAGCGATCGCGAGATGGGTTATAAGGGCATCACCGCCTATCTCGTTGAGAAGGGCGCGGAAGGCTTCGAGCACGGTGTCAAGGAAGACAAGCTTGGCATTCGCAGTTCGGATACCTGCACGCTGCTGCTCAGCAACGTGTTCGTGCCCGACGAAAACGTGATCTGGGAGCCGGGCAAGGGCTTCAACTTTGCCATGGACACGCTCAACGGCGGCCGCATCGGTATCGCCGCGCAGGCGCTCGGCATCGCTGCCGCGAGTCTGGACGCTGCGATCAAGTACAGCAAGGAGCGCAAGGCTTTCGGTACGGTGATCTCAAACCATCAGGCGATCCAGTTCAAACTGGCGAAGATGGCATCGGACCTCGAGGCGGCGCGCCTGCTCACGTACAAGGCCGCGTACCTGAAAGACAGCCATCAGAAGTTTGCAAAAGAATCAGCAATGGCTAAATTGATGGCATCCCGAGCAGCAGTGAACAATGCCCTCGAGGCTATCCAGATCCATGGTGGCTACGGGTATGTGCGAGAGTATCTGGTTGAGCGCTATCTGCGGGACGCCAAGATCACCGAGATCTACGAAGGCACTTCTGAAGTGCAGAATATCGTGATCGCACGAGAGCTGCTGAGAGATTAAACTCATATTCATTTACATTCTGTATAACCAAGAGGAGGTTTCAATGAGAACATTTGCAAAGACCGTGCTGTTTGCGGCTGTCGTATTTGCGTTGTTCACTTCCACCAGTGATGCACAGTTCAAGCATCGCGGCAACTGGCTGGGCCCTGTATTGACTCTCGCGACAGATCCGATCGGGTTTGGCGTGAACTTCGAACATGGGATCAGCAAGAACGTGGGTATCGGAGGAATCATTCGATATTGGGGAAAATCGGAATCGATCCTTGGTAGTGATTACTCCTGGTCGATCATCATGCCCCAGGCCCAGGGTGCCTACCATTTCATGCCGGGCGACCAGCTGGATCCCTACGCCGGTGGACGACTTGGTTGGGCGATTTACAGCTTTGATGCTCCCGGGCTTTCGGCCCGTGACGATGGTGGCCTCTTTCTGACTGCCTTCGGCGGACTCCGTTATTTCTTTACACCGAAGGTTGCCGGCAACGCGAGCCTGGAATTCCGCGTCGCAGGCGATGATTACTTCGATGGAGCGCTCCAGCTTTCGGTTGGCGCGGACTTCACCCTGTGATGAAATAAAAACGCTCTGAAAAAACGTCCCGCCGCAGGCGGGACGTTTTTCTCTTTACGGGGTTTTGTGTAGATTTGCAGATACAGGAGTTGCGGGGCTTGAACCTCTTTACCCGCGAGCCTCTGCTTTCTCGTCCAACACTAGTTGTTCGTACTTCGATGCCCGGAACTTCCGGGTCCGGTCACCATCATCATTCACTTATTCAAGGACGATGGGATGAAACGTTGGTTTACCCTTTCCATGCTGACCCTGCTGGCGGTCATTTTCATGAGCACAACCGGTGTTGCCCAGTACAAGGCCGGGAACCACTACATCGGCGTAAACGCAACGGTCGTCACCGAACCGGTGGGCTGGGGTGTCAATTACGAATTCGGTTATGAGAAGAATCTCGGGCTGGGTGCAATCGTCCGCTATTTTTCGCCTGAGGACGTGCCGTACTATGAGTCTACGGGTACCGGCAATCTGAAGCGAGAGACCTTCATGACCATGGTGCAGGCGCTGTATCATCCGCTTCCGAACGCCATTTATGATCCATACGGCGGTCTGCGGGTGGGATATTCCTATTACAGTGAAACCTGGACTACCGAAGGCATCGTCGTCGGTATTTCCGGAGAACCCAAAGCGAAAGCCGAGAGCGGCATTTCGATGAGCATTGTCGGCGGAATGCGCTACTTCGTCGCGAGCAACATCTCGCTTGAGGGCGCCCTGGAATACTTCCTGGTGAACGACCAGAATTACTTCCGGAACGAAAGTGACACAGGCCTGATGTTTGCCATCAACTTCACTCTCAACTGATCGAATCAGCCTGTTTCTCTCTCCGTCGAAAGACGCAGCGCGATAGCAGCTGCAACACACGAAATTTCAACGCCCTCCGAATCCCGGGGGGCGTTCTTTATTACCTTCTGCCGCAGACAGTGTTCTTTCAATTCCTGCGCTCATTTCGTACTTTTCCTTTTCATGCAAGACAGTGATTTAAAAGCAATACAAAGCAGAATGGAGCGATCATGAAGAAGAATATGACGTTGATCATCATTGGTGGCATCGTGGTCATCGTGGTTCTCTGGTTCATCTCGGCACAGAACGGGCTGGTTACCAAGGAAGAGGCAGTGACGGCGAAGTGGAGCCAGGTGGAAAATGTCTATCAGCGTCGACTGGATTTGATTCCGAACCTCGTGGAAACCGTCAAGGGATATGCCGGACATGAAGAAGGCACGCTCACGAAGGTTACCGAACTGCGCTCGCGCGTGGGCGGAATGAACGTCTCCAGCGAGATTCTCGATGATCCCGCAGCCATGCAGAAATTCCAGCAGGCCCAGAGCGAACTCGGCGGCGCATTGCAGCGTCTGCTCGTCGTCTCGGAGAACTATCCCGATCTGAAGGCCAATACAAATTTCCTCGCACTGCAGAATCAGCTGGAGGGAACGGAGAATCGCATCAGCGTCGAACGAAAACGATTCATCGAAGCCGTTCAGGAATACAACACGTCTATCAGGCGATTCCCGACCTCTCTGGTCGCCTCGATCGGTGGTTTCAGCAAGAAGGCGACGTTCACCGCGGCTGCCGGTGCGGAACAGGCTCCTGATGTGAAGTTTTGATGAACTCCAGCAATCTGCGAATATCGATTTTCTCCTTGCTGGCTGTACTATGCCTGGCAGTCACCGCAACAGCCCTCGAGGTCCCGCAGCTCACGCGCTACGTCACCGACGAAGCGGGCGTGCTGTCGCAGGGTGACCGGGACGCCATCGAACGCCTGCTGTCGGATTATGACAGATCAACCTCGCAGCAGTTCGTGGTGCTGATCATTCCCTCGCTCGAAGGCGAGTCTCTCGAGGACTATTCCATCCGCGTGGTGGAGAAGAACCTCATCGGACAGAAAGGGAAGGACAACGGACTGCTCTTTCTCGTGGTGGTCAACGACCGTAAGATGCGTTTCGAGGTCGGTTATGGCCTCGAGCCCGTTCTTACCGATATGGTGACCTCGATGATCATCAGCGATATCGTTGCGCCGGAATTCCGTGGCGGGAACTACGCACAGGGGATTTACGACGGTCTGCAGACCGCCATCAAGGTTACCACGGGCGAATACACCGTGACAGCCTCCGAGCGCCGTCCTGCAAAAAAGAAGAAGGGCGGCAGCATCGTCAACCTCATCATCTTCCTTGTCGTCCTGTTCTTCATCATCCGCGGGAATAAGCGCGGCGGACGCGGAGGCGGAATCTTTTTCATCGGTCCGTTCGGCGGCGGTGGTGGCGGCTTCGGCGGCGGTGGTGGATTTGGCGGCGGCGGCTTTTCCGGCGGCGGCGGCGGTTTCGGCGGCGGCGGTTCGTCCGGTGGTTGGTAGGATGCGGAGACAGAACCCGGATTGAAAAACTACATGCTGCGAATCATTACATCGGTACTTCCTTTCGCCCTGCTGCTCACGGCCTGCGGGGACGGCAGGAAGCCCTCCGTCTCGCCGGCAGCGGAGACGGATTCGTCGGTGCAGGCAACCGTGATCACCCTTTCGGGCAGACAGGTTTCCGACAGCATGCGCGTGGACGTCACAGGAGACGGAAGCGATGAACTCGTCGTTCTTACGCGTTCTGATTCGCTCGATACAGATCCGCTCATGGGCGACTGCTTTGACCGGATCGACTTCTACGAAACCAAACAGATGCCGTACCGGACGCTGTTTTTCGACCTCGTGGATTTCGGCACCTCACTGGCGATCGAGGATGTTACCGGTGACAGTATCGCGGATGTTCTGATCCAGCTCGACGCCGGCGGAAATAACCCTATTACCGCCCGAGGAATGCATCTGTACGGACTCAATGACAAACGGCAGGTCACTCTGCTGTTTTACGCCATGAGCGGAGCGCCGCAGGTAAAGGATCTCGACGGCGACGGTTCGGGCGAGATTCTCGTTTCGGATCAATTCTGGGGCATGGTGGCGCACTCCGAAGTCATCGGTTTCACGCGTGACATCTATGCCTTCGACGGAAGCACCTATGTGCGGTCGAATGCCCGTTTCGCGGATTTTTTCGACGCGAATATCCGTACGCGGCACGATGCCTATATGCTGGCGAAGGATACGCATGCGAAGACGGAGGACGCCCGGGGGAGGCTCTACATGCGCATGGCGGATTACCTGGTCTGGTCCTTTGCTCGCGGGGGTGCCTCGCGCTGCGCATCGGCATGGCGCGGTGAACGCGATTTTCTGCGTGATGCCCTGCACGAGGAACAGTACGATGACCTCGAAGCCTTTGTCGACGAATGCCACAGCATGGAATACGAACAGACAAGGCAGCGCAGCTCATGATGATTCATGCAGCCCCGGTACGTATCGCAGCTCATCTCGGCAGACTCGGCGCAGCGCTGCTGCTGCTCTCCGGCACGATTGAAGTGCAGGCACAGTCCACGGATGCGGAAGCGATGTCCGCACTGCTCCGTGAGGCCGCGAAAGAAAGCGTACAGCATTGCCGCGGGCGCCGGGTCGCTCTGATTCTTACGCCGGAAGAAATTCCACCAATGGTCGAACAGGTGTTCGCCGAGGAACTGCAGGAGGCCGGACATACCGTCCTGACCACGGAGTCCGGGAGCGAGAATATCCTTCGCCTCGACGTGAGGGATATGAATTCTTCCACTGCGCAATCCACGAAATCTTCCTATTTTCGTAAGATGGAGCTTTCGCTCGGTATCCTCATCGAGGATGTGCGGGCACAGCAGCTCATCTGGTCGCGGGAATACACGCTTTCCCGCACTGACACTCTCGATGGTACGCCGTCGTATGCGGAACGCAGCTGGCTCGAAGACGCACCGTCATGGTGGGATTCGTTTTACCAGCCCGCGCTCGTCACACTTACCGCCGGCGTCATCGTATTATTGCTTTTCACCGTTCGAGGATCTTCATGACACCCGTACGTAGTATTTTTCCTCTGATCGCCCTTCTCATCCTGCTCGCCGCATGCAGTGGCACGACGGAAGTGGAAACCACCTCCGCGGCGCAGCGTTTCGCGCTGGGCATGGAGGAATATGCGGACGAAAACTATCTCGAGGCGCTGCAGCATTTTGAAGTCATCCGCCTGCAGTATCCCGCCAGCGCCGTGGCCGACAGTGCACGGTATTTCACGGGCATGTGCCGCTATCAGCGCGAGGAATACCTGCTCGCGACCTATGAATTCAACCAGTTGATCCAGGGTGGGAATTCACGCGCTCTGGGCGCGGATGCCTATCACATGTTTTCGCAGTGCTATTATGAGATGTCTCCGAAAGTACAGCTCGATCAGACGAGCACGCAGCGCGCCATCGACGCCCTGCAGACGTTCGTGGAACTGTATCCCGAGCACCCGGCCGCGGCCGGCACCGAAAAGCAGGTGCTCGAACTGGTGAACAAGCTCGCCGAGAAAGAATACGATACCGGTGTGCTCTACGAAAAAATGGAAAATCGCACAGCCGCGCTCCTGTATTTCAGCACGGTGGTAGACCGCTATTACAACACCTACTTCGTCGATGACGGCCTTGCGGGCAGGGTGCGGATGCTCATGGAGCTCAAACGATACGATGAGGCGGAAGCCGATATCGAAGAGTTCGTCAGCAAATACGCTGACAGTCCCTGGTTCGATGACGTCGTGAGCATGCGCGATGACCTGCAGGAGATCCGCAGTGAAGCAGCAGTCAGACCGTAACACATTCAGCGTGAGTGAAGGCAGCCCGGCATGAACAAACAGAACGACGCTCCGAGACACAGCGTACGCGCCTCCCAGGTGGAGATGACGGAACTGGTGCTGCCGAACGACACCAATCAGCTCGGCAACCTGCTGGGCGGTCGCCTGATGCACCTGATGGACATCGCGATGGCCATTGCCGCCGCACGTCATTCCGGTCTGGTCTGCGTCACCGCCTCGGTGGATGAAATCAACTTTCTCCATCCGATAAAGCTCGCGCAGGTTGTCATTCTGGAGGCCTCGGTGAATCGCGTATTCCGGACATCGATGGAAGTGGGCGTCAAGGTGTATTGCGAAGATCTGAAGTCCGGCAAGCGCACCCATACGAACTCCGCCTATATGACCTTTGTCGGTCTCAATGCGGAAGGCCGTCCGACGGCCTCCCCGCAGGTCATTCCCGAAACCGAGGAGGAACAGCGCCGCTTCGATGAAGCATTGCAGCGCCGCGAGAACCGCCTCGAGCGGAAACGGCGCAAGGCTTGACCGGCGCCACGGTTAGCAGATCAGCACGAAATGATGAACAGAAAGGGGACACTGAAATGAACAGGAACACCCGAGGAATTCGACGCAAGGCATTCCGCGTCTTCCATGTTGTTGTGTTCATGTTGCTTCCCATCAGCATCGCCATGGGGCAGGAAGGTCTGTCGGAATTGACCGATGCGCAGTTTATTGACTTCGTGCGCGACCTGCGTGATCCTGCCGCCCGCTCGGCGCTTCCCGGTGCACCCTCACAGGGTGAAGGGTGGAAATGTGGATTCGGCATTTCGGCCGAGGCCGCGCGGCGATGGAATATGATGTCACCTGCGATGCAGGACGAACTACGGGCCACGATGGCCCCGCAGATCCGACAGACCAGCATCGTCAGCCCATCCGGCCGTTTTCGTATCCACTATGATACCAGCGGGTATCACAAGGCTTCCCTCCTCGATGAGAGCTTCAACGAGATTCCGAACTCGGCGCATGCCTACGCGGATTCAGTGGCGCATGTTTTCGATGAGGTCTTCCAGAAAGAAGTGCTGGACATCGGTTATGACGCTCCGCCGTTTGAAACGGGGATGAGCGAGTATAACATTTACATCATCGAATGGAATGGTATCTACTACGGTGTGACAAACTTTAATTTGCCCACCGGAAATCCTGGAACGGTCAAACCGACCTACGCCACATCCATGGAGATTGACAACAATTTCCTCGAATATCCGACCCGCGGAATCGCCGGTTTGCAGGTCACCGCAGCGCATGAGTTTCACCATATGGTGCAGCTGGGAACGTACGGATACTGGATAGACAACCGCTGGCTGTACGAGATGACCTCCACGTATTACGAAGAAGTGTGTTATCCCGGGGTCAACGATTATTTTCAATACCTCGATGGACCGGATGGCTTCATGCGGAATACCGACCGGGCATGGTATCACTGGAGCCCGGACGGGTACGAAATGGTCCTCTGGCCGCTGTTTCTCGAGTACCGCTACGGTCCCACCCTGCTGCGGGAATCCTGGGAAGGCGTCCGGCAGCATGAACCCATTACCGCCATGCGCGACGCGATCGCATCGCATACGCCCCAGGCGGGTGACATGTCGAGCGATGTGTGCAGTTTCGCCCGAGCAAATTTCTTCACCAATTTCCGTTCAGGTCTCAAGGATCCCAATCCGTATCCCGATGCGGCCTCGTTTCCACGCGTCCGGCTGCATACCTCGACCGAACTGGTGGGTGAGTCTGCCAACCTCATGGGTTCGCTGCTGCCGCTGGCTTCCATGTACGTTCGCGTATACCGTGGTATCGATTCGCTGACCTTTGTCGTGGCGAATGCCGATATCGCTGCCGCCATCGCTCGAAGCGGTGCCGCCGTGGCGTTCGACATCGAGGTCCGCCGCGCGGGGTACGATGAGAGCTTTACGAAACTCGATAACGGCTGGGCCTACAAGATGACCACCGCTGCGCCGAACGTGCTCTGTGTTTCCCTGCTCGAGGGAGGCAGTGTCGCACAGGTCGAGCGTAGTGCGCCTTTCCCGAATCCGTTTTACCCGGTTGAGTATTCGCGCATGGTCTTTCCGGTGCCTCGCAGCGTGCAGGCCAATCGCGCCGAGCTGTTCATCTACACGGTCAGCATGGACCTGGCCCGTCATGTGGAGCAGGCGCCGATCGAGCTGAGCGACGACATCGGTGCGTTTGTGGCGTGGGACGGCAGGGACGACGAAGGTGACCCGCTGCCCAGCGGTGTGTATTTCTACGTCCTCGACATCGCCGGCGAAATCACGAAGGGGAAAATCGCCGTGGTGCAAAGGTAACCGATGCAGATCAGCGCAACAGGTATCGGTAAAAAATTCAACCGGCGGTCCATTTTCCGCGAAGTGGATTTCTCTGTGGAAACCGGTGAAGTATTCGGAATCATCGGGCGAAACGGATCGGGGAAGTCTACCCTGCTGCGCATCATCGGCGGATTGCTTTCTCCCAGTGCAGGATCGATTTCCTATGGAATCAACGGCACCGACGTCAGTGTCGAGCACCTCCACCGCGTGATGGGCTACGCCGCACCGTACCTGACGCTGTACGAGGAATTCAGTGCCGCGGAAAACATCGCATTGTATGCGAAGATCCGTGGACTGCAGAAGGGCAGCAGCGATATTGCCGCGCTGCTTGACCGCGTGGGACTCCCCACCGACCGCAAGGACCCGATTCGCGCGTACTCCTCTGGAATGATGCAGCGCATGAAACTCATCTTCAGTATTCTGCACGAACCGCCGCTGCTTCTGCTCGACGAACCGATCTCGAATCTTGACCGGGAAGGCATGGCCGTGGTCTACGATATCGTTGCAGAGCAGAAGAAAACGGGCACCGTCATCATCGCCACCAATGACGACGAAGACATCGCGCAGTGCGACCGCACGCTGCGCGTGGAGGGGAGAGCGTGATGCTGAAGCAGGCCTTTGCAATATTCTGGAAAGATCTCGCGAGTGAACTGCGCACGCGCTATGCCATCAACGCACTGCTGATGTTTGTCGTCGTGACTCTCGCCGTGATCATGTTTGCCCTCGTTGGTGAAACGCTCTCGCCCGGTGCGCTGACGGGAATGCTCTGGGTGGTGATGTTTTTTGCCGCGATGAGTGGACTTTCCCGCAGTTTCGTTGCTGAGGAAGAGCGCGGGACGAGCATGACACTGCAGCTTCTCGCCACTCCCACAGCGATCTACCTCGGCAAACTCTTATTCAATCTGCTCCTCGTCCTGGCGCTGAATATCTTTATTGTGCTGCTCTTTCTGCTGACGATGGACCAGTTCACCGTGGCGCAGATCGATCTGTTCTGGTTTGTGATCCTGCTGGGCAGCATCGGCATCGCTTCGGCTACCACGATCATCGCTGCAATTATTGCCAAGGCCAACACAAAGGGAACGCTTTTTCCCGTGCTGTCATTTCCCGTGATTCTCCCGCTGCTGATGGCAGGGATTTCCGCGACGAAGATCGCCGTCGAGGAACCGATGTGGGACACTGTCTGGCCCGATCTTCAACTGCTCGGTTCCTATATCGTCGTGGTCATAACGATTTCCTTCCTCCTCTTCGAATTCGTCTGGAAAGACTGACGGACGAAACCTCTCGACTCAGCTAACATTATAAGAAACAATGCTGTAGTGCCTCTACGGTGCGTTCCGCTTTTCATTGTTTATCAGGCGGGATGTTGCTACATTTATAAAACTATTGATAATGGAACATATTGTTCATGTGGTGGAAACTTCTGTTATTCTTTTGGATTGCCGCTTTTAGCGCGGTGGGCCTCGTCACGCCGATTGCGGGCAGCCTGACCGAACTCTCCATGATCGCGCAATGGAGCGCGGAGAAGGCCATTCCGGTAAAATTCAGGACCGCGGGTGAGCCAGTGTCCGCCGAGGACGGCGGCTGGGTGATCCGTGGAACCGATAAGCACGGGCATGATGCTGATTTTCATTTCTCTGCGATACCTGAGAATGCAGGAACCCGTGACGGCTACCTGGCGACTGCGCGTTACGACACCACGGCACACCGAGTTGAGGTAGTCGAGGTCCTGGGCGAGTATCCCGGATTTTCCTTCCCCTTTATACCCGGGCTTGAAGAGCGTGCGAAGATCATCTTTTTCCATGTGCCTATGGCCTGGATGACTGTGGTGGCCTTCCTCGTTTCGATGTGGTTCGGTATCCAGTATCTCCGGAAAAAGGACCTGGAAGATGATTTCCGTTCCGTTGCTTCGGCCGGACTCGGTCTGCTTTTCTGCGTCCTTGCGACGACGACAGGGTCGTTGTGGGCGAAATTCAACTGGGGATCGTTCTGGAACTGGGATCCACGTCAGACGTCGATTTTCGTGCTGCTCCTGGTGTACGGAGCCTACTTCGCGCTGCGTTCCGCAGTGGAGATCGAAGAGAAGAAAGCGACACTCTCTGCGGTCTATAATATCATTGCAGCGGCAACGGTACCGTTCTTCATTTTCATCATGCCGCGCATCATGCCCGGGCTGCATCCAGGTTCCGCCGACGACAACAGCGCGGGTCCGGTCGTTAGCAGCGGCGGGATGGATGCCATCATGCGCTTCGTACTCTACAGCATGCTCGGCGGATTTCTTGTCCTGTATGGATGGCTGATGCGCATCCAGGGACGCCTTCACCGCATCAAACTGAAACGTGCCGAACTGGCACCATAACATCGAACACGGAGAGCCTCCATGTACGAATTTCTCGAACAGAACGCCATCTACGTGGTCATGCTCATCGTCCTGATGATCTGGACGGGGCTGTTCTTCTATCTCTACCGTATCGACAAGCAAGTGAAAGAACTGGAATAAACGAAAGGATCACGTGACATGAAGAAACGCTATCTGGTCGGTGGAGTCATTGTCGTCGTCTTTCTTGTGATCGGCGGACTCTCATTTCTCAATTCCTCGGTGGAATACGCCACATTATCCAAGGCGGAGAAGAGCGGCAAGAAAGTGCAGGTGACGGGCAAGTGGGTGCAGGACATGAGCACGCATTACGACACGCAGAACAACACCTTCACCTTCTACATGAAGGATGAGGATGACCGTGTCGCACAGGTCGTGCTCGAAGGCGCCAAGCCCAACAACTTCGATATTGCCACGAGTGTCGTCGCGAAAGGACGTTACGAGGAAGGCGCGTTTTATGCCTCCGAAGTCCTGACGAAATGTCCCTCGAAGTACGAGGGCAATCCCGAAGGCCAGCATCCGGACGAAATTAAAAAGTCATCTCTGTGATCAGCCGGGGATGCACTCCGCGTGCATTCCCGTATTTTCACATAAAATATCACCCATAGATTATCATTATTATCCGATTCTTATCCGGATGGCCGCACTCCGGATGGAAGGACGAAGCACATGTATAACACCCTCGGACTCATAGGAAACGCCGCCATCATCATCGGCTTTGTCGCCTCGGTGGTCGGTATGATCACATATTTTCGCAGCGTCGGGAATCCCCGGATCATCGGGGTGGCGCGCACAGGCTTTCATGCCAGCGTCATCGCCGTGTTCATCGCCTCTGCGCTGTTGATGATCCTGATCGTCAAGCATCAGTTCCAATTTCACTATATCTGGGCGTACAGTTCACGCGAACTGCCGCTCGGCCTGCTGATGTCGACCTTCTATGCGGGTCAGGAAGGAAGTTTCCTGCTCTGGACGCTGATGGTCGCCGTGGTCGGCATCGTACTGCTCATCTACACGCAGCGGCATGACAATGAACGTGAGGTCATGGGTGTGTACACGGGCATCCTCGCTTTTCTGCTGCTGCTGCTCATCGTCAAGAATCCGTTCACGCTCATCGAAGGAGGCGCCTTACCGGAAGACGGCCGCGGACTCAATCCGCTGCTGCAGAACTTCTGGATGCAGATTCATCCGCCGATCCTGTTCCTTGGGTTCGCCGCCATGGCCCCGCCGTTCGCCCTCGCGCTCGGCGCACTGATGCGGAAGAAGTACCAGGCCTGGGTGGTGAGTTCGCTGCCGTGGGTCGTGGGCGGTTCCGCTCTGCTCGGACTCGGTATCGCGCTGGGTGGTTTCTGGGCCTATGAAACGCTGGGTTGGGGCGGCTGGTGGGGATGGGATCCCGTGGAAAACGCGTCGCTCATTCCCTGGCTCGTTTCCGTCGCGCTCATCCATACAATGGTCACGCAAAAGCGAACTCGCGGCCTCAACCTGACGAATTTCCTTCTCGCTATCCTTGCGTTCGTGCTGGTGCTGTACTCCACGTTCCTGACGCGCAGCGGCGTGCTCGGAGATGCATCGGTACACAGCTTCGTCGATCCCGGACGATTCAGCTTCACGCTGCTCGTGCTGTTCATGTTCGCGTTCACCGATGTCGGGCTGGCGCTGCTGTTCGGCCGCTTCACGAAATGGGGCAAAGCGTTGTTCGAACGCTTTCAAGGATGGAAACTCTACAGTGTTCTCTATCTCATCGTTATCGGACCGAGTATCCCGATTTTCGCTCAGGTGAGCGGTGACCTCGTCCCGGTATTCACCGAAATGATCAACGCTGCGAATCCCATCATGCTGCTGGTGTATTACCCGATGCTGTGGATCGCACATCTCCTGAACATCGCGAGCTATCTCTGGCTCCCGGCGCTGATCATCAAGATAGGATTGATCGGATATACGTTCACCGGACGCCTGCACAGTACGAAAGAATATGACAGCTTCGCCCTCATGTCGCGTGAAACCTGGCTCGGACTTGGTTCCGCCGTCATCGGTGTGTTGACCTTCATCGTCCTCGTGGGCACCTCGATGCCCATCATTCCGCAGTTCATGGTCGATGGGTTCAACAGCGTGCTCGGATTGATCAACGACATCACCGGCGGCAGCTACAGCCTCGGTAACACCGTTGATCCGTCCTTCTACGATGCCATGGGTCTGCCGCTGGCCATCCTGATGTCGATCATGACAGGTATCACGCTGCTGCTGATGTGGGTGAGCACGAAACCGCACGCCTTTCTGCAAAAAATCTGGCTGCCGCTTGCGCTGACCGTGGTCTTTACGCTGCTCTCCATTTTCTGGGGCGGGGTGCATGATCTCGGAATGATCCTCCTGGCGTTCTCAGCGTTTTTCTCGCTGTTCTCTAATGCCGTTATCGGGTATCGTATCCTGCGCGGGAATCCGAAATTCTCGGGAGCATATATCGCACATATCGGTATCGCCATGATGCTGCTCGGCATCATCGGATCGGGATTCTACAGCGAATCGAATTCGATTGAACTCCGGCAGGGTGATCCCGTGGAATGGAAGGGCTACCGCTTTACCTACACTGGTTTCGAGACCTTCTGGAACGGTGAACGGTACTATTTCAAGGTGCAGCTCGATGACGCTGCCACGGGCGATCAGCTCGACGAAGTGAAGACCATCATGTTCGTCTCCGATTGGGGCGGACAGGAACAGGTCAACCGCAATCCGGGCATCGCCACGTTCCTCACGCGTGATGTGTACATCGAACCGCAGGCACTGTTCGAAGCTGATCCGGAAGGCGGAAAGCGTTTTGCCTTCATCAAGGGGCAGACCTACGAATACGGTGGCTACCGTGTTACTTTCGAAGACTTTGCGATGAACAACACGCAGTCCTCCGAAAGCTTCAACATCGGCGGCATTTTCCGCGTCGACAAATACGGTGCGAGCTCGCAGGAGCTGTCGTCCAGCCGTACCACCGGACCCGACGGCGTGCAGTCCATACCCGGCGTTGTCGCCGATGGCGACCTGCAGATCGAAGTGCTCGGTATGCAGCCGAATCAGGACAACCTCGAGATGTCGCAGATCGAAGTCCGGATGAAAAATCCCAACATCGCCGTCGATAAAAACGACCTGCGCGAGACACTCGTGGTGCAGGCGTCACTCAAGCCCTTCATCAGTTTCGTGTGGGCGGGCATCATCATCATGTTGATCGGTTTCGTCGTGGCGCGTTCGCGTCGTCTGAAGGATGCCAGGAAGCTTGAG
Source organism: Ignavibacteria bacterium (assembly GCA_002869275.1). Taxonomy (GTDB): domain Bacteria; phylum Bacteroidota; class Ignavibacteria; order SZUA-365; family SZUA-365; genus BM516. The sequence goes on along the minus strand of PKTF01000328.1, from coordinate 15,414 downwards.
GCCTATGAGATCGATCCCGAGGTCAGGAAGGCCGCGATGAGCGGTGATCCCGACCAGGGAGAGGAAACGCCTGAGAGTGAAACCAGGGTCCTCGACGCCGAATAACTGAATGCAGCACTCTGAAATGTTCACGGCGCCTTCCCCCTCGGGAGGGCGCCGTTTCCATTACCACATCTCAATTGAGAAAGCAGGCGGATTTCAGTATTTTCCTGTTACCATGGGGAGCACCCGTACGCGCTCCGGTTGCAGCACATCGACATCCATCACGCATTCATACTACAGGCAGCGACATGAAACCGACTCCCATCGACAGCAGCATCGTCAAGGAAAAGATCGACGCCAGCGGGCTCGCGAGCATCGGACGTTCCTCCATCCGTGAAATCCGGACACTTATCAATGAAATCGAAGAGGCCAGCGGGGAGAAATTCATTCGCATGGAGATGGGAATCCCCGGGCTGCCGGCAGCGAAGATCGGGCTTGAAGCAGAGAAAGCGGCACTCGATAACGGCTGCGCTTCGTTCTACCCCGACATCCAGGGCATTCCCGAACTGAAATCGGAGATTTCCCGTTTCGTGAAAGCGTTTCTCGATCTCGACGTCAACCCCGGAGGCTGCATTCCCTGCACGGGTTCGACGAGCGGGAGCTTCGTGTCCTTCCTCGTCGCGGGACGCATGAACCCGGATAAGGACACCGTCCTGTTTCTCGATCCTGGTTTCCCGGTGCACAAACAGCAGCTCAACGTCATCGGCATCAAGCACCGCAGTCTCGATGTCTACAATTACCGCGGCGAAAAACTGCGTGCCGCGCTCGAGGAGATCCTCAGCGAGGGGAATATCTCGAGCATCCTGTATTCGAATCCCAACAATCCGACCTGGATCTGCTTCACCGATACCGAACTGAAGATAATCGGTGAACTGGCGACGAAGTACGATGTCGTGGTCATGGAAGACCTCGCGTACTTTACTATGGATTTCCGCAAGGATTATTCGATTCCGAATCAGCCGCCCTTCCAACCCACGGTGGGCAAGTACACCGACAACTACCTGCTGCTGATCTCCAGTTCGAAGGCGTTCTCCTACGCGGGACAGCGTATCGGCATGATCGCGATTTCCGACAGGCTGTTCCAGCGCGAGGTTCCCGGACTGAGCCGCTTCTACACCCAGAAGACGTTTGGTCGTGCGATGATTTACGGAGCCGCCTATGCCGTGTCGGCCGGTGTGACCCATTCAGCGCAGTACGGACTTGCCGCGCTGCTCAAGGCCACCAATGAAGCGACCTACCGCTTTATTGACGAAGTGAAGATCTATGGTGAGCGCGCGAAGAAGATGAAGAAGTACTTCATCGATAACGGATTCAGCATCGTCTACGACAAAGACGAGGACGAACCGATCGCTGACGGCTTCTATTTCACTGTTGCGTACCCGGGGATGGACGGTGTGCAGCTGATCGAAGAACTGCTGTATTACGGGATCAGCGCGATTTCCCTGGCGAATACTGGAAGTGAGCGCATCGAAGGCATCCGGGCCTGCGTGTCGTTGGTCGCGGATGAGCGCCTCCCTGAACTCGAGCAGCGTCTCCAGGTGTTCCACGAGAACCACCCGGTATCCTGACGAAGTCAGCGAATTCGCCGCGATTTTCGTATTTTGCAATCGCCACGGTATCTCCCGTGGCGATTTTGTTGAAGCAATAATCGGGATGTTATGAAGCGGATTATCCTGGCAGTATTGCTGCTGCCGATGATGCATGCTGCCGCCCAGCTGCCCGAGGTGCAGATGCGCAGTTACCCGCTCGTAGACGACTCTGTACGCGTCGCGTATGCCCTCCCCGCCGGAAACCCCGTGCGGCCCGCAGTAATCGTCCTGCACGATCGCTTCGGTCTGCAGAGCAACGTCCACACGGTGCTTAAAGTGCTGGCACGGATGGGCTTCCGCGCATACGCTCCGGAACTGCGATCGCTGCCGCTGACCGCGGTGTCGGGAATGCCCGGCTTCAGCCTCGACAGTACTGATGCCGAAATGGTCACCCAGGTGTCCGTCGATGTGCTCAACGAGGAAGGCTGCAGCGGCAGCATCGGCCTGCTGGCCTTCGATGCCGGAGCGCTCGTCGCCATGGACGTGATCACACGCTTCCCCTTTTTTCGCAGCGCAGCACTGTTCTACCCTCCGACGGACGCCGAGGGGCTTGCGAGACTTTTGGAAGCGAAGGCTGTCCTGCAGCTGCACGTGGCGCAGTTTGATCCGCTGTGTTCGCTCGCGGCGGTCAACGGACTACGCGAACGCTTCATGGAGGCCGGTAAACGGCTGCATGTGCTCTACTATAAAGAAGCGTATCCGCTGTTTGTCAATCCCGAACATGAAAACTGGCACAAAACGAACACCCAGAGTGCCTGGAATCATCTCCTGAAGATGCTGCGAGGAACTCTGTAGAAAGCGCGCATCGGGATACAAAAACGACTATTTTACCAGATCATTAATAATTGACACCAGAAATGCGATTCGAAGAGCAGAGACTGCACGACATATTCAGCCAGATCCAGAACCGATTCATCGCCGTGATCGGCGATGTGATGCTAGACCGTTATATCTGGGGAAAGGTCTCGCGCATATCACCCGAAGCACCCGTTCCCGTCGTGGATGTGGTGGAGGAGAGCAACCACCTCGGTGGTGCCTCAAATGTTGCCCTCAACATCCGCAGCCTCGGAGCCGTCCCAGTCCTCTTCGGGGTGGTCGGCGAGGATGCCAATGCACGCGAACTGAAATCGATTTTCGAGCATGAGAAAATCATCACTGATTTTCTCGTCGAGGATGACGCACGACCAACGACGGTGAAAACCCGCATCATTGCCGGCAGTCAGCATGTGGCGCGTATCGACTATGAAGACCGGCAGCAGATCAGCGAAGATACCACGAGGCGGGTGATCGATCGGCTCGAAAACCATATCGGATCGATCGAAATCATCATCCTGCAGGATTATAACAAGGGCGTCATTGGCCCCTCGCTCATTCACCAGGTCATCGAACTGGCTCAGAAACATGAGATCCCGGTACTGGTGGATCCGAAGTTCAACAACTTCTTCGAATATCAGGGCGTGTCGGTGTTCAAACCCAATCGTAACGAGACGGAAGACGCTCTGAAAATCAAACTTTCGGACGAAAAGAGTTTCGAGGAAGCCGCCCGGACGCTGCGCAACAGGCTCAACAGCGAACATGTACTGCTGACGCTCGGCGACAAGGGGATGCTTCTTCTGAAAAACGATGGTGAAATCACGCGTGTGGCAACACGTGCGCGCAATGTTGCCGATGTGTCCGGTGCCGGCGATACCGTCATCGCGACACTGGCCGTGGCCATGGCCAGCGGCGCCACGCTGGTGGAGGCCGCGCATATCGCGAATTTCGCCGGCGGACTTGTCTGCGAGGAAGTCGGGATCGTACCGGTGGATCGCGACAAACTCTATGATGCCGCCCTGGGGAAACTGGGAGTACTCGACTGATGGGACGTCTGTTCAGCCTGGAAGAAATGAAGCGTGAACGCGAAACGCTGCGGCGCGAAGGCCGCAAGCTCGTATTCACGAACGGGGTGTTCGACATTCTGCATCGCGGACACTGCGAGTACCTGGCAGAGGCGCGGAACCTTGGTGATGCGCTGATCGTAGGATTGAACAGTGACACCAGCGTGCGTCGGCTGAAGGGGGAAAGCAAGCCCATCGTTCCGGAAGAAGACCGCGCGGCAGTGCTTTCTGCCCTGAACGCAGTTGATTATGTCGTCATATTTGGTGAAGATACACCGATAATATTAATCTCGGAGCTCCTCCCCGATGTCTTGATCAAGGGAGGCGACTACGCCCTGGATGATATCGTCGGCCGCAAGGAAGTCGAGTCCTCCGGCGGCAGCGTCCTCACTATTCCGCTGACGGAGGGAAGGTCTTCTACAAACATCATCGCAACGGTTATTGAGCGATACTGCAAACACGGACACTGAGCGCAAGGCGGCGAAGCCACGTCGATCGCTGCTCCTGCGCATTTTCCGCTTCATGGTTTTTGCGGGCCTAAGCTTGTTGCTCCTGCTCGCCGCTGCCGTGGGCTTCAGCGAAACACGCTATTTTCGCTCGCTGCTCAAGGACTTCATCGTCACCACTGCGAATTCCTCCCTCAACGCCCGCCTCTCAATCGATGACATCGATGGAAATCTGTTTTCCGGTTGGAAACTCTCCGGTGTCAAACTGCGGGATGACAACGGTCCCGTCGCGGAAATCGAGGACGTCATTCTGCGTTACAACCTGTTTCGACTGCCGTGGAAACGGGTGACTCTCAGGGAACTCTCCCTGAATGCTCCACAGATTTTCATCACGCGGGCGGAAGGGCGGGACTGGAACATCAATACGCTGACAGACCCTTCGGCAGAGGACGATACGAGCGCTGCGGACTTTGACTGGGATATCTATGTCGATCATGTGCGCATCATCGATGGTACGGTACTCGTGTACGATTCGGCTTCCGCGCTGCCCTCGCGTTCGAGACTCGATTCGCGCCATCTGAAGATCAACGGACTCAATCTCGCGCTTTCGACCATCGTGACTCCTGAAGAGAAAATTCTGTCGATCAATCGCTGCTCGTGGGAGAACGAATTTGGCAACATCGCCATGAAGAATCTTTCCGGCGATATTCTCCTTACCAAAGAGAGCGTTGAGCTCAGCATGCTGTCGATACAGACAGCGCGTTCGGGTGCCCTCATCTCTGCCCGGATCGACAGTGTGGATATTCTCGGAGGATTCGATACAGAGCGCCTGGACGAATATCCCTTTGCCGTCACCTTCGACGCTCCGAACGTTGACCTCCAGGACCTGCAGTATTTTCTCCCTTCACTCGATATTCTCGGAGGAACGGCCAGCCTCGAACTCCGGGCCAACGGGTCGCTGGACGAACTGAGCATCAAGCATCTGCGGCTGAAAGCCTTCGAGAGCGATCTCAGTTTCAGCGGAGAGCTCCATGACATATTGGACGGGGCAGACATGTACATCGATGTCTCGTCCGATGGATCCGTCATCAACGGCAGCGATATCCCGATCGTCCTTCCGGGCATTCCGATCCTGGACCTGAGCGGTATGGGAAAAGCACAGTTCAACTACCTGCGCTTCACGGGCAGGCCGCTCGATTTTCACTCTGAGATCGATATGACATCCGAGGCGGGGGGCATCGTCGGAGCGATCGACCTCGATCTCACCGGTGAGGACATGATATATGACGGCCTCATCCAGACGAGCAATGTGAATCTCGGTGCCGTTCTTGGGAATGAACGATTGGCATCCGCCCTCACCCTGCGGGCTGGGATACAGGGTTCGGGTACACGCATCGGCTCCATCGTTTCCACCCTCAACCTGACGGTGGATTCCTCGCGATATCAGCGCTATCTCGTCGACGCACTGCGTCTCAGCGTCGATGTGCGGCGTGACAGCCTCACACTCGACCTCACATCCCGACTCGGTGTGAGCAGCATTACCGTAGCCGGCGGCATGAGCTTCGAGCCTGACAGTATCACAGGATTCCATATTCAATCTGATGCCGTCGCACTCGATCTGGCCAAGGCGCTCAATGACGACGAGCTTGAAAGCGATCTCACGTTCAGCCTGGAGGCGCAGGGCGATGGCATCGATCCATCCAACGCGTCGGGAAGTATGACCGTGGCCATCAAGGAATCACGTTTCGCGGATATCACGCTCGAGCCGGACACCTTCCGTGTCGAAGTACAGCAGGGAATGGGTGATAACGAGTACCTGCTGCTCGAATCCCAGTACGCCGATGCGCGCATCGACGGGCGTTTCGACTTCCCGCGCTTTTTCGAGTACATGGACGTGCAGATGGATTCGCTCACTGCCTCGTTCGCTGATTTCAATTTCACGGCCGACAGCACGATATCACAGCAGCAGGATCCAACCCACACGGGGAAACGGGGATCGGGTTCCGGTCTCGTGCGTGAGGAGTCTGTCGGTGTGCTGATGGACAGCACGGAATTCATGAATGCGCGCTACAGCATCGCCCTCAAGCATCCAGAACGGATCGCACGCTATTTCGATGCGAGAACATTCCTTCTGCGCGGCAACTACAGCGGTTCGCTTCGCGGGGGTGCGCAAGGCTTCGATATAGACGGCCAGCTGCAACTCAGCGATTTCTACTATGTGGACACTGTGCGCACATGGCTCGCCGCCGGAGTGCGGGTGAGCTACGATATCGAAAATCTGCAGATTACATCGCCGCTCGAGAAGCTGCGGCTGAGCGCACGCCTGAGCGCGGCGGATCTGCATCTCGACGGGCTACGGCTGAGTCGCACCTCTCTGCAACTGGAATTCGTCGATCGCATGCCGCAGCTGCGGTTCCGCAGCCTGATCGATACGCTTGCACAGATCGACGTGGAGGCCAACGCTGCCTTCGTCGACCACGCGCTGGATATCCGTGTGCCCCGCCTTGAACTGATCTATCTCAAGGAACCCTGGCAGAATACACGTGAGATCGCTCTCCGGGTGGATAGTACGGGGTTCACTCTGGGTGGACTCGAACTGGCGCATGAGAGTATGCGGGTGTCGATCGCGGGGAGCAGGCGCAACGACGGCACGAACGATTTCACATTCTATGTCGACAGTCTCAATGTCAGCGCCGTGGAATACTATCTCGGGAGCAATCCCGCTGCTCTCGCGGGCGAGAGCTTCACCGGCACAGGCGCTGTACAGGCCCGCATTACCGGCACGGACGCGGCTCCGCTCATGGCCGGGGATATCTACATCGAAAACCTGGGATACCGCGGCATGAACTTCGGAGAATTGCTGTTGGAGGGGCGCTACTTCGATCGCAAACTGGAGTTGTATTCAGAACTGGCCTACCCTATGCCCGACGGCGTCGACCGTAACGTCTTCTTCGCCTCGGGAACGATCCCTGCAAATATATCCTTCGAAGGCGAACCGCCGCAGCTTGACGAACGCAGCGCGAACCTTCGCCTCCAGATGAAGGCCTTTCCGCTTGCGCTCATTGAAGATTTCATCGGGGTGTTTTCACCGCTCTCCGGTACCGCCGATGCAGACATCTCCGTCCAGGGGACGGCATCCAATCCCTCTTTCGAAGGATATATGAGCGTCGATGACGGCCAGGGACGTTTTGTCTTCAACAACATGGACTACCTGCTGAACATGCGCCTGGAGGCCATTGGGCAGGATCTTCGTATCGTTGAAGCAACGATGCGCAATACTCCGGCGGACTGGCGTGAAGGAGCGATGACGGCGAGCGGCACGATCAATACCGAGGCCTTCGTGATTTCGGATTTCGATCTCGAGGTCAACGGGCGGCTCAAGGTCCTGAAGCCGGCTTCGCGTGCCGCCACCAGGGGGCTGTATGGTGACCTCTTCATCGCGACTGGAGAAGAAGGCCTGACCTACCGCGGGCGTCTTGACCGTTCGATGCTGCTCGGTCAGATCATCATCGAGGAAGGTGATCTCCTGGTTCCGCTGGATCAATCCCAGGCCGGCAAACTCGAATATGCTGACATCAACTACATCGTGGTAGACGACACCACCACCACCGTGACAAGCTCCCTGTCCTCTGGACGTCTTCGTGCCACCGGCGAGATGGGGCAGGAAGCGGCGCTCGGGGCTCCCGAACGTTCGGTCATGGAGGGCCTCTCCTATGTCTTTACCCTTGCGACCACGAATCCGCTGCGCGTAAAGATACCGATGTCCATTTTGCAGGAGGAACTGGACGTCGCGCTGAATCTCAACGACCTGAAGGTTGAGAGCTTCGGCCGTGGTGGAATCAAGTTCATCGGCGAGGTGACACTTGGGCAGGAGTCCTACTTCAATTACTGGGGAAAGCAGCTGGCAACCAGCGGGTCACTGCGCTTCACGCGCAATCCCGCCAATCCGGATCTCGACCTGGAGGCCGTGTATACAGAGGATTACATCAATCCGAAAACGGATGCGCGGCGAAAGGTCTACCTCATGATCTTTATCAGAGGCACGAGAGAAGCGCCGGAGGTGACGTATGATCTCCGCTGGGACCGCAAGGAGGGCGACCGCATCGTGCAGTCCGGAGGAGACCTGCAAATGGATGCCTACGCGTTTCTTCTTACCGGGCAGTTCATGAAAGATCTTTCAGGCGGGGACGGAGAGGAGACCGATGTCGCCGCGGCAATTCCGGGAGCGCTGGGACAGCAGATGGCGTCCTCGGTTCTTTCAACGGCTGCCACACGCATGGTAAACGAGCTCGGGGTGGGGGCACTCATCAAGCGTGTGGATTTCGCGCATGTGGGAACCGAGTATTCCCGGGTCAAGGTGACGGGAAAGATCGGACGTGCCATCATCAAATATGACGGCAGGATCAATAATCCCGAAGGCGCCGATGTCTCCGTCGAATTTCCGCTCAGCAAGATGCTGGGCATTCCCTGGACCAACCTCGCCGTACAGCTCTCGCGCGAAACCTTCGATGAGTATTATCAGGCGACCGTGCAGTCGCAGGAATACTCCATCTGGGAACTCAAAATTCTGCAACGATTCTCATTTTAACATGACAAACACATTACGCAACAGACTCCTGGCCTTCCTCGAAAAAGAAGCGGGCCGGGCGTTCAAGACAAAGGAACTGGCACGTCACCTGGATGTGCCGAAACAGGGGGCGCAGTATCAGCAGCTCAAGACGGTTCTTCGCGAACTGCAGGAGGAAGATACCATCGCGCGTCTCAAGGGCAGTCGGTGGATGATGCGCCGCAGCGAGGAAGAAACCGCTGCGCCTGCAGACCGCACTGCGGTGGGTACGCTCAAACAGCTCAGAAAGCTTTTTTATGTCGAGGCGGACGACAGGGATATTGACAGCGATATCGCGATATCGAAGCGCAATCTCGGTGAAGCACGCGACGGCGACAAGGTCGTGGTGCGTCTGCTGGCGGAGAACCGGCGGCATGTAGGCCTCGAGGGCGAAATCGTGGAAGTTCTCGGTCGCCAGGGGAGGGCGGAAGTGGAAATGCTCGCCCTTGCGCGGCGCTACGGACTGAGCCTCGAGTTCCCCGAAGCGGTCGACGCCGAAGCACATCAGCTGGCAGCGGAGATTCCGGCCGCGGAAATCGAGCGCCGTCTTGATCTCCGTGATGAGGAAACATTCACCATCGATCCCGAAGACGCGCGCGACTATGATGATGCGGTTTCGCTCGGGATGGACGAAAAGGGGAATTACCTCCTCTCTGTGCACATCGCCGATGTCAGCCATTTCGTGCGTGAAGGCACGGCCCTTGATGCGGAGGCGCTGCGGCGAGGCACCAGCGTGTATCTCGTCGACGGCGTGTTTCCGATGCTCCCTGAGCGGCTGTCCAACCATCTCTGCAGCCTCAAGGAGGGGAAGGACCGTCTCACGTATTCCGTCCTGATGACGATTACCCCCCGAGGGGCGCTGCTTGAACGGGAGATCGTCAAGTCTGTCATCCGTTCTCGCAAGCGCTTTACCTATGAGCAGGTACAGGACATTCTCGACGGCGGCAGCGGTCCGCACGGCGACACGCTGGCGCAGATGCAGAAGCTGGCACAGGTACTCATGAAAAAACGTTTCCGTGAAGGTTCGGTGGACTTTGCCGTGCCTGAAGTAAAATTTGTACTCGACAACACCGGTTATCCGGTGGATATCGTTCCCAAGAAGCGATTGATGAGCATGCGTATGATCGAGGAATTCATGCTCATTGCCAACCGCGCTGTGACGCAGGCGATCGCGGAGAAGCGGAAAGAGGGGGCGTTGCCGTTCATCTACCGGGTACATGACAAGCCAGATCCGGAGAAAGTGCGCGAGCTGATCGGATTTCTCCAGCATCTCGACGTGTCGGTGCAACTCGATCCATCATCCTCGAAATCGTTTCAGAAAATGCTCGAGGTCGTACGCGGGCGTCCCGAAGAAGACGTCGTGCAGGATGTCACGATCCGTTCGATGGCGAAGGCGGTATACAGCGAAGAGAACATCGGGCATTTCGGCCTTGGCTTTCGTCACTACACGCATTTCACTTCGCCGATCCGACGATATCCTGACCTCGTCGTGCATCGACTGCTGCACATGTACTTCGGTGAGGGGAAGGGATCGCGTCCCTCGCAGCGCAAGCTGTCTGACATCGCGAGGCAGAGCAGCATTCGCGAGCGCGTCGCCGTGGAAGCCGAGCGCGCATCGATCAAGATCAAGCAGGTAGAATACATGAAGCGTCACGAGGGAGACGAATTTGATGCGGTGATCAGCGGAGTCAAGAGGTACGGCCTGTACGTGGAAATCATGCCCACGCTGGTGGAGGGACTCGTACACGTCCGCAGCATGGACGACTACTTCGAATACGACGCAGCACGCATGCAGCTGGTGGGTGAGCGCAGCGGCGCGGTGTATCGTCTCGGCGACCGGGTGCGGGTGCAGGT